>NZ_JARFXU020000072.1:0-270 GCF_029581595.2 Arthrobacter sp. NQ7 | reverse complement strand
AGATGTGTATAAGAGACAGCCCGTGAAGCATCCGATTCGCTCGGCACCACAGGCCTGCAACGGCTGCTGACATTGCAGCTCCCGATGGCGCGCCGGACGATCGTGATGGGTACCAACCCTGTCTCTTATACACATCTGACGCTGCCGACGAAGCGCCACACGTGTAGTGGTACATGTGTACGTAGTAATCACATACACACAAACACATTAAAAAATAAAGAACTGTAGTAATAGAGAGAGTAGATGAACGAATAGAAGACAAATAAAGAA
>NZ_JARFXU020000071.1:0-405 GCF_029581595.2 Arthrobacter sp. NQ7 | reverse complement strand
AGGCCAACGCCGGAGCCAGCAGCGAGCGCACCAGCACGGTATCGAGCAGGGCGTGGAAGGACACGATGAAGGCAAGCTGCACCAGGAACATGATGGGGATGACCCCCAGGGCTGCGGAGGCGTCGGGAAGGACAACACCGGCAGAGGTGATCACGCCGCCGGTCACCACCGGGGCGCGCGGGATGCCGGGCGTGGTGCCGTGCTTGAGCGATTCCTCCCGGACGCGGCTCATCAGGAAGATGGTGTAGTCCACGCCCAGGGCCTCCGAGAAGACTAAGCCGAACAGCGGAGCGGTGGCGTCGGCTCCCCCGAACCCGTAGAGGTTGTTGAACACGAAAGCCGCGACGCCCTGTGCGGCCGCGTAGGACAGCACCGCCGAGAGCACCAGCAGGACCGGGGCCACGA
>NZ_JARFXU020000070.1:0-406 GCF_029581595.2 Arthrobacter sp. NQ7 | reverse complement strand
GGGTTTAGGGTGTTAGCTAGAGTAGTGTACAATGAGAAGGGAGAGAAGCTAATCTGATGATATGAGAATTAATGGTTTTTTTTTTTCAAAGCAGAAGACGGAATACGAGATCCTAGGACTCGTCTCGTGGGCTCGGAGATGTGTATAAGAGACAGCGAGGGACCAAGGCGTGGGCGGCGGTGGGTGCAAGCCGCTGACAAGTACGAGGCGGGTTTCAACGTCGGGACCCGCCTCGGCCAGTGGGCCTCAGCCTGTCTCTTATACACATCTGACGCTGCCGACGAAGCGCCACACGTGCAGATAGTGGAGGTGTGGGCTGTATCCTCATATACATAAAACATATATATCGATCAAAATATCATATATGTCGTTTAGTTACGAATTATACTCAACACAACAACCACTA
>NZ_JARFXU020000011.1:0-145272 GCF_029581595.2 Arthrobacter sp. NQ7 | reverse complement strand
CGGGCCGCCGAAGCCTTCGCGGCCGCGACAGAAGCCGCGTCGGTGCGCTGCTGAAGCTCCACCAGGGCTTCACTGTAGGAGTTGTTGGCCTGCATGGCCACCGCGAATGCCGCCTGCTGGGCTGCGGAGGCATCAGCCAGGATGCGCTCGATGGAGGCCACCTGGTCCGCTGTTGCGGACTCGCTGGCCTTCGCTGCCGCGATGTCTTCAGGCGATGGGATCTCAGGCGACGCCGGAACGGCCAGCGGCGAGGATGCCACCGGGACAGCGGCAGCAGGCGTGGCAACGGAAGCAAAAATGACGACGGCGGCGCACAGCACGGCCGTCCTGCGGCCGGATCCGGATAAAGCCATCTGCAGAGACCTCGCAACATTCGGGCTGGGAGTGAGGTTCTGGATGCGGCACGACGGTGCCCCTCAGCTGCTCGCCAGCAGTCCGAGGTTACGTGACGTTATGCACATAAGCAACAGGAGTCACATCAATAACATAAACCACAACTGTGTCATTTTCGTGGGAACTGACCGGCGCGTGTCGGATTCAGGCATGCTGGTTGGCTTCATGCTCGGAGTGGCTTGCCGGTTCCAGCTGGAAGGTGCAGTGGTCGGTGTCAAAGTGGGAGCCCAGGCAGCTGATGAGCTTGTCCAGCAACTGGTCCGCGCCTCGGGCGTTGAGGACGCCGTCATCCACCACAACGTGGGCGGAAAAGACAGGCACACCCGAGGTGATGGTCCAGATATGGATGTCGTGTACGTCGGTCACGCCCGCCACTGACAGGATGTGTTCGCGGATCATCTGCACCTCCACCCCTTTGGGGGTGGCTTCCAGCAGGACGTCCACCACGTCGCGCAGCAGGCTCCAGGCCCGGGGCAGGATCATCAGGGCGATCAGGACCGAGGCGATCGTGTCCGCCGCCTGGAAACCCGTGAGCTTGATGACTGCCGCTGCGGCGATCACGGCAAGGGAGCCCAGGAGGTCGCCAAGGACTTCCAGGTAGGCGCCCCGGATGTTGAGGCTTTCCTCCTGCGCCGTTCGCAGGACCAGGAGCGAGGCGAGGTTGGCCGCGGCACCCAGGATGGCGGCAAACAGCATGATGTCCGTTTGCACCAGCGGCGGGGCGCTGAACCGGCGGACCGCCTCGGTAAAGATCACCGCGGAGATCACGATCAGGATCAGGGCATTGGCCAGCGCCGCCAGCACCTCGGCGCGCTGGAAGCCGTAGGTCCGCTGGTCGTTCGCCGGGCGTCCCGCGATCCAGGCCGCCATCAGGGCGATGGTGACGCCGGCGGCATCGGACAGCATGTGGCCGGCATCTGCCAGCAGCGACAGCGATCCGGAAAGTATTGCGCCCGCCGTCTGGATGACAACCACACCAAGCGTGATGCCCAGGACGGCCACGAGGCGTTTCCGGTGCCGCCTGGTACCGGTGATTCCGTGGCTGTGGTCGTGTCCCATGGCTACAGGCTAGCCCCAGCCCAGCTCGTGCAGCCGGTCATCCGGGATGCCGAAATGATGCGCGATTTCGTGCACTACCGTGACAGACACCTCGTGGATGACGTCGTCCCGCGAGGCGCAGATTTCCAGGATGGGTTCGCGGAAGATGGTGATCCGGTCCGGAAGGGAGCCGGCGTCCCACCACGCATCGCGTTCGGTCAGGGGAACCCCCTCATACAACCCCAAAAGCACGGTGTCCGGGTCTTCCCCGGGGCCCGGCGTGTAGTCGTCGTCGATAAAGACCGCCACGTTGTCCATGGCCTGGGCCAGGCTGTCCGGGATGCTGTCCAGGGCATCCTGGACGGCCGCCTCAAAGTCGTCCGGGGACATGGTGAAGCGGGATGTTCCCTGGGAGGGCAAAGGTTTCTTAGCGGCAGGCCCGTCCGGCCCGGAGGGGATGATCGGCAGGCCCGGCGGCAGGCTGGCTGGCATACTCCGACTTTAGCCCCACACGGCAGCGTCAGCCCCGGATCCTCCGCCGGGTCAGTCCTACTCCCACCAGGCAGACCAGGCCACCCACGAGTCCCCAGGCTGTGGGGATTTCACCGAGCAGCAGCCAGGAGATGAGGACAGTGGTTCCGGGCACCAGGTAGGTGGTGGCGGCCAGCTTGCCGGCGTCCACCAGGGAAAGCGCGTAGGCCCAGGTGGTAAAGGCGATCGCTGTGGGAAAGACCCCCAGGTATGCCAGGCCCCAGGTCGCCCCGGGCGGAGCCAACTGCACCTCGGACGCCAACTGTCCGGCAAACGGCAGGCAGCACAGCGCCCCCACCACGATGCCGAACCAGGTTGCCTGCGCCGCCGGAAACTGCCGCACCACCGGCTTCTGGATGATGACGCTGACGGCGGCGAGCACCGCCGCCAGGAGGCAAAGCGCCACGCCTGCCAGGTCCGCCGTCGGACTTTCCCCAGGGCTGCGCGGCTGTCCGGAACCCAGGGCGATCAGTGCAACACCCGCGAAGGCCACCGTGCTGCCGATGAGCAGCCAGCGCGGGAACCCCTCTTTGAGGAAGAATCCGGCCATGATGGCCACCAGGATGGGGTTGACGTTGATCAGGAGGGCGCTGGTTCCGGCATCAAGAATGTGTTCGGCGGCATTCAGGGCGACGTTGTAGCCGCCAAACCACATCACCCCGTACGCGATGATCGGCAGCCATTCCCGGCCCTTGGGCAGCAGCCGGCTCCTGAGCATTTGCGGCACCACCAGGAACGCCAGGACGACGGCGGCAACCGACAGCCTGCCCAAGGTCAGCGGGCCGGGGGAGAAGTGCGGGCCAATGGCCCTGATGCCGACGAAGGCAGAGGCCCACAGCACTACGGTCACTACCATGGCTGCCACGCCGAGGGCCTTGACGGGGGCGGGTGCCACGGCCGGAGGTTTCATTCAGTTCTGGGCAGGGCGGGCTGAAGGCATAAGACCAATCTACGGCCGGCCAGGGCGCGGGGCTGGCGGGAATCGGCCACGGCGGTCCCGCCTAGGTTTGGCTGGCCCAGGCCAGCAGCTTGTCCACGGGCCAGGTGGTGATGATCCGCTCGGCGGGTACGTGGTTGCGGGCTGCCCGCTCGGCGCCGTACTGCAGGAAATCCAGCTGCCCGGGCGCATGGGCGTCGCTGTCGATCGAAAACAGGCACCCGGCATCCAGCGCGAGCTGGATCAAGGCATCGGGCGGATCCTGCCGCTCGGGACGGGAGTTGATCTCCACTGCCACATTGTTCTCGGCGCAGGCTGCAAAGACTTCCCTGGCGTCGAACTCGGAAGGCGGCCGGGTTCCGCGGGTGCCCTCCACCAACCGGCCCGTACAGTGGCCCAGCACATTGGTCTGCGGGTCCTGGATGCCGCCGAGCATGCGCTTGGTCATAATCTTTCGGTCAGCGCGGAGCTTCGAGTGGACGCTGGCCACGACGATATCCAGGCGCTCCAGCAGCTCCGGCTCCTGGTCCAGGTCGCCGGACTCCAGGATGTCCACCTCGATCCCGGTCAGGAGCCGGGTTGTCCCGCCGCCGCTGTTGATGCCCGCCACCACATCCAGCTGGTCCCGCAGCCGGTCCGGCGAGAGCCCGTTGGCAATGGTGAGGTTGGGGGAGTGGTCAGTCAGGGCCAGGTACTCCCTCCCCAGCACCTCCGCAGCGGCAACCATCAGTTCAATGGGGGAGCCGCCGTCGGACCACTCGCTGTGGCTGTGCAGGTCGCCGCGGAGCGCCTCCTGGATGTCAGCCCCGCCGGGGGCGAGCGGCTGCGCGCCCTTCTCGCGGAGGTCGGCGAGGTAGTCCGGCACTTCGCCGTCCACTGCCTGCCGGATCACGGCGAAGGTCCGGTCACCGATGCCCTTCATGGACTTAAGCCGTCCGGTCCGGGCGCGGTCGGCCACTTCCCCGGGCGGCAGCGCACTGATGGCGGCCGCCGCCTTGCGGAAGGCCTGGACCTTGAACGTGGCGGCGCGTCCGCGCTCCAGCCAGAAAGCAATCTCGTTGAGTGCTGCGACGGCATCCATCCGTCCATCTTTACGCGCCGGGGCGGGAATTGGCGCGGATTTCCGCCGATTTTGGATAATTCCGGCAGAGGCCCTATAGTTTTAGAGTCCAGTTCGGAGAAACGCAAAGGACAAAGACGGAAAGCCTCGCTTCTCGCCTTTTATTTTGTTCCGAACGGGTTCTGGCCCCCATCGTCTAGCGGCCTAGGACACCGCCCTTTCACGGCGGCGGCACGGGTTCGAATCCCGTTGGGGGTACGCAAGGAACTGGTCAAACAGGCTAAAAAAGTCTGGTAGGCTGGAAGCCTTGAAAAAAGCGGTAGAGATACCGTGAAGCAAGAAACGCAAGGCCCTGTAGCGCAGTTGGTTAGCGCGCCGCCCTGTCACGGCGGAGGTCGCGGGTTCAAGTCCCGTCAGGGTCGCTCTGATTGTTGGAAGTAATTCCGGCTCTCATGGTGACTAGTCACCTAGGCTCTGTAGCTCAGTTGGTAGAGCGTTCGACTGAAAATCGAAAGGTCACCGGATCGACGCCGGTCGGAGCCACCACTGGGAAGCATCAGTTCTTCGGAACTGGTGCTTTTCTCATTTAAGCCTCCATTCGGACCGGCCCCTGCCTGCTCCGGGTTGCGGTCCGCCCCGCGCTCCTTCACCTCTCCCAATCCTGACGCCGGCCGCCTGCCGCTCCCTCACGCCCCAACCGCCGCCCGCACCGCCCGCCTCCCGCTCCCGCCTCCTCACGCTCGTGCCTGCCGCTACCGGTCTTGTTCGCGGATCAGAACCTTGAAGATTTGGATGCGCGAACACGACTCGGATGCCGTTGCATGCCGGCCGCGAGGATCCATTCGCGACCAGGCTGCTCCGCGGCGACACGGAAAGTCATTCGCGACCCGCGTATTCCGCGACGACCCCCACATAAGCGGGGCGGAGGTGAATCTGCGCGGCGAAGGCTCCTTTGCGGGGCGACAAGCGGGTACGTATGCGGGATGCGGGGGGAGCCTTCCCACCACCCGACTCGATCTGTGGGTGCGGGTGATCCGTGGCTGGAAGTGATCCGTGGCTGGAAGTGATCCCGCCGCATCCGGCCGCCGGCGTGGCAGAGGTGCGTGGTGGGGCCGCATCCGGCCGGCCTGGCCTTGATGCGTGGTGGCCGGGCAGCCAGCCGGCACCGCAGTCGCGGGCATCCCATCAGGAGCGTGACACAGCCAACAGCCGACCTTTCCCGCAAAAAAACTTCGAGCGGTGGCTGAAACATTTGACCCCCGCCAAACCGTTGTGGCACGCGCGCGCGTTGAGTTGCGTAAGCGCTTGCACCTACCCGCCGGTATCCCGGTTTTCCGCTTTGAAACAGGGTTTGAATAACGCTGCGTCCTCTGCCTAGCGTGGGAGCGGCCAAGGGAAAGCATGCTTTCCTTTTGGCCCGGGGCCCCACCCAGGCCCCGCTCCTCCCCGACACACAACGGCGTCCCCGATGGCGCCTGCGCTGTTGCCGGGCCGCGGTTGGTTTTGGGGTTATGGGCATCCGCCCGTCTTCCACGAACAGTTACAACTCCGCGAGAAGAGCACCAATGCACAAGCACCCCCAATCACCCCGGACGCTGCGGTGGCGTTCTGCCGCCGCAGCCCTGGCGGCTGCCGTGGCTGCCTCGGCCTTCCTGGCCGTCCCCCCGGCCCAGGCCAACGAGCCGTCGGACCCGCCGTCGGTCGGGCAGCTGCCGGCCCCCACTCCCGGTTTCGCCCTCCCCACCACGCACACGCAGCAGTCTTTCGACCCGGCGTCGGACTTCACCTCGAAGTGGACGCGCGCAGACGCCAAGCAGATCATGGCGCAGAGCGACCCCACCGTGGCTCCCGGCCAGAACTCCATGAGCCCCGATGTCACCATGCCGGAGATCCCCGAAGATTTCCCCGCCATGAATGACGACGTCTGGGTCTGGGACACCTGGTCCCTGACGGATGAAAACGCCAACCAGATCAGCTACAAGGGCTGGGACGTCATCTTCTCCCTGGTTGCCGACCGGCACGCCGGCTACGGCTTCGACCAGCGCCACTGGAACGCCCGCATCGGCTACTTCTTCCGCAAGACCAATGCCGATCCGGCCAAGGACAAGTGGAACTACGGCGGCCACCTCTTCCTGGACAACACCTCCATCGGCAACACCGAATGGTCCGGCTCCACCCGCCTCATGCAGGGCGACCATGTGAACGTCTTCTACACGGCAACCACGTTCCACGACGTGGCCGAGCGTAACGCCGGCGGCGGCGGGATCGCCCCCGACGCCGCCATCGCCAAGGCCTTGGGCAACATCCACGCAGACAAGAACGGCGTCAGCTTCGACGGTTTCCAGCACACCAAGCTGCTGGAGCCGGACGGAAAGATGTACCAGACCAAGGCCCAGAACCCGGGCTTTGCGTTCCGCGACCCGTACACGTTCGCCGACCCCGCCCACCCGGGCAAGACCTACATGGTTTTCGAAGGCAACACTGCGGGTACCCGTGGCGATTACCAGTGCAAGGGCGAGGACCTCGGCTACCAGCCGGGCGATCCGCATGCCGAGAGCCTGGCCGACGTCCAGAACACCGGCGCCAAGTACCAGACCGCCAACGTGGGCCTCGCTGTGGCCGACAACAAGGACCTCACCAAGTGGTCCTTCCTGCCGCCGATCCTGTCCGCAAACTGCGTCAACGACCAGACTGAGCGCCCGCAGATCTTCATCCAGAATGAAAACGGCAAGAACAAGTACTACCTGTACACGATCAGCCACCAGTTCACCTATGCGGACGGCATGCGCGGACCGGACGGCGTCTATGGCTTCGTTGGCGACGGCATCCGTTCCGACTACCAGCCGGTCAACAACAGCGGCCTGGCGCTCGGTTCACCCACAGACCTCAACCTGCCGGCGAACAACCCGAGCGGTACCATCTCCGGCCAGCAGAACGGGCGCCAGTTCCAGGCCTACTCGCACTACGTGCAGCCCGGCGGCCTGGTGCAGTCGTTCATCGATAACGTCAACGGCGTCCGCGGCGGTTCGCTGTCGCCCACCGTCAAGATCAACTTCAGGAACGGCGTGACCCAGGTGGACCGCAGCTTCGGCCGGAACGGTCTCGGCCCGTTCGGCTACCTGCCCACTAACGTCAGGGTCGGCGGCGAAGGCCTCTACAAGTAGGCCGGCGTACAAACCTGAATAGACCGCGGCCCACGCCGCATCGCCGCTGACACAGGCGGCACCGCTCAGGCGGGAATGTCCTTGGGGGCGTTCCCGCCTGGGCCCTTTAAGCAAGGCCTGTCGGCGGACCGTGGGGATTCCGGCACAACGCCCCGGGCTGGGGATAGGGTGGAAACAACAGAAGGGGGAGTGCCTGATGGAATACCAGAACCCACAGCCTGTAGTGCCAAGCCGCCCTGCCGCAAGCCCGGCTCCGGGTCCGGGCCGGACAATTATCTCCGAGACCGCCGTGGCGAAGGTGGCGGGAATCGCAGCCCGGTCAGTTCCCGGCGTCTACTCTTTGGGTTCGGGCCCGTCCCGGGCCCTTGGGGCCATCCGTGACGCAGTGGGGAGTTCCGACCACGCCGCGGGCGTCCACGCAGAAGTGGGCGAAACGCAGGTCGCCGTCGACATCACTTTGGTGGCAAGCTACGGAACGCCCCTGCACGCGCTGGCGAACGACGTCCGCGCCGCTGTCTACCGCGCGGTGGAGGAACTGGTGGGGCTTCAGGTGATCGAAGTGAATGTGGAGATTACCGACGTCTACGTGCCGCCGCCGGTTAAGACCACCGCCCCCGCCGGGCCCGAGCGGGAGGCGCTGCTGTGAGCCTCACCGTCGCGGGCACCGCCCTGGGCGCATTCGTGGCGTTCATGTCCCTCCAGTTCGGTCTCTGGGGCTTCCTTGTCTCCCTGCTCTTCATGGCCATCGGAGCCCTGCTGGGGCGTGCCGCGGAAGGAAAACTGGACCTGCGCGGCGTCTTCGATGCCATCACCGGCCGGCGCTCGTCCTCATGACATCGCCCGCGCCCGTTGTGCGTGGGCAGGCGCTCAGCGGCCATAACCGGATCAGCACCCAGGCGTTGACCAGCCTGGCCAGGGCTGCCGCCGCCGAGGCGCTTGGCGTCGACGCCGAGGATGTGCGGGCAGACTGGACGGACGACGACGGCCTGCTGGCTTTGTCCCTCGTCGCACCCATCAGCATCCCGCCTTTGCAGTCAGTGCTGGGGGACCCGGGACGCGTTAAGGCAAGCGGCGGCTCCATCCGGGACCGGGCCGTGAAGGCCAAGGAAAGCATCCTGGCAACAGTTTCGGAGCTGAGCGGTTCCCGGTTGAGCCGGGTGGACATCCGCATCAGCGGAACACGGATCAGCGCAGGAGGGCGGGTTCAGTGAGCAGCAGCGTGGAAGACCGCCGGACGGAAAGCGGTTCGCAAAGAGGCAACGGACCCGACATGCGCAGGATCCTCTACCGCGAGACCCATTCCTCCCGGGCCGCCGTATCGGTCGCCGCCGCCGTCCTGGTCCTCGTGCTGGCCGCCTATGGCGTCCTCGAGTCTGGGGTCCATGCCCTGGGCCAGCCGGCGTGGCTGATCGAACCACAGGTGGCAGCGCAGCGCATCGTGGACCTCCCGGCCGGCGTCCCGCCGCTGCTGCTGGCTGCAACCGGAGCCGTGCTCGCCATGGTGGGACTGATTTTCCTGCTCAACGGGATTCTGCCCGGCAAGCGCGCCCGCCACCTGCTGGCCACCGGACATGGCCCGGGCTCACCGGCCGTAGTGGTGGATGACGAGGTCATCGCCTCCTCGCTCGCTCGCCGGGCACGGCTGGCCGCCAACGTCACGCCGGAGCAGGTGATGGTGGTTGTTTCCCAGCGGCAGGTTCTGGTGAACGTCCGGCCCACCTCCGGGGTCCCCGTTGACCAGGACCGGGTCCTGGAAGCCGTCCGCGACGAACTGGAGCAGATGCTGCTGCAGCCGGCCCCGGTTCCCCGCGTCAACGTGGCGCCGTCAGGGGTGATCGGAGCATGAACAGTACACCGGCATTGCTCAACCGCGTTTTGCTCACCGTGCTGGGCCTGGTCCTGGTGGGAGCCGGCCTCCTGCTGGTACTGCTGGCAACCGTACCTCCGGTAGCACCCTGGTGGCACTCCTGGTCCGGCTGGGCCTGGGGCGGCATCAACCATCTCTTCGACGCAACACGGTTCCCGGGCCGGCCCGAAAGCTGGTTGTGGATCGTGGCGGCGCTGGTACTGCTGGCACTGATGGGGCTCATGGTGGCCTGGATCGCGCAGCAGGGCAAGGGCCGGTCAAATCTCCTGGTCGAGGAATATGATCCCGGCAACACCCCGGGCGATATCCGGATCGGGGGAGGGGTGGCAGAGCAGGCACTCAAGCATGCGCTGGAGGGCCGGCCGGACCTCGCGGGTGCCACGATAGCCACCTATGACGTCAAAGGTTCGCCCGCGTTGAAGGTCCGGCTCCTGCCGCGCCAGGGTGTGGCACCCCACCTGCTTGCTGCCGAGGTCTCGGAACTCATCACAGCACTGGAGTCCGTTGTGGGCGGGGAGATACCAGTCCTGGTGCATATAGGAGCGGGAGCACGGACGCGCTTCAGCCGGGCTGAGCGCGTCCGCTGAAGCTGAGCCCGTGGGGTGGGCGGGAAGCTGCCCCCGGCAGCCCTACAGATCGGCCCGCGCGGACGGGTTGCCCTGTAGATGCCCTTCGAGCTGTAGATGCCCTTCGAGCTGTAGATACACAGTGCAGTCCACGGGAACCTCACGCATTGCGGCCCATTCCACGGCGGGCTCCGGCCCGCTGGACATGACCACGGCATATCCCTCGGGAACGGGCGCGGAGGCGAAGCCCATATTGGACAGGACCACCACATTCCCGTTCCGGAAAACCAGCAACCCGCTGTCCGGAGCGTGTTCATCGGTCCATTCCACGGTGCCGCTGCCAAGGCGTTCCGCCGACCTGAACGCCAGCGCGCCCCGGTAGAGCTCCAGGGTTGACCCCTCCTCGCCCTTCTGCTGGTCGGCGGCCAACGGGCCAAAGCTTTCCGGCTGGGGCAGCCACGGCGCGGCTGCCTCCCCGGACCGGTCGCCGGAGAAACCGAAACCGGGCCGGTCAGCCACCCACGGCAGCGGAACGCGGCAGCCATCACGGCCGATCTCCGCGCCATGCGTCCGGAAGAACGTAGGGTCCTGCCTGGCGTCGTCGGGAAGGGTGGTGTGCTCCGGAAGCCCCAATTCCTCGCCCTGGTAAAGGTAGGCGGATCCCGGCAGCGCCAGCGCCACCAAGGTAGCGGCGCGGGCCCGGGCCAGGCCAAGGGCCGCATCCGGTTGTTCGTCGCCGGGCCCGATGCCCTTGGGGAACGTGGTGGGGTCTTTGAGTCCGAACCGGCTGGTATGCCGCACGGTGTCGTGGTTGCTGAGTACCCAGGTCGGCGGCGCCCCGACGGATGCTGCCGCCACCAGGGAGGCATCAATGGCTTCGGCCATCCGTTCGGCGTCCCAGCCGGCCAGCAGGAAATCGAAATTGAAGGCCTGTTGCATCTCGTCCGGCCGGACGTACCTTGCCAGGCGTTCGGCGGGTTCCACCCAGGCTTCCGCCACCATCATCCGGTCGCCACCGTACTCCGCCAGGACCCGGTTCCAGTCCCGGTAGATGGCGTGGACACCGTCCTGGTCAAAGAAGGGCGACGGTGGATACATGGGCGAGACGGCCCGGTGCGGTTCCTCGGCGTCGGTGTGGGCATGGGGAGCATCTCCGGGCTGGAGGCTCTCCCGGGCCCGATGGGATGTTCCTTCCACCATGGCGGCCGCCCCATCCCAGTCAGGCAGTCCCTGTTCCTTCACCAGGCCGTGCGCAACATCCACCCGGAAGCCGTCCGCGCCACGGTCCAGCCAGAAGCGCAGCACGGAGCGCATCTCCTCCTGCACTTCCGGGTTCTCCCAGTTCAGGTCCGGCTGCTTGGTGTCGAAGAGGTGCAGGTACCACTGGCCGGGAGCCCCGTCGGCCTCCGTTATCCGGCTCCAGGCCGGGCCGCCGAAGATTGATTTCCAGTTGTTGGGTGCCACCTTGCCGTCACCGGACCCGGGTACCTCGTCCTTGCCCTCCCGGAAGATGTAGCGGTCCCGTTCCCGGCTGCCCGGCGCCGCCGCCAAAGCCTCCTGGAACCAGGCGTGTTCGTCCGAGGTGTGGTTGGGAACCAGGTCCACAATGACCTTCAGGCCGCGGCGGTGAGCTTCCTGCAACATCGAGTCGAAGTCCGCAAGGGACCCGAACAGGGGGTCCACCTGCCGGTAGTCTGCAACGTCGTACCCGCCGTCGGCCTGCGGCGACTTATAAAAAGGGGACAGCCACACAGCGTCCACTCCGAGCCGTTCAAGGTAGGCGAGCCGATCCATCACCCCGCGCAGGTCGCCCATCCCGTCCGCATTGCCGTCCGCAAAGGACCGTGGATAGATCTGGTATACGACGGCGTCCGCCCACCAGGCCGAATGCGCTGGACGGGGTGCAGGAACGGACGGGTCGGGCATTTGGTTCCCCTCTGATAACTTTTTGATGTAAACGCTTGCATTCCCGACAGCTACCTTACTAGTGTGATGGTCACCACATCAACCTCACCTAGCAAGCGCACTGTCGACTTACTTGTCACTCAGCGAGGAGCTTCAAGCTAATGAAAACCCCGAGATTCCTGCTTCCGGCTGCCACTGCCGGCATTCTGGCCCTTACGTTGTCCGCCTGCGGCGGAGGTGGAGGCGGCACCACGGGTGGAGGCGGAGGCAGCGACGCTGACGCCAATATGGATGCCCGCGGCCCGATCACCTTCGTGCAGGGCAAGGACAACAACAATGTGATCCGTCCCCTCATCGAGAAGTGGAATGCGGCTCACAAAGATGAGCAAGTCACCTTCAAGGAACAGACCGACCAGGCCGACCAGCAGCACGATGACCTGGTCCAGCACTTCCAGGCAAAGCAGTCCGACTACGATGTGACAGACGTGGACGTCGTCTGGACTGCGGAATTCGCAGCCAAGGGCTGGCTGCAGCCGCTGAAGGACAAGATGGCAATCGACACGAGTGCCATGCTCCCCGCCACGGTCCAGAGCGCTACCTACAAGGGCACCTTGTACGCAGCCCCGCGGACCTCAGATGGTGGCATCCTGTTCTACCGGAAGGACCTGGTCCCCAACCCGCCCAAGACCTGGGACGAGATGATGGGCATGTGCTCCATTGCCAAGCAGAACAACATCGGCTGCTACGCAGGCCAGTTCAGCAAGTACGAGGGCCTCACGGTGAACGCGTCCGAGGCCATCAACTCCGCCGGCGGTTCGGTCCTTAACAAGGACGGCAAGCCCAACCTGAACACCCCGGAGGCCAAAGCCGGGCTGGAGAACCTGGCCAAGGCCTATGCCGACGGCAACATCCCGAAAGAAGCCATCACCTACAAAGAAGAGGACAGCCGGCAGGCCTTCCAGAGCGGCAAGCTTCTCTTCCTGCGCAACTGGCCTTACGTCTACAGCCTGATGAGCACCGAAGGCTCCTCCGCTGTGAAGGACAAGTTCGGCATGACCGCCCTTCCGGGCAAGAGCGGCCCCGGCGCTTCCTCGCTGGGCGGCCACAACACCGCGATCAGCGTTTACTCCAAGCACAAGGCCACGGCGCTGGACTTCGTAAAGTTCCTGACCTCAGCCGAAAGCGAGAAGTTCTACGCAACCCAGGGCTCCCTGGCTCCAGTGCTCGGTTCGCTGTACACGGACCAGGAACTGGTTGGCAAACTGCCGTACCTGCCGGTCCTGAAGACCTCTATTGAGAATGCCGTGCCGCGTCCGGTCACACCTTTCTACCCGGCCGTCACCAAGGCAATCCAAGACAACGCATACTCCGCTATCAAGGGAGAAAAGACAGTGGAAACCGCACTTTCTGACATGCAGAAGTCCATCGAATCCGCCGGTGCGGGATCGTAGTTCTGCCATGGCAACCGAACTAGGCCCGACGCCGGTCAAGGCACCGGCGTCGGGCGGGACCCCCGTCCATCACGCGCCCAAGGGTGTAGGGGAAGACAACAGGATCGCCAGCCAGGGGCGCTGGGCATCCTGGCTGCTCGCCCCCACCATCATCGCTTTGGGCATCGTCATCGTTTACCCGATCATCAGTGCCATTGTCATGTCCTTCCAGAAGGATGCCGGCCTGGACCCCGCCACCGGCCTGTTCACCGCGGGCGGCCCTGCCGGCATCCAGAACTATGTGAACTGGCTGGCGCAGCAGTGTTCGTCGCCGGACGGTGGAACCGTAGCGTGCCCGCCCGGTACCCTGGGCGGCCAGTTCTGGTCCGCCACAGCCACCACGTTCTTCTTCACCGTCGTCACGGTGGCGTTCGAAACGGTCCTTGGCTTCTGGATGGCCATGATCATGGCCCGTGAATTCCGCGGCCGCAGCCTGGTCCGTGCCGCTGTCCTGGTGCCGTGGGCCATCCCCACGGCCGTCACCGCGAAGCTCTGGTTCTTCATCTTCGCGTTCGAAGGAATCGCCAACAAACTGTTCAACACCACCATCCTGTGGACGGGCAGCGAGTGGCCGGCCAAGTGGGCCGTGGTCATCGCGGACGTTTGGAAGACCACGCCGTTCATGGCGTTGCTGATCCTGGCAGGCCTGCAGATGATTCCGGCTGAGGTGTATGAGGCAGCAAAGGTGGACGGAACCTCGGCATGGCAGCGGTTCCGCCTGATCACCCTTCCGCTGGTCAAGCCGGCACTGATGGTGGCAATCCTGTTCCGTACCCTGGATGCGCTGCGCATGTTCGACCTGCCGTACATCCTCACCGGCGGTGCCAACAACACCACCACCTTGTCCATCCTGGTGATCAACCAGATCAGGCAAGGCTTCAACTCGGCGGCCGCGCTGTCCACCATCACCTTCATCATCATCTTCCTCGTCGCCTTCATCTTCGTCCGCTTCCTCGGCGCAAACGTGGTTGAACAAAGCGGCGCCACCGGAAAGGGGAAGAAATGACCACGGCAACAGCTGACGCCTCCGCGCTTCGTGCCCGGCAGGACAAGGGCCGCAAGGCTGCCCAGAACCGCGAGAAATGGGCTCAGGGCCGCACCTACATCAGTGCCGCGATCATCCTGCTCTGGTGCCTGGCGCCGGCGTACTGGATGGTGGTTACCGCGTTCAGGGAAGTGGGCTTCACGTATGACACGTCGATCCTGCCCACCCACGTAACCCTGGACAACTTCAAGACCGCCTTTGACACGTCATTCGGCAACCGGTTCGGACAGGCACTGCTGAACAGCGTGTTCATCGGCGGCGTAGTGACCGTCGTGTCCCTGCTCATCGGCGTCTTCGCGGCCTACGCGCTGGCACGCCTGAACTTCCGGGGAAAATTCCTGGTGCTCGGCTTCATCCTGGGAGCGTCGATGTTCCCGGGCGTTGCGCTGATCACCCCGCTCTTCCAGCTGTTCACCAACATCGGCTGGATGGGCACCTACCAGGCGCTGATTATCCCGAACATCTCCTTTGTGCTCCCGCTGACGGTCTACACCATGACCTCGTTCTTCCGGGAAATGCCGTGGGAACTGGAGGAATCTGCCCGCGTTGACGGCTGCACCCAGGGACAGGCCTTCCGCAAGGTCATCATGCCGCTGGCCGCGCCGGCAATCTTCACCACCGCAATCCTGGCGTTCATTTCCTCCTGGAATGAGTTCCTGATTGCCAGCCAGCTGTCCAGCGACGCAACGCAGCCGGTCACGGTGGCCATTGCCAACTTCGCCGGCGCCCAGCCCAACCAGATCCCGTACACGGCCATCATGGCCGCGGGCACCATCGTCACCATTCCGCTGGTGATCCTGGTGCTGGTCTTCCAGCGCAAGATTGTTGCCGGCCTCACGGCAGGTGCAGTCAAGTGACGGACCACGGTTCCCGCCCCCGGACCCCGGGGGCGGGAGGCCGCAGCCGTCTGATCCGTTCGGGTGAGGACTTTGACATCGTCATCGGCTTCCTTGCCTTCTGGGCACTTGTCCTGCTGGTAGTTACCGTCTGGATGGAAGTCACTGCCCAGCCGGCGCTTGGCTGGGCGCTGGGCCTGCTCGCCACCCTGCTGGCGCTGTACGGCATGGTGCGGCTGCGGCGGAAACTTCCGGCCCGCAGGTAGCAGCGCAGCCGAACGCATCAGCGCAGCGCCGCACTTCCCCGTTGCCCGCACCTGCCGGGTTATCACTGACCGGCCGCTCAATGGGAAGATGCATGGTTTGGGGGTGAACGCAGGGCCGGCCGGCCCTACGTCGAAAAGGAGTTGAAGAGGGGACACGGTGGCACGCACAACTGAAAGGTCTCAAAGGGGCGGCCATAACGGCGTCAGCATTGAGGATGTGGCCGCAGCCGCCGGAGTTTCAACCGCAACTGTGTCCCGGGCCGTGCGTGGGTTGCCCCGGGTTTCGCCCGCCACCCGGGAAAAGATCCTCGAGGTGGCGGGAGCCCTGGGCTATGTCGCCTCTTCCTCGGCCTCCGGGCTGGCCACCGGGCGCACCAAGACGATTGGGGTCCTGGCGCCGTTCGTCAGCCGCTGGTTCTTTTCCAAAGCCATTGAAGGCGCCGACCGCGAGCTGCATGCCCGGCACTACAACCTTTCACTGTTCAATCTTGGCGGCCACGGCAGCAACCGTGAGCGGCTCTTCAGCAAGACCATGGTCTACAAGCAGATCGATGCCCTGCTGGTCTTGTGTATGGCGCTGAGCCACGACGAAATCGAACACCTGCAGAAGATCGACATCCCCCTGGTGGTGGTGGGCGGGCACGTGGAGGAATGCCCCTACATCGGCATCGACGACTACGCGGCAGCCTCAACGGCCGTGCGGCACCTCATCGATTTGGGGCACAAGGACATCGCCCTCCTGCACGGCGACGACGAGACCGACCTGAATTTCGACGTTCCCCGGGTGCGTATTTTGGCGTTCAAGGACGTAATGGCGGCCGCCGGCCTGCCAACCCGCCCCGAATGGGACGAATGGGGCGATTTCACTGTTCGCAGCGGCCAGGAAGCCTTCCGCCGCCTGTGGTCCCGGCCTGGCCGGAAACCAACGGCAATCTTCTGCGCCTCCGATGAAATGGCCATGGGCGTCATCTTCGAAGCCCACCGCATGGGCGTGGACGTTCCCGGGGAGCTGTCCGTGGTGGGCATTGACAACCATGACTTCGCCGACGCCATGGGCCTTACCACGGTGGGGCAACGACCTGACGAGCAGGCCGAACTGGCCACCAAAATGCTTCTGGACGAACTCGACGGCGACATTGGGTCCGTGCACTCCGCCGTGGCACCGCATGAACTGATTGTCCGGCGCACCACCGCGCCTCCACGGAACTGAAGCACCCGGCAGTACCTGAAGCCGGATTAGCCTTCAGGACGTGACAGGCGTCAGGACGCGCGGGCCAGCTGCCGGATGGGAATCCAGCGCGAGGCAAGCCGGCGGTAGGCGGCCGCGGCACCGGTCATGTCACCCTCCGCCAGGCACTCGATGCCCAGCCGGATATCCATGGGCGATTCGTCCGGGTAGACCTTGTCCGCCACGGCGCCGTAGTCCAGTTCCACCATGGAATTCACGTGGAACAGCTCAAGCCATTCCGTCAACTGCGCCAGGTCGTCAAGCATGTCCAGGTCCGGCGCCGCAAGCGCCAGGTTGGCCACGGCGTAGCGGGCCCTTTCCAGGGCATCCGTAATGGGCGCCCACACACGGACCGTGAGGATCCGTCCCCCGGCTTCCACCACGTCCTTGCGGTCCGATTCCATGAACAAGGAGAACCAGCTGAACGGTATGCCCCACGTGGACGCGCGGGTATGCACCCGGATGGAGCCGTCCCGCGCCTTAACCAGGTCGATCCGTTCCTGGTGCCGGTCACGCTGTTCCTCCGGGATCAGCAGCTCGGCGAGCGGGCCGTGGATACCCTCCATGAGGGCGTTGGCAGCGAGCCCGGCCCGCAGGACAAGCTGGCTGGGGCAGTACAGCAGCTCCGGGCCGCTGCCGGCGTCGGCGCCGTCGCCGGCCGCACCACCTTCAGGTTCGGGGGCGGTGGTGACACGCACCAGGTCGGTTCGTCCCGTGGGGAAGGGATCGCCGCCGGAACGTGTGATGCGTCCCAGCGAGGCCAGCAGTTCGGCGTTTTCGACGGCGGCCCGTGACACCGCCCGCGCGCCGGCCGCCTTGATGGCGGCGCGCTGTTCCTCCGGAAAGGCTTCCAGGGGTTCGTAGACCCGGAGCGTGGAGGAGAACGGCAGGCCGGCCTGGCCCCGGTAGAGGTTTCCCGTCATTACGGTCTCCTTGCTTGGGTCCAGGGTGCAGTCATCAGTCCGCCAGTTCCACCAGTACGGGAGCGTGGTCCGAGGCACCCTTGCCCTTGCGTTCCTCGCGGTCGATCGAGGCGCCGGTGACGCGCGCGGCCAGGGCGGGGGAGGCCAGGACGAAGTCGATCCGCATGCCTTCCTTCTTGGGGAACCGCAGCTGCGTGTAGTCCCAGTAGGTGTAGACGCCGGGTCCCGGCGTGTACGGGCGGACGACGTCCGTGAATCCCGCGGTTTCGAAGGCATGGAACGCCTCCCGCTCCGGTGGGCTGACATGGGTGGCCCGGTTCCTGATGAAAAGGTCGATGTCCCAGACATCTTCGTCGAACGGTGCGATGTTCCAGTCACCCATCAGGGCCACCTGCGCCTGGGGATTGTCCGTGACCAGGGACTGGGCATGGGTCTTCAGGCTTTCCAGCCACTTGAGCTTGTACGGCATGTGTTCATCGTCCAGGGAACGCCCGTTGGGGACGTACAGGCTCCAGACGCGGATGCCGGCGCAGGTGGCGGCCATGGCCCGTGCCTCCTGGACGGGATCCTTGCCGGCCTTGCCGAACGAGGGCTGGTCCAGGAAGGTCCGCTCCACATCCTCGAGCCCCACCCGGGATGCGATGGCCACGCCGTTCCACTGGTTCACGCCGAAATGCGCCACCTCGTAGCCCATCCGTTCAAACAGCTCCCACGGAAAGTTGTCGTCCTTGCACTTGGTCTCCTGGATGGCAAGGACGTCGCAGTCGCTGCGCTGAAGCCAGGCTTCAACACGGTCGGCACGGGCGCGGAGCGAATTCACATTCCAGGTAGCTATCTTCACGGTTCCTAACTTACCTTGGCAGCCGCTTGCGGGGTAAAGCCCGGAAAGGGGCGCGCCAGTGCGGCGGGTGGGGTTGGTTGGCGGCGGGAAGAGGCGGGTATATTCGCAGGCAGAATGACCTGGCTCACTCATCCGGCCACCATGCGAAGGAGCACCAGCCGATGACCGCACCCACGGGCACCACCGACCACAGCGATGCAGGGAGCGGAGGCGCCGACGTGCTCTTCGAGCAGCGCGGAGGGCTGGGTGTGATCACCTTGAACCGGCCCCGGTCCGTCAATGCGCTCACTTCCGGGATGGTGGACCTGCTCCTGCGGCAGCTCCTTGCCTGGGCGGACGACGACCGTGTAGCTGCCGTCCTGGTGCAGGGCGCGGGCGATCGGGGCCTGTGCGCGGGTGGGGACATCGTGGCCATTTACAAAGACATGCTGCACGGCGGGGCAGGGAAAGGGACCGGGGCAGGGAAAGGCGCCGGGGCGGGGGCAGGGACGGCCGGCTTCTGGCAGGTCGAGTACCGCCTCAACTCGCTGATTGCACGCTACCCGAAGCCCTACATTGCCCTGATGGACGGGCTGGTCCTGGGCGGTGGGGTTGGAATTTCCGCGCACGGGAGCCTGCGTGTGGTCACCGAACGGACCCGGATGGGGATGCCGGAGACCACCATCGGATTCGCTCCCGACGTCGGCGGGACCTACCTGCTGTCCCGCGCACCTGGCGAAACGGGAACCCATGCAGCCCTGACGGGGGCACACCTGGGCGCCGGGGACGCCCTGTTCCTGGGCCTCGCGGACCACTTCGTTCCGTCCCCCGACCTGCCCGGCCTGGCGGCGGCGCTGGTGGACCAAAGCCCGGAAGGCGCCGTCGCCCGTTTCGCCTCGGAGGCCCCTGCCTCCGTCCTCGCCGGGCAGCGGGAATGGATCGACGCCTGCTACGCCAGTGACGAAGCGGAGGACATCGTGGCCCGGCTCCGGGGCTGGTCCGGTCCCGGCCGGGAAGAAGCCGCAGAAGCGGCGGACACGATCGAGGCCAAGTCCCCCACCTCGGTCAAAGTGACCCTGGCGGCCCTCCGCCGTGCTGCGCACTTGACGTTGGACGAAGTGCTGGCCCAGGAGTACCGGGCCGGGATCCGTTTCCTGGCCGGGCCTGATTTTCGTGAGGGAATCCGTGCCCAGGTGGTGGACAAGGACAGGAATCCGCAATGGAAACCTGCCTCCCTGGCGGAGGTTACCCCCCTCCAGGTGGACAGGTTCTTCCAGCCCCTGGACGGCGGGGAACTGGACCTGCAGCCACAGGAGGAACTGCAGGCAAGGGAGCAGGACCATGCCTGAGAACATGCGCGTGGCCTTCCTTGGCCTGGGACATATGGGCGGCCCCATGGCCCTGAACCTGGTCCGGGCGGGACACCTGGTCACCGGATTCGACGTGGTGCCCGCAGCCCGCCAGGCCGCACAGACGCAAGGGGTGCCGGTGTCGGCGACGGCCGTTGACGCCGTGGCCGGCGCCGATGTTGTCCTGACGATGTTTCCCAGCGGCCGCCACGTCCTGGACGCTTACCGGGGCGCTGAACGTCCCGGGCTGCCGCCGGAAGCCGGGCTCCTGGCAGCGGCACCGCCGGGAACCATGTTCCTTGACTGCTCCACCATCAATGTGGACGAGGCCAGGGAAGCCGCCCGGCTGGCCATCGAAGCAGGCCACCGGTCCGTCGATGCGCCCGTCTCCGGCGGCGTGGTGGGAGCCGAAGCAGGCACGCTGACCTTCATGGCCGGCGGGGACGAGGCGGACTTTGCCGCGGTGCGGCCTCTTTTGGATGTCATGGGCAAACGGGTGGTCCACTGCGGCGGGCATGGCGCCGGGCAGGCGGCCAAAATCTGCAACAACCTCATCCTGGGCGTCTCAATGATCGCCGTCAGCGAGGCTTTTGTCCTGGGCGAAGAGCTCGGCCTGACCCACCAGGCCCTGTTCGACGTCGCGTCCGCCGCGTCCGGCCAGTGCTGGGCCCTGACCACCAATTGCCCCGTGCCCGGCCCCGTCCCCGCCAGCCCCGCCAACAGGGACTACCAACCGGGGTTTGCCTCCACGCTCATGGCCAAGGACCTCAACCTGGCCGTCAACGCCCTCCACAGCACGGGGGTGGCCGGGCAGATGGGGCCGCTCGCCGCCCGAATCTACGATAGGTTCGTCGCGGAGGGCGGCGCCGACCGCGACTTCTCCGCCATCATCACGGACATCCGCGGCGCCTCCCGGCACCACCCGGTGGACGGGACAGCGGGGGAGCCGGCTGGCGGGGAGCTGCCGGGCGCAGGGCGCAGAACCACGACAGCACACGACGACGGGAGTCCCGAATGACGGAGTACGCCAACATCCTGGTGGAGCAGCAGGGCCGGGTCGGGCTGGTGACGCTCAACCGGCCCTCGGCACTGAACGCCCTGAACAAGGCCACGATGGATGAGGTGGTGGACGCTGTCACAGCCATGGATTCCGATCCCGGCGTGGGCGCCGTGGTGATCACCGGCTCCGGCAAGGCGTTCGCGGCCGGAGCCGACATCAAGGAAATGGCGGACCAAGGATACATGGAGATGTACACGGCGGACTGGTTCCGCGGCTGGGAGAACCTTACCCGCCTGCGCATTCCCACCATCGCGGCGGTCTCCGGTTTTGCCTTGGGCGGCGGCTGCGAACTGGCCATGATGTGCGACATCATCATCGCCGGCGACAACGCAAAATTCGGCCAGCCGGAAATCAACCTTGCCGTGATCCCGGGCATGGGCGGCTCCCAGCGGCTCACCCGTGCCGTGGGCAAAGCGAAGGCCATGGACATGATCCTGACGGGCAGGTTCATCGATGCGGAGGAAGCGGACCGGTGCGGCCTGGTGTCGCGCGTCGTCCCCGCTGCCGAGGTGGTGTCCGAAGCACTCAAGGTGGCGGAGGTGATCGCCGGAAAATCGAAGCCTGCGGCAATGGCAGCGAAAGAGGCCGTTAATGCCGCTTTCGAGACCGGCCTTGCCCAGGGCGTGCTGTTCGAACGCCGGCTGTTCCACTCCCTGTTTGCCACCGAGGACCAAAAGGAAGGCATGGCTGCGTTCAGCGAAAAACGGCAGCCGGAATTCAAGCACCGGTAGCTTCCCGCCTTCGCCCGTCCGGCGGGGGCGGGAAGGCGCCGGTGCGCCGGCCCCGTAAGGTAGACATCACGGGCCATCAGGCGGATACGGCAGGCAGCGGAAACGGGACGGGCGTATGTGGACAATCATGGCCGGTGCAGCCAGCCCCACCGAGGGGCTTACGGGCATCGTGGGCTTCGCGGCGCGGGCCATCGATACTTTGGGTGAATGGGGCGTTGGCGGCTTCACCCTCGCGGAAACCGTGGTGCCTCCCATCCCCAGCGAGGTGATCCTCCCGCTGGCCGGCTACCTCGCCAAGCAGGGCTCGCTGAATCTCTTCCTTGTCTTTGCCACCAGCACCCTGGGCGCCTACCTGGGAGCGTTGCTGCTCTATTGGCTGGGGGCAAGACTCGGCCTCGAACGGTCCATCCGATGGCTCTCCAAACTGCCGCTGGTGGACAGGGAAGACTTTGAGCATGCGGCGGGCTGGTTCCGCCGGCACGGCAAATCCTCCATCTTCTTTGGCCGCCTGCTGCCGGGAGTGCGCAGCCTGATCTCCCTCCCTGCAGGGGCGGCGGCCATGCCCCTGGCAACCTTCACCCTCTTCACCCTCGCCGGCAGCGGTCTGTGGAACGGCGCCCTGGTGGGCCTGGGCTACCTCCTGGGCACCCAGTACCAGCTGATCGAGCAGTATTCACGTTTCCTGAACTATGCCGTCTATGCCGCGCTCGCCGTTGCCCTTGTCCTGCTCATCATCCGGCGGACCAGGAGGGCCAAGGCCAAGCGGACGGAAACCGAGCGGGCCGGTTCCAACTCCTAGTTTCCGTCCTGCAGGTGCATCTCCACGTAACTGCGGAGGGCGGCGCGAACGAAGGAAGCCCCCTCCGTGCCGCCGTAGTTGGCGGCGAAGCGCTGGTCCGCCACGTACATGTCCGCCAGCCCGAGGACGTATCCCTTGAGGTCCCCACCGGCGGTGGCGGCGGGGGTTCCCGGAATGGACTTCAGCCACTCGACGTGCCGCCGGGCCAGGTCCTGGGCCCTGGACCCATCCGGGGCAACCCCTGCCGTGGCGGCCGCAATCCAGTCCCTGCCCAGGTTCTCGGCCCTGGACTTCCACTCACGCTTTTCCGCGTCGTCCTTGCTGCGCCACCACGCGTCGGACGCGGCGTAGGCGTCCTTGCCCCAGCGTTCCTCGACCTCGTCCTTGTACTGCGTGTGGTCGAAGCCGTCAAACATGTCCTCTGCCATCAGTTGGCCTCCTTTCCTTACCGTTTCGATGGTTTTCCGCACCGACTGCGCCTGCAGCGCCAGCCGCTGCTGTTCCTGGCCAAGCCATTCAAGGTGGCGGGTGAGCGCCTCCACAGGATCTGCCTGGCGGTGGAAGACCTCCGCGATGGCCTCCAGGCCCAGGCCCAGCCCACGCAGCAAAAGGATGCGCTGCAGCTGGAGGAGGGCGGCGCCGTCGTAGTAGCGGTATCCGTTGATGCCTACCCGGCTTGGTTTTAGCAGGCCGACGTCGTCATAGTGCCGCAGGGTGCGGCTGGTAGTACCGGCAATCCGGGCTATGTCCTGGATGGACCAGTCCCTGGCGGCCCCTTGGGTGTCTTCCATGTTCCGAGACTAGAGGTTGACGCAGCGTCAAGGTCAAGGGCTCTTGAGGATCTTCAGGGGGCCTTCCGGCCGCGCTTGCTCCGGTGCCGGGCCTGGGCCACCAGGCGGGTGAATGCGTAGACGAAGACTGCCTCGAACAGCACCATGAGTCCCGCGAGCACCCACTGCTGCCGGCTGATGAAGACGATGCACCCGGTCAGGGCCAGGACGGTTCCCAGGGCCAGCGCGTAGATGGCAAAGCCGACGGCCACCCGGGCGCTGCGCACGCCGGTGCGGAAACCGAATCCGTAGGGCTCGCCGCCCGGCTGCCCGGGCACGCGGTCGGGCACTGCGGGGCCAAGGGCGTCGAACTCCTCCCACGGGTCCCTGTCCTGGTCCTGGCCGGTCATGGATCAATTATCCCAAACCCGAAACCGCGGCATCATGCCGCAGAAAAAAGCAGCGGCCCCGCCAACCGTGTTGGAGGGACCGCTGAATGGGGTCCGGCTGCTGCCGGAGGCCGCCGAAGACTTAGAGCGGGCGGATGTTCTCTGCCTGCGGGCCCTTGGGGCCCTGGGTCACATCGAATTCGACCTTCTGGTTCTCGTCCAGTGAGCGGTAGCCGCTGGTGGCGATTGCCGAGTAGTGGGCGAATACGTCAGCGGACCCGTCATCGGGGGCAATGAAGCCAAAACCCTTTTCGGCGTTGAACCATTTAACTGTGCCTGTTGCCATGGCTGCATTCCTTCATGTGACTCTGATTCTCTCCCCGGGGAACGTCCCGGAGTGCGCGGGAGTTAGTCCCCCGCAGTCCCCAACGTACGGGGCGCAGGGCGCCGGTGCAAGGGTAGGCGGCATAATGTGCCGTTACCGCATCCCTTCGCGCCGGATTGCGGTGGCAATGGCGGCCGCCCGGGAGTCCACTCCGAGCTTGGAATAGATGTGTGCCAGATGGGTTTTGACGGTGGCCTCGGAGATGAAAAGCCGCTGGCCGAGCTCGCGGTTGCTCAGGCCTTCGGTCAGCAGGCTCAGCAGTTCCGCCTCCCGGGGCGTGAGGACTTCCTCGGGGTTGCGCAGCTGCTGGAACAGCCGTGACGCCACCGGCGGGCTCATCACGCTCCTGCCCTGCACCGCGCCCCTGATCGCGGCAAAGATCTCTTCCGGCGCCGCGTCCTTCAGCAGGTAGCCCATCGCTCCGGAATCCACGGCCCGGACAATATCGGCATCCGAATCGTAGGTGGTGAACACCAGGACCGCCTGCCCGCGACTGAGGTCCCGGATCTGCCTGATGGCTCCGATTCCGTCCATCCCCGGGCCCATCGCCAGGTCCATGACCACCACGTCCGGCGCGTGTTCGCGCACCAGCTGCAGCGCTTCCCCTCCGGATGACGCCTCAGCCACAACCTCCAGGTCAGGCTGGGTGCCGAGCAGCGCGCGCAGGCCGCTCCTGACCACCAGGTGGTCATCCACCAGCAGTACCCTGATGCCGCTCACCTGCCTCCCTCCACCGGAAGTTGCGCCGCCACGATCGTTCCTTCGCCGGGAGCGCTTTGCACCGAGAATGTGCCGCCCAGCTGCTCCACCCGCTGCCGCATGGCCCGCAGCCCGTAACCGCCGGCGGTCGACGGCGGGGCTGCCGCCGCCGGATCGAAGCCGGCGCCGTCGTCGTAGATGTCCAGGGTGACGGCGTCCGGAAGGTAGCCCAGTGTCAGTGCGGCCGCCGACGCTGAAGCATGCAGCGCGATATTGGAGGCCGCACTCTGCACCACCCTCAGCAAGGCATGCCGCACCTCCGGGGAAACCGGCGCCGCGCCGCCCGTCACCACCACGGTGGCTGCCGGCACGTACTGCCGGGCGGCCAGCAGCAGGGCGTCCGGCAACGGCGTTGATTCCAGCCCGGGGGAGGCCAGCTCGTGCACCAGGCTCCTGGTTTCGGCCAGGCTCCCGCGGAGCAGCGTGGTGGCATGGCGAAGACTGTCCCGCGCCGCCGCGCCTGGCCATTCGCGGTTCGCGGCTTCAAGCAGGAGCAGGCTGCTGGCCAGCCCCTGGGTGACGGTGTCATGGATTTCGCGCGACACCCGTTCCCGCTCGGCAATGGTGCCGGCGCGGCGTTCACTGGCCGCCAACTGTCCCTGCGCCAACGAAACTTCCGCGTGCAGCCGGCGCTGCTCCTCGGCGTCGTGCTGTATCCGGTCATAGATGAGCGTCAGCATGACGGCCACCGCCAGCGGTCCCAGCAACATGGCCACGTCGGTCCCGTTGCCCAGCCGGAACAGGCCAACGGCCGTGGCCAGGGTGATGGTGCCCGCCAGGATGTATGAGGCAGCTCCGCGCAGCGCGCTCCTGCACAGGAAGAAGAGGGCGAAGGAACACCACGCGAAGCTTGGCGCCGCCACCACCAGGGCCGCCCACACAGCCACCAATGCGACCACCCAGGTGACGCTGTGCCGGCCACGTGCCGACAGCAGGGCCACGACCGCGTACAGCAGGCTGGCGGCCGCGGCGAGTCCCAGCACCAGCACGTTGTCGGCCGGGGAGTGCCGCATGACGTACCGCACCACGGAAGCCACCAGGAGCACAGCGAAGCCCAGATGGACTGCGGCCTCGATCCTGCCCACCCGTCCCTGGACGGTGGGCGGTGCTGGAACGGGCCGGTCGCCGTTGCCGCCCGCGGCACCGGGTGCCGCTGGAGAGGGTGCTGTGGCGTCGGTGGCAGGCATGCGGAATCCGGATCTGGTGGTGGAAAGGGGTGCATTCCATGCTAGGGCTCTCAGGCCGGCTTTGCCTCAGCCTTTTGGCTGATACGGCTGGCCTTTCGGGTCAGCCAAGGCCAGCCGGACGCCCGATGCCCCGCCTGCTGTGGCCTTGAAGGATGGAAAGCGACACCAATCCACTCCAGCCGAAGGAAGCACCATGAAGAAGCCGCACAAAGTACTTACCGCCGCAGCAGCTGCAGCGATCCTTGCCACCGCGGGAGCCACCGCAGCCGCCAACGCCGGGACTGGCCGGGCGGACGCTGCGGAAGCACCCGCCGTCGTCCCCGCCGTTGACGTCCAGCCGGCACCGGAAACGGTGGTCCAGCAGAGCCGCATCACTGCCGGAGCGTCCGCCCAGGCCGTCACGGCAGCGCTCGCCACATGCCAGGCGGACAAATTGCCGTTCGTCACGGTGGCCGTCGTCGACCGCTTTGGCACGGTCCAGGCAGTGCTTCGGGGAGACAACGCCGCGGCCCACACCATTGAGGCCGCAAAGCAGAAGGCCTATACGGCTGCAGCCTTCGGCGCCCCCACCAGCGAACTGGCCAAACGCGTCAACGGCAACGGTCCCTCGATCGCCGACCTGCCGGGCACGCTGTTCCTTGCCGGTGGTGTCCCGCTGAAGGTCAACGGGGTTTCAGTGGCAGGCATTGGGGTGGGCGGTGCGCCCGATGGCGCCCTCGATGAAGCCTGCGCCACAGCGGGAGCCGAAGCCATCGCCGCTAAGTAGAGCGCCGCTAAGTAGGGCGCCACTAAGCAGGGCGCCGCCAGGTAGGCTGGAGCCGCCGCCGGGCCGCCCGTCGTGGGGCACTTTGGCGCGGACACGCCGCCCGCTACGGCCCCGGCGGGCGACGCCGGCCGGAACGTGCCCCCACGACGGCGGCGCCTCAGTCCCGGGAGATCACACCGCTTCCAGGATGCTGACGTAGTTGGCGATGCCCACGCCGCCCATATTCTGCACCGCGGCGCGGCGCGGGGCTGCCAGCTGCATGTCGCCGGCGGTGCCAGTGAGCTGCATGGCGGCCAGGACGTGCTGCGACACGCCGGTGGCGCCTACGGGGTGGCCCTTGGACTTGAGTCCGCCGGAGACGTTGACCGGCAGCTTTCCGTCCTTGTACACCCAGCCCTCCGTGAGGGCCCGGGCGCCCTGGCCGGGTTCGGTCAGGCCCATGGCCTCGTACATGATCAGTTCGGCGATGGTGAAGCAGTCATGGACTTCGGCGAGGTCGAGGTCTTCGAGCCCGACGCCGGCCATCGCCAGGGCGCGCTGCCACGAGACGCGGGTGGCTTCGAAAGCGGTGGGGTCGCGGCGTGCGGCGGGGAAGAAGTCGTTGGCCTGGCCAAAGCCGGCGAGCCGGACCGGGGAGGCGCTTCCGCCCGTGGGGGCGGTGGACAGCACGACGGCGGCTGCACCGTCCGAGACGGGGGAGCAGTCGGTGCGGCGCAGGGGATCGGCGACCATCGGGTTCTTGTCGGAGACGGTCCGGCAGAACTCCTCGCCGAGGTCCTTGCGGAGCTGGGCGTACGGGTTGTCCACGCCGTTGCGGTGGTTCTTCGCGGCGATGCTGCCCAGGATGTCGCCCAGGCTGCCCGCGGCGTCGTAGCGCTTGGCGTAGTGCTTGGCCACTTCGGCGAAGAGCCCGGTGAAGCCGGTGGTGGAGGGCTTGCCGGCCATGTCGTAGTCCGCGCCCAGCAGACCGGCGCCCACCACATCCGCTCCGGCGTGGGTCATCTTCTCCGCGCCGATGACCAAGACGGTTTTGGCGGTGCCCGCGAGCAGCGATTTCGTGCCCTGCTGGAACGCGGCGGAGCCCGAGGCGCAGGCGTTCTCCACCCGGGTAGACGGCACGTTGGCCAGCTCCGGGGAAACCTGCAATGCCAGGGAGGAAGGGAAGGCCAGCGGCATCATGCCGGAGTTGAACTGGCCCACATAGATCTCATCGACCTGGCCGGGCTCGATGCCGGCCGTCTTGATCGCATCCGTGGCCACCTGGACTATCAGGGATTCCAGGGTGTCGTCGGCGAGTTTGCCGAACCTGCTGTGTCCCCAGCCGGTGATCAGGACATCCTTGCCAAACTGTTCCTTCAGGCTCATGCCGCCACTTCCTTGTTCTCGAGCCGGACTTCGAAGCCGGCGCCGGTTTTCTCCAGGATTTCCTCCACGGTGACCCCCGGGGCCAGCCGGGTCAGCGTGAGCTGCCGCCCGCCGTCGTCCGTCTTGTGAAGGTCAAAAACGGCGAGGTCGCTGATGATCCTGTCCACGCAGCTGAGCCCGGTCAGCGGGAGGGTGCATTCGTGGACGATCTTGGCGGTGCCGTCCTTGGCGTTGTGCTCGGTGAGGACCACTACGCGCGGGGTTCCGGCCACCAGGTCCATGGCCCCGCCCATGCCCTTGACCATCTTGCCCGGGATGGTCCAGTTGGCCAGGTCGCCGTTGCCGGACACCTGCATGGCGCCCAGGATGGCAACCTTCACGTGACCGCCCCGGATCATGCCGAACGAGGTGGCGGAGTCGAAGATACTGCCGCCGGGCAGGACCGTGACGGTCTGCTTGCCGGCGTTGATCAGATCCGCGTCCTCCTCGCCCTCGTACGGGAAGGGGCCCATTCCGAGCAGCCCGTTCTCGCTCTGCAGCACCACCCGCACGCCGTCGGGCAGGTTGTTGGCCACCAGCGTGGGGATCCCGATCCCCAGGTTCACGTAGTCGCCGTCGTTCAATTCCTCGGCCGCGATCGCAGCCATTTCATCCCTGGTCCATCCCATGGGGCTTCTCCTTGATCTTGTTAGCTGTACTCAGTTGGGTATTACCGGCGGCACGAACTCGAACGTCATCCCCAGCAGCCAGGCGAGCAGCAGGACCACCGGGAGGTGGAACAGGAACTGCTGGAACGTGAAGCCCACCAGGTCCCTGGCGCGCAGGCCCAGGACAGCCAGCAGCGGCAGCATGAAGAACGGGTTGATGAGGTTGGGCAGGGCCTCGGCCATGTTGTAGATCTGGACAGTCCAGCCCAGGTTCATGTTGACGTCCGTGGCGGACTGCATCACGTACGGCGCCTCCACCAGCCATTTGCCGCCGCCGGACGGGACGAACATGCCCAGGAGGGCCGTGTAGAGGGCGATGATGACCGCGAATGCGCCGTTCCCGCCGATGCTGGTGAAGAAGTGCGCCAAATGCTCGGATACCGAGAGGCCGCCGGCGCCGGTGGCCTTGGTCAGGATGGCCGCCATCGCGGCATACAGCGGGAACTGGACCAGGATTCCTGCGGTGGCAGGAACAGCCTTGCTGACTGACTGGAGGAATTTGCGCGGCGTCCCGTGCAGCACCAGCCCCAACATCAGGAACACCAGCAGGTAGCCGTTCAGGGAGCTCACAACGCTCAGGATGGGCAGGGTCAGCAGCTGGGACACCAGCCAGCCCAGCGTCAATACCCCTGCCAGGATGGGGAGGACCCTGCTGTATTCGAGCCACTCGCCGGGCCGGGATTTTTCGGCCGGCGGTTCGGGCTGGTCGTCAAGGTCGACGCCGAGATCGGCAGCCGTTGTGACGGCACCACCGGTGGGGGCAGAGAAGTGCGCGATGACCGTGGTCAGCAGCATCAGGATGGCCAGCGTCAGCAGGGACTGCCAGGTGAAAATGGTGGTCCCGAAATCCAGGACGCCGGTGATTTTCAGCAGCGCCGGCGGAATGGAGGCCTTGGTCGCCTGGAGCTGGGCGGCCGAAGAGGACATGCCCAGCGCCCAGACCGCGCCGAGTCCCATGAAGGCCGCGGCGCCGAGTGCCCGGTAGTCCACGTGCAGGTCCTTGCGCCGTGCCACGGCCCGCGCCAGGAGACCGCCGAAGATCAGGCTCAGGCCCCAGTTGACGAAGGACACCGACATGGACAGGACCGCCACAAAGCTGACCGCGGAGCGCGCCGAACCCGGAACCTGGGCCAGCCGCTCAATCAGCCGCGCAACCGGTGGGGAGGTGGCCACCACGTAGCCGGTGAGCACCACCATGGCCATCTGCAACGTGAAAGCGGTGAGGTCCCAGAACCCGTTGCCGAAGGAATCCACCACCGCCTTGGGCGAGGCGCCGATGGCCAGCGCCGAGATGGCCACCAGCAGTACGCCGGCAAGGGCAAAGATGTAGGCATCCGGGAACCACTTCTGCGTCCAGCCGGCCAGCGTTTCCGCCATCCGGGCCAAACCTTTCTGGCGGACATCCTGGGTGTTGAGCTGCGTGGCAGTCATAGCGGTGATCTCTCCATCGAGTGTTTGGGGCTGCGGCGTCGGGTTCGGCGGCCGGGGTCAGGCGGAAACGAGCCCGGCCCGCTGCCGCACGGTCCGCTGCTCGATGTCCTTCACCCGGTCCGTGGCCTGGACCAGCCGCTGGACGAAGACGCCCGGGGTGACGATGTGGTTCGGGTCCAGGTGACCGGCTTCGACGATGACTTCCGCCTCCGCGATGGTCAGGATGCCCGCCGTGGCCACTACCGGGTTGAAGTTCCGGGCGGTGTAGCGGTAGATCAGGTTCCCATCGGTATCCGCGGTGTGCGCGTGGACCAGTGCGACGTCGGCCCGGATGGCACGCTCCTGGACGTACTTTTCGCCGTCGAAAACCTCGTGCGGCTTGCCTTCGGCAACCAGGGTGCCCACACCGGTCTTGGTGTAGAAGGCGGGAATGCCGGCGCCGCCGGCCCGGAGCCGTTCAGCCAGGGTGCCTTGCGGCGTGAACTCCACCTCCAGCTTTCCGGCGAGGTACTGCTCCGCGAACAGCTTGTTTTCACCCACATAGGAGGCGATGACCTTGCGGACCTGGCCGGCCTCGATCAGGATGCCAAGACCCTTGCCGTCCACGCCCATGTTGTTGGAGACCACCGTCAGGTCCCTCACGCCGGAATCGCGGACAGCCTCGATCAGGTCAGCCGGAATGCCGCTGAGGCCGAACCCGCCCACCGCGAGCGTGATGCCATCATGCAGGGCCCCGTCCAGGGCGGCGGCGGCAGAGGCCTGGAGTTTCGTCATGTCGTCTCCTCATCGAGTACGCGATTGTCCACTTTGTGGACGTGCAGAATCTGAGTTTGGAGCCTACGGGCGCTGTGACAGAGGTGTCAAGAAAGGCGATGAAGGAACTTATAGTATGGACACGAGGGTCTGAAGCATCCACATTATGGACATATGGAGGGGTTATGGCGACGGCACCGGTTCAGGGCGCCCAGGTGGTCACGCGGATTGCGGGACTGCTCCGCCTGGTGGGCAGGAGTGCGGAGGGCATGCCGCTCCAGCTGCTGGTCCGGGAATCGGGGCTGACCCGCCCCACCGTCCACCGGCTCCTGGCCTCGCTGGCCGCCGAAGGGCTGCTGGACCAGGACCCCGTCACGGGCAATTGGGTGCTGGGCCCTGAAGTCCTGCTGATGGGATCCGTTGCCTCGGCCCGGTTCCCCATGGAGGACATCGCGCGGCCCAGCCTTCGGCGGCTGGCCCAGGCCACCGGTGAGAGCGCCTTCTTCTCCATCCGCCGGGGCGCCGAAACCGTGTGCCTGTTGCGCGAGGAGGGCAGCTTCCCCGTCCGGTCCTTCGTGCTCCATGAGGGCGTCCGGTTCCCGCTGGGGGTGGCCTCCGCCGGGACCGCCATCATGGCGTTCCTGCCAAAGAGCGAGCAGGAGGAGCTGCTGGGCCGTTGGCCGGAGCATGCGGGCTCCTTTTCCGCAAACCACACCCCCGAACGGGTGCGGGCCAACCTTGCCCGGACCCGCCTGGCCGGCTACTCCGTGAACCCCGGGCTGGTCCTGGAAGGAAGCTGGGGGATGGGTGCGGCGGTGTTCGACCGCACCGGGAAACCCTCTTGGGCCCTGTCGCTGACCGGCATCGAACCGCGCTTCAAGCCGGAACGGCAGGAGGAGCTGGGCGGCCTGCTCATGGCGGAGGCCCACCGGATCACGCAACAGCTGGGCGGAGGCAGCGACGGCGGGCGGCGGACCCGCTGAGCCTCCCAGGCTGTGCACGGAAACGACGACGGCGCGCTGCCCCTTTCCGGGGCAGCGCGCCGTCGTCGTTCCTGCTGAAGCGTGTGGAGTCTCCCTTTATGCGGAAGGTTTCCTAGAGTCCGGCGCGGGGCTCCTCAGGCCCCTGGGTCTTCCACCAGGTGTCGAAGATGGTTACCGGCACGGTGCGCTTGTGGCGGGTGCGGAGGTATTTCTGTTCGATCGACTCTGCCACGGCGTCGGGAACCTCCCGGCCTTCGAGGTAGTCGTCGATCTGGTCGTAGCTGAGGCCCAGTTCGTCCTCATCGGTGCGGCCCGGGCGGTCATCCAGCAGGTCCGCCGTGGGAACCTTCTCCCAGACGCGGGCCGGAGCGCCGAGCTCGGCCAGCAGGGCACGGTTCTGCCGCTTGTTGAGGCCGAACAGGGGGAGGATATCGGCGCCGCCGTCGCCGTACTTGGTGAAGAACCCGGTCACTGACTCGGCGCCGTGGTCCGTGCCGATCACGAGGTAGTTGTGCTCACCGGCGAGGGCGTACTGGGCGATCATGCGGGTGCGGGCCTTGGTGTTGCCCTTGTGGAAATCGGAGATCTCAGAGCCCACGGTCTTTTCGAACTCGTCCTCAAAGCCGTCCACCGCAGCCGAAATGTTGAACGTCCACTCCGTCTTGGCCTTGATGAAGTCCAGTGCCGCCTGGGCGTCCTCCTCGTCGTGCTGGACGCCGTAGGGCAACCGGACGGCCACGAAGTTGGCCTCCACGCCTTCGGCCTCGAGCTCCTCCACGGCCAGCTGGGCAAGCTTGCCGGCAAGGGATGAATCCAGGCCGCCCGAGATGCCCAGGACAAAGCCCTTGGTCTGGGTTGCCTTCAGGTATTCCTTGAGGAACGTGACGCGTTTGCGCACCTCCCCTGCGGGATCGATCCGGGGCTGCACGCCCATTTCTTCAATGATCTTGGCCTGGAGTTCGCGCATGCCAACCAGCCTAGCCAGCAGTGTCAACACTGCTCAACTGTTCCGGCCGGGACATGCCGGGCGTAGCGTAATGGCATGGAGCGGACGGGGTGTGCCGTGGTAGGCGGCGGACCGGCGGGAATGATGCTGGGCCTGTTGCTGGCGCGCGGCGGGATCCGCGTGACGGTCCTGGAAAAACACAGCGACTTCCTGCGGGATTTCCGCGGTGACACGGTCCACGCGTCCACAGTGCGGTTAATCGATGAACTTGGCCTCGGCGCCGGTTTCCGCAGCCTGCCCCAGAGCCGGCTCACCAACGTGGCCGTGCCGGTCCCCGGCGCCGGGATGGTTACCCTGGCAGCCTTCGATACCCTGAAGCCGCCGTACAACTACGTGGCCATGATGCCGCAGTGGGACTTCCTGGATTTCCTCGCCTCGGCTGCCGCCGCCGAACCGACCTTCACCCTGCTGATGGAGGCCGAAGCCACCGGCCTGGAGTTCGACAGCGGACGTGTCACCGGGGTGCGCTTCCGTGGCCCAGGCGGGGAGGGTGAACAGCTGCTGCCCGCCGACGTCGTGGTGGCCGCGGACGGCAGGCACTCCGTGCTCCGCCAAGCGGCAGGGATGCGCGCAACGGAGTACCGGGTGCCCTTCGACACCTGGTGGTTCAAACTCCCGCGCCGTGCGTGGGAGCAGGGCGAGGTGGCCGGCGTCGTTCCCTCGCTGGGCGACCGGGACGCCATGATTGCCCTCAACCGCAGCACCTACTACCAAATGGGATACCTCGCCCCCAAAGGCTCGGACGCGGCGATCCGTCGCAACGGCGTTGAGTGGTTCCGCCAGCGCGTGGCGGCCCTGCGGCCCGACCTCGCCGACCGTGTTGAGGCCATCAGCAGCCTTGACGACCTGCACTGGCTGGACGTCAGGCTCAACCGCCTGCGGCGCTGGTACGTCGATGGATTCCTGTGCATCGGAGATGCCGCCCACGCGATGTCACCGGCGGGCGGGGTGGGAATCAATCTGGCCATCCAGGATGCCGTGGCAGCCGCGGAACGGCTGGTTCCCGACCTGCGCCGGGGACAGGTGCGGACCAGGACCCTCGCGGCAATCCAACGCCGGCGCCACCTGCCAACGGTGCTGGTGCAGGCGGTGCAGCGGATCCTGCACCGGGCGGTGTTCGTTCCGCTCTTCGCCGGGAAGTTGTCCGGTGACATGCTCGCCGGCACCGGCGGCCGCCGGTTTCCCCTCCCGCGGGTGGCGTTCTTCGTCCTGCGCCACAATCCCGTGGTCAAGCGTCTCCTGCCGCGGATCATCGCGATCGGGCCGCGTCCCGAGCACGCCCCCGGGTTTGCCCGCCCGTTGACCGTCCACCCACCCACTAAACTTGAGCCCATGACTTCGCCCACCCAGACTGCCGCCAACACCGCAGCTGCCCGCGCCCGACTGCTCGAACTGATCAAGGAACTCGCCGTGGTCCGCGGCAAGGTAATCCTCTCCAGCGGGGCGGAGGCCGATTACTACATCGACCTGCGCCGCATCACGCTGCACCACGAGGCGTCCAAGCTGGTGGGCCAGGTCATGCTGGCGCTGGCAGACGACGCCGGCATCGACTTCGAGTGCGCCGGCGGCCTCACCATGGGGGCCGACCCCGTCGGCACAGCCGTGATGCACGCCGCCGCAGACGCTGGCCGGACCGTCGACGCGTTCGTGGTCCGGAAAGCCCAGAAGTCCTACGGTATGGGCCGCCAGGTGGAGGGTCCGTCCGTTGAGGGCCGTAAGGTCCTTGTCCTGGAGGACACATCCACCACCGGCGGTTCGGCTCTGACCGCGGTGGAAGGCGTCCGCAAGGCCGGCGGCAATGTCGTGGCCGTGGCCGTGATTGTTGACCGCGATACCGGCGCCAAGGAAAAGATCGAAGCCGAAACAGGTGTTCCGTACCTCTTCGCGTTCGGCAAGGACGAACTGGGACTCTCCTGATCCAGGCCGCTTTCCGGGCGCCGGCGGTTTGGCGTCGGCGCCCGGCCGAACCGGTGCCCGGCTGGCCGGCAATAAAGGGCCAGGGCTCCGTGACACTGCTCCGTGACGCCCAGGAGCCGGGGCTGCGCCACTGGTGCTGGTCGGGCGTTCAAGGCTGCCATATCATTGGGATAACCCGTTCAGCACTTGGAGACCGTGTACCTTGCTCCCCCCAGAACAGCCCTTGAGCGCAACCGATCAGATCCAGAACCTCATCCTGGACAGCGCTGATTTCGAAAATTTCCTCAACGAACTGGCCCGGTTCTCCGCCCACCAGATGGCGGGCGACGGCGATGACGCCCTCTGCGGCATCACGCTGCTGCGCGACCGCAAGGCAGCAACCATCGGCTGGAGCAGTCCTTCTGCCCGGGAAGTCGACGAAATCCAGTACTCCCTGTCCCGGGGACCCTGCCTTTCGGCCGCCAAGGAAGAGCGCGAAGTTTACGTTCCGGACTTGTTCCAGGAGGACCGGTGGGGGCCCGACTACGCCGCCGCCGTTGCCTCCCACGGGCTGCGGTCAGTCTTGTCCCTGCCCTTCAACCTGCAGGGCGAGGCAAAGGCCGCGCTGAACCTCTACTCCGATGTCCCGCGCAAATTCGACGGTCCTGCAGCGGCCCGGGCCAGGGACTTCACCCGCGAAATCTCACAGGCCCTGCGCCTGGCCGTGCGCTTTTCGCTGCACGCCGACAGCGCGTCCAACCTGCGTGCCACGCTTGAATCCCGGACCACCATCGACATTGCTGTTGGCATCGTCATGGCGCAGAACCGCTGCAGCCAGGAGGCCGCGGTACAAATCCTGACCGAGGCGTCCAGCAACAGCAACACCAAACTGCGGGACGTCGCCAGGTCCATCGTGGACTCGGTGGGAGGTGCCGGCTCCCGCACGTTTTACCAGGAACCGGGGAAGGTCAGCCCCGGCACAAGCGCCTGAGGTCCGGGTTGTGCCGGGACTCGGGCGGGGGTTACGCTTGCGGAGGTTGAGCCGTCGGCCATAGACCTCTTTTGGAGTACCTATGGACCGCGCATTAGACGCTCTCGTCAATCTCGATGTTCCTGCAGACATCGTCCGGATCGAAGTCCGGGGGACCCTTCACCACGATTCCCGTGCTGAACTGGTCCACATCATCCGCCGCGTCCGGAGGATGGGGATGCGATGCCGCATCAGCGTCGACCTGTCCCAGGCGGCGCTGATCGAATCCTCCGCGCTCGCCGGCCTCCGCCACGATCTCAACGCAGTGGACTGCGGTTCCCTGCTGGGAGCCGCCTCCGCCGGAGTCTCCCTCCAGCTCGCGCCCGGCGCCCGGGACTGGGCCATGGAGGACACGTCCAGCCGCCGGCCGCTGGCGATGGACGACGACGTCACGGAACTCTTTCCCGGCGCAGACCTTCCAGGCGGGTTTCCCCAGCTTCCCATGATGTGGATCGAGAGGCTGTACGGCCGCCCGTTGACCGAATACACGGATGAGGAACTGCTGCTGGCCAGTGACGCGCTTTTCGCGCTGCTCGATACCCCGCAGGCGCCGGATGGCGCGGACCTTTTGGGACGCTACAACGACATCGGGCTGGAGATCCACCGCCGCCGCCAGCAATCCGAGGCCCCGTTCCCGGCCGCCGGAGGGCAGGCCGCCTGCTGAGATCCGGTTAACCTAACCTTTACCCGTCCCGTTGCGGCGGCAGGTTTGGCTGGGCTTACGGTAGGAATGTGCCGTATGAGGGGGAGGTCAGTCCGCAGGGCCGGCGCGCGGTTTCCGACGCCCGGCTGCTGTCGGAGGCTGCTGCCCTGAAACGCTTCTCCCGGCGTACCTTCCTGGCCGGAGCCGGGGCGTCCGGGCTGCTCGCTGCGGACATGATCGTCACCCGTGAGGTGCAGTCGCAGCGCCGCTCCACACGGATCCTGCCTGTCGCGGACGACTTCGCCGACGCCTACTATCCGGACGCCAGCTGGTTCCTTTTCCCCGGTTACAAGACCAGCTGGGAGGAGGCCCAGTGGATCCTCAACACGCTCCGGGGTGCGCTGAACAAGCGCGCCCGGCTGGCCGCCGTCGGGTATTCCAACCTGGGGTTGAACGTCACCGAGGTGGTCAACGCCATCACCGACTACGTCACAGCGGAGAAGATCACCAAGCTGTTCTTCTACGGGCACAGCTTCGGAGGCATGCTCGCCACCCAGGTTGCTGCCCGGCTCCTTGCGCTGCAGGGGCTGCAGGTGCAGTTCATCGTGCTGGACTCAAGTCCCTACAGCGCCCACGACGTGCTGGACCAGAGCTGGTTCGACGGCGTGGTGTTCCTTTATGAGCGCGGCGTCCGGTTCCCCTCCACGCTGCGCGGCGGGTACGAACTGGGGGAGCGGATCATCCACAAGGACGAGCGGAGCTGGCGGCAGATCCTGGACCAGACCCTGGAACAGCTGTCCCCGATCGCGCCGTCCAGCGTGCTCATCCAGACCGAGTCCGCCTACATCTACCACTTCGAGGCCAGCCAGTTCGCCGGGAAACTGGGGACCGCGAAGATGGCGTACATCGGCAATCCAAAGGACCGGACCGTGGACTACGAAACCGCAGCGGAAACCTGGGCGGTGGTGTTCAAGGACAACATGGTCTCGAGCAACCTGCAGACCACCGGTGCGTCACCCGCCCATGCCAGCCCCGGCTGGAACCCGCAGATCTACCGGCCCCTGGTGACGGGGCTGCTGGACGAGTACTTCCCCCTGCCCCGGGGCGGCTCCCGGGTCAGCATCTTCTAGATCTGGTTCTTCAGGTCCGCCACCGAGTTCAGCACCTGGTTGGGGCGGAACGGGTACGCGGCAATATCGTCCTTGTGCGTGATGCCGCTCAGGACGAGCACGGTGTGCAGGCCCGCCTCCATGCCCGCAATGATGTCCGTGTCCATCCGGTCACCGATCATGGCGGTGGTCTCGGAATGCGCGTCGATCTGGTTCATCGCGGAGCGGAACATCATGGGGTTCGGCTTGCCCACGATGTAGGGTTCCCGTCCGGTGGCTTTGGTAATCAGGGCGGCGATCGCTCCGGTGGCCGGCATCGGGCCGTCCTTGGACGGGCCCGTGGCATCCGGGTTGGTCGCAATGAACCGGGCGCCGGCCAAGATGAGGCGGATCGCGGTGGTGATCGCCTCAAAGGAGTAGGTCCGCGTCTCGCCAAGCACCACGAAGTCCGGGCTCTGGTCGGTGAGGATGAAGCCGGCCTCGTGCAGCGCCGTCGTCAGCCCTGCCTCGCCGATGGTGTAGGCGCGGTTCCCGGATTCCGAACCGCCTGCGGACACCTGGTCCTTCAGGAACTGCGCAGTGGCAAGGGCCGAGGTCCAGATGTTTTCCTCGGGAATCTCCAGCCCGGATGCGCGCAGGCGGGCGGCCAGGTCGCGCGGCGTGAAGATTGAGTTGTTGGTCAGAACCAGGAACCGCCTGGAGGTGTCCACCCAGCGCTGGATCAGCTCCGCCGCGCCCGGGATCGGCTGGTTCTCGTGGACCAGGACGCCGTCCATGTCCGTCAGCCAGCACTCAATTTCCTGGCCGTTGCGGTAAACCGCCGGGTTGCCTGCCACCTGGTCTTCTTCTGCCATGCCTGTCCTCCACGTGATGATGGTTGCCCGAATGCTCCAGTCTAGTGTTGAAGGGTGAACCAAACGCCCGGAATGACCGACGAACCGCACCACGAGCCCGGGGAGGCCGAATCCGCAAAGGCGGAGGTCGGCGTCGGGCCCTGGGAAGGGGAACTGCCTGAAGGCGACCACTGGGACCCGGACCTGCTGGCGGACGGCGACCGGCGCAACGTGCTGGACAAGTACCGGTACTGGAAACACGAGGCGATTGTTGCCGAGCTGGACTCCCGGCGGCACAACTTCCACGTGGCCATCGAGAACTGGCAGCACGACCTGAACATCGGCACCGTGGTGCGCACCGCCAACGCCTTCCTCGCCAAGGAGGTGCACATCATCGGCCGGCGGCGGTGGAACCGGCGGGGGGCGATGGTCACCGACCGCTACCAGCACGTCAGGCACCACCCCACCGTCGGGGACTTCGTGCAGTGGGCGCAGGGGGAGGGGCTGGCCATTATCGGGATCGACATCTTCCCGGATTCGGTGCCCCTGGAGACCTACGAATTACCCCGTGACTGCGTGCTGGTCTTCGGCCAGGAGGGCCCGGGGCTGACCCCGGAGGTCCACCAGGCCGCCGTCGCCACCCTGTCCATTGAGCAGTTCGGCTCAACCCGGTCCATCAACGCCGCCTCCGCCGCCGCGATCGCCATGCACGCCTGGATCCGCCGGCACGTCTTCGACCAGCACGTGTAGCCAGACCTGCGGGTGGCGGGCCCACTCCCGCGGGGTTCCCTGGCCGAGCTTGCGAGGCCAGGGTGCGGGTGGGGCGTAACCCAGAGCACTCCCGGCCCGGGAATGGCTAGGATGGTGCCAAGCCGTAAGCGGTCTATTTGAGGGTCATCCACCCACAGACGAAACTCAGCAGAGGAGCCAGCATGCCCATTGCAACCCCAGAGATCTACGCCGAGATGATCGACCGCGCGAAGGCGGGCGGCTTCGCCTACCCGGCCGTGAACGTCACGTCCTCGCAGACGCTGAACGCCGCACTGCGCGGCTTCGCCGAAGCGGAGTCCGATGGCATCGTGCAGGTGTCCACCGGCGGTGCCGCCTACTGGTCGGGCGCCTCCACCAAGGACATGGTTGCCGGTTCCCTGGGTTTCGCGGCTTTCGCCCGCGAAGTGGCCAAGAACTACGGCGTCAACATCGCCCTGCACACGGACCACTGCCCCAAGGACAAGCTGGACGGCTTCGTCCTGCCCCTGCTCGAAGCCTCCGAGGCTGAGGTCAAGGCAGGCCGCAACCCGCTGTTCAACTCGCACATGTGGGACGGCTCGGCAGAGACCCTGCAGGAGAACCTGCGCATTGCCCGCGAGCTGCTGCAGCGCACCGCCGCCGCCAAAATGATCCTCGAAGTTGAAATCGGCACCGTCGGCGGCGAGGAAGACGGCGTCGAGAACGCCATCAACGACAAGCTGTACACCACGGTGGAGGACGCCCTGGCCACCATCGACGCCCTGGGTTCCGGCGAGAACGGCCGTTACATCACGGCCCTGACCTTCGGCAACGTGCACGGTGTGTACAAGCCCGGCGGCGTGAAGCTCCGCCCGGAGATCCTCAAGGACATCCAGGCGCAGGTTGGTTCCAAGATCGGCAAGGAGAACCCGTTCGACCTGGTCTTCCACGGCGGATCCGGCTCCTCCGACCAGGAAATCGCCGACGCCGTCTCCTTCGGCGTGATCAAGATGAACATCGACACGGACACCCAGTACGCCTACACGCGTCCCGTGGCTGACCACATGTTCAAGAACTACGACGGCGTCCTGAAGGTTGACGGCGAAGTGGGCAACAAGAAGACCTACGACCCCCGGGTGTGGGGCGCCTCCGCCGAAGCCGGCCTGGCAGCCCGCGTGGTGGAAGCCACCAAGCAGCTCGGCTCGGCCGGAAAGACCTTCTAAATGTCGGACGAGTTCCGCCGGAACCTGATGGGGCCGGAGCCCACGCTCCTGCCTGCCGAAACAGAGGTATACGGGCAGCTCGAGGCCGGGCACGAAGCCCTGGACCTGGTGGAAAAGCACCCCACGTCCTCGCTCCTGTGGGCCATCCTGGCCGAGGAAGCGTGGACCGAGGGCCGCACCATCGACTCCTACGCCTACGCCCGGGTGGGCTACCACCGCGGACTGGACGCGCTGCGCCGCAACGGCTGGCGCGGCGTTGGTCCCATTCCCTGGGAGCACGAGCCGAACCGCGGCTTCCTGCGTGCCCTCTACTCCCTGGGCCGGGCCTCATCGGCCATCGGCGAAGCTGACGAGCCGGAGCGGATCGAGAAGTTCCTCAATGACTCCGACCCCAAAGCCAAGGCGGCCATCGAAGGCTCCTAGATCCCCACCGCCTCCCTGGCGTCGACTCGCTCAGCCAGGGAACCCCCGGCGGCGGAGGCCCCTCCAGATGGACGACGGCGGCCGGTCACCTTTCACATGAAAGGGGACCGGCCGCCGTCGTCCTGGCTATGAAGTCCGTCGAAACGTGGCTAGCCCTTGTTGGCGATGCCCGTGCGCGCCATGGCATCGGCGTAGGCGGCGCGCATGTCCTCGAGGTATTCCTCCTGGCGCGCCGGGGAGCCGGCGAAGGCGCGGCCGCTCAGGGACCGGACTTTGTAGGTCTTCAGGCCGCGGCGCCACAGCAGGGGCACTTCGGTCTTCAGCAGGAGGTTCGCCAGGCGGTTGGCTTCGGTGCCGTGCGCCACGATGACCGAGGCGCGGGGCACCAGGGCCAGGAACTTCAGCAGGGGCTTCAGGCCGGCCTGGATCTGGTCGGGAGTGAACTTGCCGTTGACTTCACCCGGGACATGCCAGGGGTGCATGTTCCACGGCATGACGAACTCGGGGCGCAGGCCCAGCTTCCACTGGATGCCGAGCATACGGGTGGCGGCGTCCTGGTCCCCTGCCGTGATGAACCCGGACTTGTCCGCCTCGCCGATGTTGGAGAAAAGGCTGATGATGCGGCATTCCTCCACGTCGTGCATGGGGTCCACGTAGGGAACCGTGGTTCCGGGCTTGGCTTCCCGCAGGGAGTCGCACAGTTCGTTGACGGCGGCCACGCTGGGTTCGTAGCGGCGGCTCATGAGCTGTTCGTGGAATGTTTCGGGGGCCAGGGCTGTCATGAAGGGCTGGTTCTCCTGCGGGGATTGGCATTGCTGCCGTCACCGAAACGGGCACGCGGGCGCGCGTCATGTCGGTGGCGGTTGGTTGGGGTGGGCCGGCTCCTGGCCGGCCTTGTCCAGTTTAGCAAGCCGCGGGAAGCGAAACGCCGGCCGTGCCTTCCGGTGATGGAAGGCACAGCCGGCGTTTCGGGCTTCAGTGCTACCAGAGATGTTTGGTGGCGCGGCGTGCGCCCTCGCCCAGGGCCTCCAGTTTGGCGAAGGCGATCTGCGGGTGGACGCGGCCGCCCAGGCCGCAGTCGGTGGAGGCGACGACGTTCTCGCGGCCCACGATGTCGGCAAAGCGGACAATGCGGTCTGCCACCAGGTCAGGGTGTTCCACCACGTTGGTGGCGTGCGAAACGACGCCGGGGATGATCGCCTTGCCCTCGGGGAGCCTGGTGTCCTCCCATACCCGCCATTCGTGTTCGTGGCGGACGTTGGCTGCTTCGAAGGAGTATGCGCCGGCGTTGACCTGCAGCACTGACCCGATGATGTCGGCAAGGGGGATGTCCGTGGTGTGCGGGCCGTGCCAGGAACCCCAACAGACATGCAGGCGGATCTGTTCCTGCGGGAGGTCGCGCAGCGCCCAGTTGGTGGCCTCAACGCGCAGCTGGATGAACTTCAGGTAGTCCTCCAGGGACGGTTCGGGGTTGATCTGGTCCCAGCTTTCGGCCAGGGACGGATCATCGAGCTGGACCGTGAGGCCGGCATCGATAATGGCCTTGTATTCCTCCCGCATGGCATCGGCACAGGCGTAGACGAGCTCCTCATCCGTCTTGTAGTACTCATTGGCCAGCCGCGCGCAGGAGCCGGGGGAGAGGGACGCAACGAAGCCGTCCGAGAGCCCGGCCGCAGCCAGTCCGGTCTTCAGGTTCCGGACGTCCGATGCCACCAGGTCCTGGCCGGTGTAGGTCAGGGGCCCGGTGATCTTGGGCTGGGCGACGCTCTTGCGGTGCGTGAGGATGCCGGAGGAGGGGTCGTTGTAGGCCTCGTTGAACGCCTGCCGGTCCCGGCGGTCCGGGAAGGAGGTCAGGACGATGTTGCCGGGGGAAGAGCGGTGCACCTGCGCATCGGCCCAGCGGTCCACATTCGTCGGCTCCAGGCCGCCCAGACGCGCAAAGGAGTAGTTCCACCACGCACCGTAATCCACGGAACTGGACATGGTGTGCCCGTACTCGCCGTCATTTGGGATGTCGATGCCCAGGTCCTTCTGGCGCTGCACCACGTCCACCACGGAACCTTCGAGGAGTTCCAGGAACCCCGGGGTAATTCCCTCGGCCTCCCTGGCGGCGTTGGCCGCGATAAGCTCCGGCGTCCGGGGCAACGAGCCGGCGTGGGTTACGCGGATGTGATCGGTGTTCAAAGACATGCTGGGTTCCTTTCCATCGGTCCTGGCAGTAGCACCTTCGGCCGGCGGCTGTGCTGCCGGACCGTGGTTGCTGCGGCGTCACTGAGCCAGGTCTCTTGGCCGCTCCGGATGGTTCACTCCCACCTAAAGCGACAGCAAGGCGGCGGGGCAAATCGGTTTCAGAATGTGGCGCGGCGCCGTCAGGGGCAGCGGGTCCGCCCCATTCAACCGCGGGAAAGCGGCCGTTGATAACATTTAATACACCGACTTGACTTTAATTAGTAAGTAATGATGGTGTAGAAACATCGGTCTTTTGGGGGAAATACCGATAATCCCCCATACCCGTGTCCCGGTTCTTACCGTTCGGGGTTTAATTCTAATTTGGGGGAAAGCATGGTTGAATCAACCAGCGCTAAGCCGCGCTCGCAAAAAGCTAATAAAGTCCGCGCCATTCTTGCCGGCGGGCTTGTCTTGGGGATCGGCGCGGCCTTCACACTGGCTGCGTGGACGGATAACGAGTGGGTCTTCGGCCAGAGCGAAAACGGCGGCGGCCCGGGCACTAAGGTGTACCAGATGCAGCAGAACACCTGGAGCGGCACCGGCGGCACCGAAGCGTGGAGTGATCAAGAGCTTCGTCCCGGTGGAGCGCTGACCTTCAGTGTCAACGCGGACGATCTGGTGCCCGGCAGCACCGTATACGCGCCTATGCAGCTGCGGGCGGTAGCGGGCTCCGAAGCCCTGGTTGCCAGCTTGACGGAGGCAGCTCAATTACTTCCGATTGACAGCGTCACCAACTCCTCCCAGCTCTACACGGCCCTGCGCTACGAGGCCAAGCAGGGTGTACCCAGGTCCTCATGCAACGCCACCGGCTTTAGTTCAGTACAGAACGGAAACATCGTGCCGGCAGGCTCAAATCTCAATACCATTTCCGTGCCCGGGGCAGCGACAAATATCAACTTGCCCAAGGGTGACAACGTGAACAGTGGCACCGCGGTGGATGTGTGCTTTGCCCTGACCCTTCCCACGGATGCCCCGGCAACGCTGCAGGGGATGAAGACCGTCCCGCTCTGGAAGTTCTCAAGCACTGTAGGCCTGCCGTAGCACCCCGGGTGGGGCGGATATTGGCCATGCCTAAGTCCGGGTTCCGGGCGGCGGGCGTGCCCTCCGGAACCCGGGTCCCGCCGGCTGTTCGAGGCGCGGCCAGGGGGCTCAGGGAGGTCTTGCTTTCCCTCGTTGCCCTGCTGGGACTGGCATGCATCCTCTGCCTGGTCCTCGGCTTTTTCTTCAAGGCGTCCTTCATCGTTTTCCGCACAGGATCGATGGAGCCGCTCTATCCGGTCGGAGCGCTGTCCCTGACCGTGCAGGTCACCGCCAAGGATCTCGTCCCGGGCGACGTCGTGTCGGTCCGCCGGGAAGCGGCGACCGCCCTCGTGACCCACCGCGTGGTGGCAGTTGACCCGCCCAGTGTGGAGGGGGCCACCGCATCGCTAAGGCTTCGCGGCGACGCCAACACGTCGGATGACCCTTTGCCCTACGAGGTGGCCACGGCCCAGAAGGTGCTGTTCACTGTTCCCGGCTTAGGAGCCTGGGTTATGGCTTCACGGGGGCCGGAGTTCCTGGGCGCAGCAACGCTCGCTGTGACGATGCTGGTGACATGGGCCTACTGGCCGCGGCATGGTGCAACTGGCCAGGTGGAGGTCGACGACGAACCCCCGGCGAAACCACAACAGTAAGGTCGTAATTGACATGGCGGGACCCAGCTTCAGGCACGTCGCAAGAGCCGCGGGGGTTATCGCAGTTCTGCTGGCCACCGCTGCGCCCGTCGCAGCGGTGGCTGACGAACCATTGGTGCCGGTTCCGGAGACGGGAGCGGCAGGTTTCCTTTCCCTTTCTTCGTCGGTGTATCCATTGGCCCTTCCTGCGCTTCAAGCAGGGGAGTCCTTCACTTGGCAGATTGGCGTTTCGGTGGACCAGCCCAGCGGTCAGTCGACCCTGCAGTTGACTGCTGATGGCGGGATCGCCGGCACAAACACTTACCTGGTTTCTGTGGACGAATGCGATGTCCAGTGGCAGGGGAGCAGCGGCCTGGGCGGGGATTTGCGCTGTCCCACCGGGTCCACACCGCGCATAGCGCCGGTGGCGCTGGCCGAACACCGGCAGGATGTGCTGGTTCCCTTGCGGGATCTGCGCGGCGGCACTTCACCCTACCTCCGCTTCATCCTGTCCCGGCCTGGGGGTTCGCAGGATCCGCGGGACACATCACTGACCTTGGGTATTGGAGTCACCGCTGCAGGCAATGACGACGCCGTGACCCCGCCGGCGAAGCGGCCGCCAGTACCGCTGGCGAACACAGGGGCAGCGGTGCTCCAGGGACTGCTGGCAGGCAGCGGCCTTCTGCTCCTGGGCGCGGCGGCCGTGGCGGCCGGCCGCCGAACCAGGGCCCGGACCGGGAGAACATCATGACAGCCCCACGCAGGAACCTGCGTCACCGCGCGGCCAGGAATCCGCGCACCTCCCTGGCGATAGCAGCGGCGGCTGCGGTTTCCCTGGTGGCGACCGCCACGGTCACCACGGCGGCGTGGGTGGACAACGAGTGGGCCACCGGCAGCGTAGGCGTTGGCTCTCCGGGGGACTGTGCCACCAACACGCTCTTCAGCGGCGAGGCATCGGCCACCCAGCTCACGGGGAGCGTCCTGGGCACGAACCTGAATTCCATAGCCGGAGTTGAGGGTCTCACCGTTACCAACGCCGACGGTGCGGCGTCACCGCTGCCGCTCACGGCTACTCCGGTGACAGGCGTTCCGGACGCCTTCATCAGTAAGCTGCCTGTCACGGCCCTTGGCACTAATCCGGTGACGGTGGGCCTGGGCCTGGGGCTCCCCGTGGGTGGCCTGGGCACCTACACACAGTGGGCCCAGGCCCTGGACAGCGGGCAAGCCCGTGCTGCAGCCGGGCTCGTCACCGACCAGTCCGGGGCCGTGGACGTGGGTGGAACTGCAGCCGGGGCTGCCACCGCGCCGCAGGCGGCCGCAATCTCGCTGGGAAATATCGTTCCCGCGTCACTGGCTGGCGTAACCCTCGACGTAGGTGCCGTGGCGTCCTCCGCGTCGGTCCAGGCATGCGGCATGATCAACGGCTGGCCTGCGTTGGCCGCGTCCCCAGGCTTCTCAAGGGAGTACGGGGTGGCAAGCCTTGACCTGGGTGCGGATGTCCCCGCCGCCGGTACGATCATGGACGCAACGAACACCGCGCTTGTTGGCGTGCCTACGCTGCAGGATCTGCAGAGCAACCTCATCAGTGCACTGAATACCGGAGTGCAGGAGGCGCTCGGATCTCTGGGCCTTGTCAGGACCACAACAACCGCCGCCGTCGTAGGCCTAGATCTCAGTCCGGTCCGTGCGCTGCTTGAACAGCCGCAGACCCAAGGCGCTGTGACGCTCAGCCTTGACACGGGCCGCCTGACGATAGATCTGGCCAGGCTTCCCGGCGCGGCTGCGCTGAGTAAGGGGCGGCCCCCGAACACTCCGGTGGTTCTGACGCAGGCCGACATCACGCAGTTGCAGGAAGACGTTCGATCGCTCCTTGCACGGGTCGCCACGCGGCTTGGGACCGCAGTCGATGCTGTGACAGTATCGGCGACCGTTAAGGCGAGTGTTGAAGTTCCGCTGGTTGGCACTGTCTTGGGGAGCACCGATATCCAGATCGCCGGAACCGTGGGGCAATACCGGGCGGGCACAGTGCAGCCCGCTATCACCGCCGTCGGGCTGGATCTTACGCCGTTGCTTAGCAACCTCGTGGGGGCGGTTTTGGGAGCTGTCACCACCTCCGTTGTGGTGCCATTGAGCGCAGCGGTGTCCAATCTGGACACGGCACTGGCACCCCTCATTGCGGGCGCCCGCGCCGATGCCGGGGCCATTCTGGATTCAGTGGGCGCCCTGGTGTCCATCCATGTCAACGTTCAGCCTGACCGGCCCTGGCCCGGGGTAAAACCCGCTGATGTGTCAGCCAAAGCAGGGGAATACAAAGTGTCGGCTGTAAGGATTGGCCTGATTAATGATCCGGAATTACTGAGTCTTTCGCTTGGCACTTCTTCCGCTGGGCCGGTTGGTTACCGGCCTTCGTAATTTGCGCCGGCGCGCGGGAACTTTCTTCCGTTATTAACCGTTATTAGCCCTGCTGCCGCTGAAAATAAGAAGTAAACAATTTTTGTCAATGTAATTGACCAAAAGTAGTTTCCTTGGTTGGCTTTCTGTCACAGCCCGCAATGGGGGACATGGCGGCTGGACGCACCCAATGCACTCGAAAGAGGTACCGCACGTGAAGAAATCCTTGGCTACTTTCAGGACCCTTGCCGCTTCAGGAGCCTTGGCGCTGGCCGTTGTTGCCACAGCCGCCCCGGCCCACGCTGTGGGGGAAGGGCCCAGCTACGGCGACAACGGCCAGATCACTACCTCTAAGCTGGCCACCTACGACCAGATGGTTTCCTTCCTGAAGGACCAGGACGCCAGGCAGCCGGCCATGGAGCTCGAAGTCATCGGCCAGACCGTCAAAGGCCGGGACATCCACCTGGTCAAGTACATCTCGGACCCGGCCAAGCCCACCATCCTGTACCTGACCCAGCAGCACGGCAACGAGCAGCTGACCACCGAGGGCGCGATGGAGTTCATCAAGCACCTGGGGACCGGCAAATCCGCGGACATCCTCAAAGGTGTGAACATCCTGGTGGTGCCCATGCTCAACGCGGACGGCGCCATGGGGGACGTGAACTTTTCGCTGGATGACTACCTCGCCAAGGGGGACCGGCACCTCACCCGCTACAACGCGGAGGGCGTGGACCTGAACCGCGACCATGTGGCCAAGGTCCAGCCGGAAACCCAGGCGCTGCACAACAACGTGATGCGCAAATACCGGATCGACTACATGATCGACCTGCACCACCAGGTCACCCGTGCGGAACGCGACGGCAAGCTGGTGTCCGGCTCCATCCTGTATCCCACCACACCCAACGCCGACCCCGCCGTCGTCGAAAAATCCAAGCAGCTGGGCGCTGTGGTCTTCAACAACGTCGACTCCACCGGCTGGGGCCATCTGGGCAAGTACCAGGGCGGCAGCGCCGAGACCATCAGCCGCAACGGCATTGCCGTGGAGTACGGCATCGCCACCCTCCTCTTCGAGATGCGCGGGATGTCGGACCACTACCTGGACGGTTACGCCCTTGGGCAGCGCAGCAACGGCTACCTGATCAAGCAGACAGTCACCACGCTGACATCGACCGCCGCAGCGATCGCGGACGGATCCATTGCCGGCGCCGACACCTCCTTCTGGGACACGCTCGCCGAGCAGACCTCGCGGCCTGCGGGGGAAGCAGAGGACGAGTAGGCGTCTCCGGCCGGCCGCGGTCCAGTTATCCACGGGACCGCGGCGGGCCACACGCTGGACAAAGTGCCCAATCCGCTAAACTTGGGTGGTAAGAGCCCCCGAACTCTTGCGTCGCTGCGCCGCAACGCGGCCTGGCGAAGGCCGGTCTGTTCGGGGCATTCTCATGAACGGCGCTGCACGGGCCCGCCACCTGGTGGCTGGACGCGGGCAGTCCGAACGAATGGGGGAGGATCCCATGCCAGCAATTGTGATCGTAGGAGCCCAGTGGGGCGACGAAGGAAAAGGCAAGGCCACCGACCTGCTGGGCGGCCGTGTTGATTACGTCGTCAAGCCCAACGGCGGCAACAACGCCGGGCACACCGTCGTCGTAGGCGGTGAAAAGTACGAACTCAAGCTGCTGCCGGCAGGCATCCTCAGCCCCAATGCCGTCCCCATCATCGGCAACGGCTGCGTGGTGAACCTGGAGGCACTCTTCCAGGAGATCGACGGACTCCAGGCCCGCGGTGCCGACACGTCCAAGCTGCGGGTATCCGCAAACGCCCACCTGGTGGCCCCGTACCATCAGGTCCTGGACAAGGTGACGGAACGCTTCCTGGGCAGCCGGGCCATCGGCACCACCGGCCGCGGCATCGGCCCCGCCTACATGGACAAGGTGGCCCGCCTGGGCATCCGCGTTCAGGACGTCTTTGACGAATCCATCCTGCGCCAGAAGGTGGAGGGTTCGCTGCGACAGAAGAACGAACTCCTGGTCAAGGTCTACAACCGCCGCAGCGTGGTGGTGGACGAGATCGTGGAGTACTTCCTGTCCTTCGCCGAGCGTCTCCGGCCCCTGGTCATCGACAGCACCCTGGTCCTGAACTCGGCCCTGGACGAAGGCAAGGTGGTCCTGATGGAGGGCGGCCAGGCCACCTTCCTGGACGTCGACCACGGCACCTACCCGTTCGTCACCTCGTCCAACCCGACCGCCGGCGGCGCCTCGGTGGGCTCGGGCATCGGCCCCACCCGCATCTCGCGTTCCATCGGCATCATCAAGGCCTACACCACCCGTGTTGGTGCCGGCCCGTTCCCCACGGAGCTCTTCGATGAGATGGGCGTCTACCTGCAAAAGACCGGCGGCGAGTTCGGCGTGAACACCGGCCGCCCGCGCCGCTGCGGCTGGTACGACGCCGTCCTGGCCCGCCACGCCTCGCGCGTCAACGGCTTCACGGACTACTTCGTCACCAAGCTGGACGTACTCACCGGCATCGAGCAGATCCCGGTGTGCGTGGCCTACGACGTCGACGGTGTGCGCCACGACGAGATGCCCATGACGCAGACCGAATTCCACCACGCCAAGCCCATCTTCGAGTACTTCGACGGCTGGACCGAGGACATCACCGGTGCCCGCACCCTTGCGGACCTGCCGGAAAACGCCCGGAACTACGTCCTGGCGCTGGAGAAGCTCTCCGGCACCCGGTTCTCCGCCATCGGTGTGGGCCCGGACCGGGACCAGACCATCGTGGTGAACGACCTCATCAACGACTGACACGCTCCTCCACAGCAGGATCACGACGGCGGCAGGCCACCTTCCACGGGTGGCCTGCCGCTTGCCGTGGCGGGGTGGAAAGCAATTTACACAGGCTTAACGTGAACGGCCTTGTGGGGTCGCCGCCGTCGCGGCCAGACTCTTTGGTACCCCCTGGTGCCCAAGGAAGGACCGTCATGGCCGGAAAATTCGAAGCTTTCGTTGACGCTGATTCCCTCTTCCGGTTCCGGCTGCTGGCGCCGGACGGCGCCGTGGTGGCGGTTTCCGGACCGTACCAGGACAAACAGGCGCTCGCCGCCGGAATCGCTGCCGTGCGCGAATGCGCGGGGACCGGCCTGGTCACTGATCTTTGTCCCGCAGGGGCTCCGGTCCGTCCCGCGGCCGTACCCCTGGGCGGCGCCGACGCACCCGCCGACGTGCCCCCCGCCGTCGTGCCCGCCTGCGGCGAGGAACGGATGCCCGGCAGGCTGCATACCTTCCCCCTGGCGAAGGTGCCGCGACGGCAGGGGACGGCACCGCGGTGGACCCGGGCAGCGGCCCGCTGACGAACGAAAAAGCTGGTTTCAAAAAAGTTCTTGAAAACGCGTAACCCTTTCGCAGTGCGCAGCGATTACCTCTATGAAGTGCCGGTCTGGAACCTGTCCCCCATCACGTTCCAGGCCGGCTCTTTTGTCTTTCGGCGGGCTTGTGGCGGTACCACCTCCGGTGGTTACCGGAGGGTAAAGTGGGGGCAGCGTTCCGGATGTACTGAACGCCTGCCTAGCCAACACCTTCTTTGACGGAAAGTCCTACGTCAGTGACCGATGCCCAGAAAGATGAGGCCCAGGACCGGTCGGTAACCGGGACCGTTGCCTTCAGCCTCGTCTACAAGACATATGCGTCACAGGTATTGGGTTATCTCACGGCCCGGGGAGTCGAGGATCCGGAGGCGGCAATGCAGGAAGTGTTCCTGTCCGTCCTGCCCCGGCTCGACACTGTCCATGGCGGGGAGGGCGGTCTGCGTACCTTTATCTTTTCCGTTGCCCACGCCCGGATGGTGGACGACCACCGACGCCAGAGCCGGAGCCCCGCCAAGCTGCCGTTCGAGCCGGAACTTGACCAGCGCGAGGACACCTCGGCGGAAAACGAAGCCCTGCAACGCATCTCGCCGGGGGAAGTCCTGGAGCTCCTGGATGGACTGTCCGCTGACCAGCGCGAAGTGTTGTCGCTGCGCCTGGTGGGCGGCCTGACGCTTGAACAGACAGCGGAGGCCATGAATAAGAGTGCCGGTGCCGTGAAACAGCTCCAGCGGCGCGCCCTATTGAAACTCCGGGACCTTGCGGCAGTGAAGGAGTATCTCGCGCCATGACATCCGCTTCCGATAACCTCGCCACCCGTGTCGATGGCATGTTGCAGGACGCAGGCCTCGGCCAGGACGTGGAACTCCGCGGCGTCCTGCTCTCGCTGGGCTCCCTGGCGGCCCTGCCGGCGCCGGAACCTTCCGGTGACCTGGCGGCGCTGCTTCAAACAGGAGACGCGCCAAGGGCCGGAGAGCCTGCCCCCGCCAAACAGCCCGGGGATGAGCTGGCCCGCCGCCGGCGCCGCCGTCACCGTCCCACCGCCCTTGGCCTGGTCCTGGTGGCCGGGATGGGGTTGGGCGTTGGCGGGGTGGCCGCGACCTCCACGGTCTCCGGAAACAATGGCGTGGAGCACCTGCTGGAGGAATGGGCGCCATGGAACAGGCCTGCCACCGCGGCGCCCGCTGCCCCCGGCTACCGTGCCACGGATCCGGCAGCCGGCGCAGAACCGGCAGGTGCCGCATCAGCAGCCGCGCCTGGTGGCACTGTCCGCGCCGGAAGCCATGCCTTCCGGCTGTTGCGGGATCCATCAGGCGTGCCTGCCGCCCCGGTTTGCGCCGGACCGCTTAAGCACGGCACCGGCGCCGCAGCATGCGCGGCCGGCTCCGCCGCATCCTCCACCATGGATGCCGCAACCGGGAACGGCAAGGATCTTGCGGGACCGTCCACAGGTGACCGAACGCCTGCGGAGGCAGCTGGAACCGGCGCCGCTGCGGGGACCGGTGCGCCCGCCGTGCCGGGTGGCGCCAGGACGCCTGAACCAAATCCGGCAGGCGGACTGGACCCCGGGGCTCCGGCACAGAATGCCGGCTCCGCGGACAATGCAGGCCAAGCCCAGAGCCCGCCACAGGGTGCAGGACAAGGCGACGGCCCGGGGAATGGCCGCACCAACGCAGTCCCGGCGAAATAGCCGGTATCCAGCCAAACGGGTGCGCGTGGGCGGGCCCGCGTTGTTGGACAAGTTGCAGCGTAGGCTGATCCCATGGGCCACACGAACGATCCCGCAGTCATCGAACGCCTCCTCCGGACCAAAGGCCGCTGGGCCATCGTCGGCCTGACCACCAATGAGTGGCGGTCGGCCTACGACGTCTCGCTGTTCATCCGTGACAGGTTGGGCATGGAGATCATTCCAGTCAATCTCCGCGGGGATGCCGTCCACGGCGAAACCGGGTACCGCACCCTCGGTGACATCCCGGCGGAAAAGCAGCCCATCGACGTCGTGGACTGCTTTGTGAATTCGCAGAAAGTGGGCGAGGTGGTGGACCAGGCCATTGCCGTCGGGGCAAAGGCGGTATGGATGCAGCTGGGCGTCATGGACGAAGCCGCGGTGGAACGCGCCAAGGCGGCAGGCCTGGACGTGGTGGTCAACGCCTGTCCTGCCCAAGTTGCCTGGAAGTACAACCTTTAGCGCTTCACCGGGTCCGGCCCTTCACCATGTCCGGATAGTGCCGTTCGGTGACGTCCGGGTGTGCGCGCATGCGTCCTTTGAGCATGTTGAGGCCGAATGACGCAAGCAGCGGATTGTCGGGATCGTCGGTGATGCCACGGGCCGCTGCCTTCAGCCCGGGCGCCAGCGGGACGGGCTTAATGACGGCGTCGAGGCGGGGCGACCAGAAGAACGGAACCGAATACCGGTCCACGCCCGGCGGCGGGGCCTGCACGCGGTGGATGGTGGCGGCAAGGTATCCCTCCGTGGCCACCTCCAGCATCTCGCCGAGGTTGACCACCAGCGCGCCCTGGAGCGGCTCCACGGGCAGCCACTGGCTGGTGCCCGGCGGCAGGACCTCGAGGCCGCCCACTTCGTCCTGCAGCAGGAGGGTCACGAATCCGTAATCCGCGTGCGACCCGACGCCCTGATCTCCGGCCGCCTCCACCACCCCACCCACATAGTGCACCAGCTTGCCCATCCAGGCGGGAGTGCCCTGGAAGGGTTCGTCGAAGTAGTCCTCCGGCAACTCCAGGGACACAGCGATAGCGCGCAGGAGTTCCATCCCTACCTCGGACATGAGGTCCGCCCATTCCATGGCCGCGGGTTTCAACTCGGGTAAGGCGTCGTCAGGCCAGAGGTTGGGGCCCTGCAGAAGCCAGTAGGGCTGGTCCGCAGGATAGTCCCTGACCGGTTCACGTTCCGGCGAATAGTCGATCTGTTCCCGTGCGTCTGCCCGACCCTGCGTCACCTCAGTGCCCATGCGGGTGTAGCCGCGGAAGTGGGGAGACAAGCGGTTGTCGAGCTTCAGCCGCTCCTCGAGCGGCAGGTCGAAGAAGCGCCGGACGATGTCCAGTAGGTGCTCTGCCTGGCCCGGCCGTCCGCCATATCCCGTGACCTGGAAGAACCCGACATCGTGGGTGGCATGCCGCAGTTGCTCTATAAACCCGGCACTGAAAGTCCCGTAGGGCTGCCGTGCGGAACTCAGATCCAGAACAGGTATGGCTCCCTGATCGCGTGACATCCTCGCAGACTAGCACCGGGCAGGTCCTGTTTATAGGCTTCCCTTATGGACCCAAATGCGCTGCGCAGGATCTGCCTTTCGTTTCCCGGCGCATACGAGGATTTTCCCTTCGGACCCGAGACTTCGGTCTTCAAGGTCCGCGCCAGCACCGCCGGTGGAGCCCGCCACGAGGCAAAATTGTTTGCCCTGTCCTCCATGGACAAAGACGACTTCTACGTGAACCTCAAGTGCGAGCCGGCCCTGGCGGTTCAGCTGCGCGCGGTCCATCCCGCGATCACCGGCGCATGGCACATGAACAAGACCCACTGGAACGGAGTCCGTCTGGACGGCTCGCTGCCGGATGGGATGATCCGCGACATGGTGGAGGACTCGTACGACCTGGTGGTGTCCGGCTTGAGCCGGAAACAGCAGGAGCAACTGGGCTGGGCGCGGTTCGAAAGGGCAGGCCGCAATGACTGACAGGGAACAGACGGAGGCCGGGCTGGACTACCCGGACGTGGGCGGCACAGAACACGGCCTCGCCCCGGAAGGGTACAGCCGCATCCTCGAGGAGGCCCGGCTGGGGAACGGACTGGACCTCTACCGGCGGGTTGCTGACGGCATCCTGGGCTGGGAGCTGCAGCGGCGGGCAGGGCTCCGGGTCCGCGCCGATTCACCCAGGGCGGTGCCCGGGGCGCGCGTGGTGAGCGGATTCGGCGTCGGGCCGTTCCGCCTGCCCGCCCCCTGCCAGGTGGTGTGGGTGCACGAACCCCTGCCGGACGGTGTTCCCCAATCCGCCGGCTTCGGCTACGGAACGTTGCCCGGCCATCCCGCCCGCGGGGAGGAGTCCTTCGAAGTGGAGATCAACGGCCAGGGGGAAGTGTGGCTGCGGATCCGGGCGTTCAGCAGGCCAGCCAACTGGTTCTACGCCGCCGGCGGTGTGGTCACCCGCGCGGCGCAGCGCCACGTTACTTCCCGGTACATTGAAGGGGCACGCAGTCTCGCCGCGGAAGGAACATCCCAGTGATCTTTATCGTCGTCAAGTTCAAGGTCAAGCCCGAGTGGGCCGAGCGCTGGCCCGCCCTGGTGGCGGACTTCACCGAAGCCACCCGGCAGGAGCCAGGCAACCTGTGGTTCGACTGGTCCCGCAGCCTCGACGACCCCAACGAGTACGTCCTGGTGGAGGCCTTCAAGGACGATGCCGCCGGCGACCACGTCAACAGCGCACACTTCCAGAAGGCCATGGCGGATATGCCGCAGGCCCTCGCCGAAACACCCAGGATCATCAGCCGGCAGCTCGACGGCGACGGGTGGGACCTCATGGGTGAACTCACCATCGAATAACCAAGGGCCAGTGCCATGTGGATCGGCTGGATCGAGTTCGACATTCTTCTGGGCGACGTGCACAGCCTGAAGGAGAAACGCTCGGTCGTGCGGCCGCTCGTTGCTGACGTGAAACGCCGTTTCGAGGTCTCCGTCGCTGAGGTGGGGGACCAGAACCAGTACCGGCGCACGAAGCTGGGGGTGGGGCTGGTGGCAGCTGACCGCAGGCACCTCGTGGAGGTGCTCGACGCCGTCGAACGCTTCGTGGCCGGCCGCCCCGAGCTTGAGATGCTCAGCGCGCGCCAGCGTGAGCTGCACAGCGAGGATTGACTCATCGACTGCTGAGTACTTGTCGTTTTCGGGCCTCAAAACGACAAATACTCAGCAGTCGATTGAGGGTGTGGATAACTTCTGCGGGTGTTGCCGGGATTCTGCTGTCATGGATCGATGAAGACTCCACAGCCGCTGCCGGAGGAACTCCGGGGACGCCCCTTCACTCTTAGTGACGCTTCGGTTGCCGGAGTCTCCCCACGCCGCTGGCGGCACGGATCGCTGACATACCGTGGCAGGGGTATCAGGATGGAGGGCCCGACGGCGGAGCTTGCGTTGGGCGCGCGCGTCCGGCCTTTCATCGAGGTCAACGAGCTTTGTGCTGCCTCTCACGTTACGGCCGCGGAGCTTCATTCACTGCCGCAGCGGCGGCGGGACGAGGTCTCCGACGTCTACCACCTCATACGCCCCGAGGGCGCAGCCTACCTGGACCGGCCCCACGTCATCGTGCACCGCATGAAGCTGTACGGGGATGAAGTCACGGCAATGGACGGGCTTCCGGTCACAACGCCGGCGCGGACCTGGCTGGACATGGCCGGGCTGCTGTCCGTCGACGAGCTCGTGGTGATGGGGGATGCATGCGTCCGCGTGCCCAGGCCGGATTTTGAGGGCCGGGACATGCCGCTGTGCAGCACAAGGGACCTGCAGCGGACGATCGACAGGCACCGGGGAAAACGGGGGCTCCGGAAGGCGAAGGAGGCCCTGGCACTCATTCGGGTCGGAGCTGATTCACCGCAGGAAACCCTGCTCCGGCTGGCGATTGTCCGCGCGGGCCTGCCCGAACCGGAGCTGAATGTGCCGATCATTACTGAGGATGGCGCAAGGCATCATGAGCCGGACCTGTCCTACCGCAAATACAAGATCGGAATCGAGTACGAGGGCGGCCACCACGGCGAGGACAGTCAGATCGCCAGGGACATCACACGATCCGAACGGTACGCCGCGTTGGGGTGGACTGAGGTCAGGATCTCCAAGCGGCACATGGTCAACGACGCGAAGCCTGCCGCCGCCAAAGTGCTTGTTGCCTTGGCCAGGCCGGCTGGCGAAGGGGTTCTTAAAAACGACTGCTGCGTACTTGTCGTTCTGACGGTTCAAAACGACAAGTACGCAGCAGTCGATAGGGAGGCTGTGGGGAGAATCAGCCGAAGTACTTCGGGAGGGTCCCCTCGTGGGCTTCGCGGAGGGCGTCCAGGGACAGGCCCTCCACGCCGTTGATCTCCAGCTTGCCGCTGGCCGCGTCCACCACGCCGATGCGGGTGTGCGCGAAGCCGCGGGCGGTGCACATATCCGTGAAGCGGACTTCCTCGGAGCGGGGAACGCCCACCACGGCACGTCCCTGGGACTCGGAGAAGAGCGCTGTGAACAGGTCCACGCCGTCCCGGTCCATGACGTCCTGCAGTGCGATCCGGGCACCCACGCCGTAGCGCAGGGACGACTCCACCAAGGCAGCCGCCAGGCCGCCCTCGGAAAGGTCATGCGCAGAGTCGATCATGCCGTCACGGGACGCATTGATCAGGATCTCGCCCAGGGCACGTTCTGCCTCGAGGTCCACCTTCGGCGGCTGGCCACCCAGGTGGCCGCGCATGTTGGCCCACTCGGAACCGTCCAGCTCGGCACCCGTGGTACCCAGCAGGTAGATGGCCTGGCCATCCTCGCGCCAGCCCGACGGCGTCCGGCGCGCGACGTCGTCGAGCTTGCCCAGCACTGCCACCACGGGGGAGGGGTGGATGGGCGTGGTGCCCGTCTGGTTGTACAGCGAGACGTTGCCGCCGGTAACCGGGATGCCCAGCACCATGCAGGCGTCCGAGAGGCCACGGATGGCCTCGGCCAGCTGCCACATGACGTCCGGGTCCTCGGGGGAGCCGAAGTTCAGGCAGTCGCTGACGGCCATGGGGATGGCGCCCGCGGTGGCCACGTTGCGGTAGGCCTCAGCCAGTGCCAGCTGCGCGCCGTGGTAGGGGTCGAGGTAGGTGTAGCGGCCGTTGGCGTCGGTGGCCAGGGCAACGCCGAGGCCTGTTTCCTCGTCCACCCGGACCACGCCGGCGTCGTCCGGGAACGCCATGGAGGTGTTGCCGCCGACGTAGCGGTCGTACTGGTTGGTGATCCAGGACTTGGAGCACATGTTCGGCGACGCCACCAGCTCGGTCACGGCCTTCGCCAGCTCGGCGGGAGCGGCCGGGCGGCCGGCGTCCTGCACGGAGCCGGTGAAGGTGTCGGCCTGGACGGCATCCTGCCACTCGGGGCGGGCGTACGGGCGGTCGTAGACCGGGCCGTCGTGGGCTACGGTGCGGGGATCGACGTCGACGATTACCTCGCCTTCCCAGGTGATGATGAGGCGGCCGGTATCGGTCACCTCGCCCAGCCAGGAGTACTCCACGGCCCACTTGTCCATCACGGCCTCGAACGCTTCCACGTTCTCCGGCGTGACGACGGCCATCATGCGTTCCTGGGACTCGGACATGAGGATCTCGCCCGGGGTCAGCGTGGGGTCGCGCAGCAGCACGGAGGTCAGCTCAACCTGCATGCCGCCGTCACCGTTGGAGGCCAGCTCGGATGTGGCGCAGGAGATGCCGGCCGCGCCGAGGTCCTGGATGCCTTCCACCAGGGAGCCCTTGAAGAGCTCCAGGCAGCATTCGATGAGGACCTTCTCGGCGAAGGGGTCGCCCACCTGCACGGCGGGGCGCTTGGACGGCTTGGTGTCGTCGAAGGACTCGGAGGCCAGCACCGACGCGCCGCCGATGCCGTCACCGCCGGTGCGCGCACCGAACAGGACCACCTTGTTGCCCTTGCCGGAGGCGTTGGCCAGGCGGATGTCCTCGTGCCGCATGACGCCCACGGCGAGGGCGTTGACCAGCGGGTTGCCCTGGTAGACGGAGTCGAAGACCATCTCTCCACCGATGTTGGGCAGGCCCAGCGAGTTGCCGTAGCCGCCGATGCCGGCCACTGCACCGTGCATGACGCGCGCGGTGTCCGGGTGGTCGATCGCGCCGAAACGCAGCGGATCCATGACGGCCACCGGGCGGGCGCCCATCGAGATGATGTCGCGGACGATGCCGCCGATGCCCGTTGCGGCACCCTGGTAGGGCTCAACGAACGACGGCGAGTTGTGCGATTCGATCTTGAAGGTCACGGCCCAGCCGTCCCCCAGGTTGGTCACGCCGGCGTTTTCGCCGATGCCCACCAGCATGTCCTTCTTCATTTCCTCGGTGACCTTCTGGCCGAACTGGCGCAGGTGGTTCTTGGAGGACTTGTAGGAGCAGTGCTCGCTCCACATGACGGAGTACATGGCCAGCTCGGCGCCGGTGGGGCGGCGGCCCAGGACCTTGACGATCTCGTCGAACTCGTTCCGCTTCAGGCCCAGCTCGGCCCAGGGCAGCTCGGTGTCCGGGGTCTTCGCGGCGTTCTCGACGGTGTCGATGTTGAACTTCTTGGTGGTTTCGGTGGTCACTTGTCGCCTCCCACAATCTTGTTCAGTACGGAGGTGAAGAATCCGAGTCCGTCGGTGTCGGACCCGCCGATGCCGTCCAGTGACTCGGGGCCAAAGCCAGGCTCAACGGCGTGCTCGGGGTGGGGCATGAGGCCCACCACGTTGCCGGCGGCGTTGGAGATGCCGGCGATGTCGCGGCGCGAACCGTTCGGGTTGAAGCCGACGTACCGGAAGACCACGCGGCCCTCGGCCTCAAGGGCATCCAGGGTGTTTTCGTCCGCGATGTACTGGCCGTCCTGGTTCTTCAACGGGATGGTGATCTCCTGGCCCGCCTCGTAGTCCAGGGTCCACGCCGTGTTGCTGTTCTCGACGCGCAGCACCTGGTCGCGGCAGAGGAACTTCAGGTGGTCGTTCTTGATCATCGAACCGGGCAGCAGGTGCGACTCGGTGAGGATCTGGAAGCCGTTGCAGATGCCCAGGACGGGCAGCTTGGCATCGGAGTTCGCGGCGTCGATGATTTTGGACATCAGCGGGGCGAAACGGGCGATGGCGCCGGCGCGCAGGTAGTCACCGTAGGAGAATCCACCGGGGATGATGACGGCGTCGACGTCACCGAGTTCGGCGTCGCCATGCCAGAGTTCGACGGCGGTGGCACCGGCCAGGCGCACGGCACGGGCGGCGTCGCGGTCATCCAGGGTGCCGGGGAAGGTCACGACGCCGATTCGGGCGCCAGCGAGGCGCGGCTCCGCCGCGACGGCGACGGCCTCGCCGATCAGGGGAAGTTCACTCATCTCAGGCCTCGACGACCTCGACGTTGACGACGTCTTCGATCACCGGGTTGGACAGGAGGGTCTCGGCGGCGTCGCGGGCCTGGGCCAGGATGTCCTCCGTCACCTCGCCGTCGACCGTCAGTTCGAAACGCTTGCCCTGGCGGACAGAGCTGAAGCTGGTGAAGCCCAGCCGGGGGAGAGCGCCAACGATTGCCTTCCCCTGCGGGTCCAGAATCTCGGGCTTGGGCATGACGTCAACAACGATCCGGGGCATCCGGTAACTCCTGTGCGTGAGCTTGGGTAAGGGCGCAGCGGAGTGGTGCCGTCTCACGCCGTACCGGGGTTTGGGGGACTGGGGTCACCTGCGTTGGTTCACCATGAGGTCGGGCGCTCCGCGAGCTTGCCCTATCATTCTACCGGCCCGGGCGCGCCCCTCTGTATTCGGTGAATCCGGACCGGCGCAGAGCGGCTGGAGATTTCCGCGCAGGCCTCCTGCAGGCGTGGTTCTGGAGTTGCCGGAAGGCCTTCACTAGGATTGCTGGATGGCTGAGAATTCGAAGTCCGTGCTGTTGCCCATGGTCGCCGCGGCGGTATTCGCGGGCCTCGGCAGGATGGTGTTCCAGAAGATAAAGGCCGACCGCGTCGCCCGCCAAACCCGGCTGGCCGGGCCGGTCGATGAGAAGACGCGGCAATGGATCAGTGACGTGGTCCGCACCCCGCGGCAGTAGGGCGCCACCTCTTCATCCGTCCTTGGCAGGGCATCCTTCGGGATGCCCTTTTTTGTGCAGCAGGAGGGCTATCGGCGCACCGTGTGACAAGCGAAAATTTCCGGAATGTGCCCTATGTCATAACGCGCTATCAGTCTGTACTCTTTGAACAGTCTGGTCTCAGCAAATTACAAAACCTGTAATTTTCTCTGCGGATCCAGTCGTTCGGCGCCCACCAAGGCTGGGCGGCACATCGTGAAAGGGTTGCGCGTGAAATCAACTGGAAAGAGCCCCACGGGGGCTGGGGGACTCCGGAAAGCGGCCGCACTGGCCGTCGGGTTGCCCCTTCTCCTCAGCTCGCTGGCAGTCGGGCCCGCCTCGGCCGCGCCCGGTGGCCAGGGTCGGGAGAATCCCTCCTCCGCTGCCACGGACAGTCAGTTCAAGGACGGCAGGTACATCGTGGTGCTTGCCGGGCCGGCTGCCGCGGCGTATGAAGGGGGAACTGCCGGCCTGGGTGCTACAAAGCCGCAGCAGGGAAGGAAGCTGGACGCCGGCAGCCCCAACTACCAGGCCTACGACGCGCACCTCCGAAAGCAGCAGCGGGACGTTGCCGCTGCCCAGGGCGTCAGCCCGGCCAAGCAGTACACGGCGGCTCTCAACGGGTTCACCGCCGAGCTGACCGCCGGGCAGGCGGCAGCCCTGTCCAAGGACAGCCGCGTCGTGGTGGTGGCGCCCGACGTCGAAAACAGACCTGACTACACCACCACCGACTTCCTCAAGCTCACCGGGCCCGAGGGTGCATGGGCCAGGCAGTTCGGCGGAGAAGCCAACGCCGGCAAGGGCGTCGTGGTGGGGGTCATCGACTCCGGCTACGCGCCGGACAATCCCTTCCTGCAGGGCGAACCGGTGAAACCGCTGCAGGGAAACCCGCAGGTCGGCGTCCCCTACCGCACCGGCGACGGCAAGATCGCCATGCTCAAGGCGGACGGCACCACCTTCGAAGGCGAATGCCAAAAGGGCGAGGGATCCGGGGCCGCCTTTGACGGTTCCCTGTGCAACTCCAAGGTCATCGGCGCCCGCTATTTCGCCGATTCCTTCCTCCAGTACGTGGCCCCGGGAAACCGGGCGCCGGAAGAACTGATTTCCCCCGTGGACGTCGGCAGCCACGGTACGCACACTGCCACCACGGCAGCCGGCAATGCGAATGTCGAGCAGGTGATCGACGGAACCAGCTTCGGAAAGAGCTCGGGTGTGGCTCCCGCGGCCAAAGTCTCCGTCTACAAGGTCTGCTGGGAGGACACCAACCCGGACACCGGAGGGTGCTACTCCTCCGCATCGGTGGAAGCCGTGGATGCCGCCATCAAGGACGGGGTCGACGTCCTGAACTACTCCATTTCGGGCAACAACAACAGCACCACCGACCCCGTGGCGCTTGCATTCCTCAATGCCGCTGCCGCGGGCATTTTTGTTTCGGCATCGGCCGGCAACTCCGGCCCTGCGGCCTCCACCGTGAACCACGCATCCCCGTGGCTCACCACGGTTGCTGCCTCGACCTTCCCCAGTGATCTGGTGGGGACCGTCAAGGTCTCGGACGGTTCGCTCTACCGCGGCGCGTCCATCATGAAGTCCGAGGTCGCGGACAAGCCGGCCGTCCTGGCTGCGGCGGCCGCGGCCCCCGGGGCCGCAAACGCCAATCTTTGCGGGCCCGGATCCCTTGACGCCACCAAGGTGGCGGGCAAGGTAGTTGTCTGTGACCGCGGCGTGGTGGACCGCACTGCCAAGAGCCAGGAAGTCCTGGACAAGGGCGGTGTGGGCATGATCCTGGTGAACCTCACCAGCAGCTCGGAGGACGCGGACAACCATGTCCTCCCCACGGTCCATGTCAATGCCCCCAAGAGCCTGGAGCTGAAGTCGAAGCTGGAAGCGAATCCGGCGCTGACGGTCAGCCTGGTCAAGGGCGACCTGACCGGGCTGCCCCCCGCTGCGGCCCCCCAGGTCGCAGGCTTCTCGTCCCGCGGCCCCACCCTCGCGTCCGGCGGGGACCTGCTGAAGCCGGATATTTCCGCCCCGGGCGTCAACGTCCTGGCCGGTGTCTCCACGATCGGCAACGACGGTGACCAGTTCGGATTCATGTCCGGGACCTCGATGGCTGCCCCGCACATCGCCGGTTTCGGCGCCCTGGTCCTGGGCAAGCAGCCCAAGTGGAGCCCCGCAATGGTGAAGTCCGCCATGATGACCACCGCCTACCCGCTGGTCAACGCCGACGGTTCACCCAACACCGACCCCTTCCAGGGCGGCGCGGGCCACATCGACTCCACCCGCGTCACCGACCCTGGACTGGTTTACGACTCCGGCATCCAGGACTGGCTCGCCTTCCTGAACGGCCAGGGCGTGGAAACCGGTACGCCGCAGGCAGGAACCATTGCTGCCCGCGATCTCAACCTGCCCTCCATCGCCCTGGGCAGCCTCGTGGGGGAAGTCCAGGTGAAGCGGAAGTTGACTGCACTGGTGCCGGGCATGTACCGGCCGGAGGTGGACATGGCGGGCTTCAGCGTCAACGTCGAACCCAAGGCGCTGAACTTCTCGAAGGCAGGCCAGACCCGTGAAGTGACAGTGACCATCCGGAACGTCAGCGCACCGGTGGGCAAGTTCAGCGCAGGAAGCATCAGGTGGACGGGCCCGCGGACCGTGACGTCGCCCATCGCCATCCGGCCTGTAGACGCCCAGATCGCGCCGTCGTTCTCGTTCAGCTCTGCCACCGGTACCGGCAGCGGCACCATGGAGCTCGTGTCCGGCTCGGACAGCCCCATCGCCGTGGGGGTGGAGGGGCTGGCACCGCTCAGCCAGACCGCCATCACCAAGACCCCGGGTGAGTACGCACCGACGAATGACGCGCACAATGCCCTGCTTCAGGTGAAGATCCCTGCCGGGGCCTCGTTTGCCCGGCTGGGCATCCAGGCGCAGTCGAACGAGGTCGACTGGGACATGGTGGTCTACGCGCCGAACGCTGCGGGCGGCCTTACGGCCACCCAGGTTGCCACCGCTTCCGCGAGCGAATTCCTGGACCTGGAAACACCAAGGGCAGGCACCTATTATGTGGTGGCCAACCTGTATGCCACTCCGGACAACGGGCCCGCCACCGCGTCCGTGCAGGCGGTGAGCTTCGCCGGGGATGCCGGCAACCTCACGGTTGACCCGAATCCGATCGTGGCGCCGAACGGAACCGCCACCTCGGCAACCCTGAACTGGACCGGGCTCCCGGAGGGATCCTACCTCTCGCGGCTGAGCCTGGGCAGCAACGGCATCAGGACCTGGGTGAACGTGCAGGTGGGACCAGGCTCTGCCTCCGCTCCTGCCGGTGCTCCGCAGCTTGACCGTGCGCAGGCGGTTCCCGGAACCTGACCGGAAGAACTTGGGGGGGAGGTCCCGGGTGGTCGATACGGCCGCCCGGGACCTTTTCTGTTCCTGCCCTGGCTCCATCCCGTTCCGCAACGCGGCCGGGGAGGTTAGACCGCAGTTCCGCCCAGTAAAGGTGCCATGGCCTTCCAGCGCGCAATCTCGCAGCCATCGGTGCGGGTGAAGGTTGCGTGCACGGGACGCCCGTGGAATGTTCCAGTGACAACGGCGACCTGGGGTCCGCCGTACTGCTGGGTGCACAGTTTGGGCGGCCCGGGCTTGGGGAAAAAGATCTCCTCGCCGAACCGCTCCACTGCGGTCAGGGCGGCCCCGGGATCCGGCACAGTGGTGCCGGCGGCCGGCTGGTTGTCCCTGGCCACCAGGCGGAATACGTGTCCGGCCGCCCCGGGCGCCTCCCGGAGGCTGATGGTCAGGTCAATCAACGCTGTGCCCCCGAGACAGGGCCTCGAGTTCCGAGGCGAGCCTTTCCCGCAGGACTCCGGCTTCGGCGGCAAACGCACGCTGGTGTTCGACGTACGCCGCCTTCCCGTGTGGCGTCTCAATGGGAATGGCAGGGTAGCCCCAAGCGGCAAGGTCGTACGGGGATGCCTGCATGTCCATGGTCCTGATCCGCCAGGACAGTTCAAAGCAGTCCATCACCAGCTCGCTCGGCAGGGCAGGCAGCAGCTTGTACGCCCACTTGTAGAGGTCCATGTTGGCGTGCAGGCAGCCGGGCTGTTCCAGGTGGCGCTGGGTTTCACGGCTGGGTGCATGCTCATTGAGCGGGATGGCATCGGGCGTGTAGAACCGGAAGGCGTCGAAGTGGGTGCAGCGGATCCTGTTCTCCTCCACCACCTTGTCGGTGCCTTCCGCGCCCAGCCGCAGCTGAAGATACTCATGGCGAAGGTCGAACTTGTCCTGGCGGTACACCATGGCCCACTCGTGCAGGCCAAAGCAGCCGAACTGTGCCGGCCTCGCCGCGGTGCCCCGCAGGATGACGCCGGCAAAGGCCACCGCATCCTTGCGGTCCGCCAGGAAGGCGCGCCGGTCAAAGGTGACCGCAGTGCTTCCCGCCGCCAGCCCAAGGGAGGCGAGCTCGCCGTCGTCGAGCGTCCTGTAATGCTTCCAGCCGGACCGCTGGACGGCCTGGCCGCCGGTAAGGACTGCCCCGGCACCAGGGTGCCAGCGCTTCAGCTGGCCGGGCTTTTGGGTGTAGTACGTGAAGAGGAAATCCTCCACAGGATGTTTTTGCCCCGCCGACCGGCGGGCCAGATAGGGATCGGCATAGCGGCTGACGCGCTGCACGTGGGCTTCTTCCCGGGTGAGTGCAGTGTCCACCGCGAGGAGCTTAAGAGGCTCCACCGGCAGCGCCCAACACATCTTTGGCGGCATCCCAGGCGCTGATCTCGCAACCATTGGTACGTGCGAAGGTTGAATCCACGGCAACACCGTCAACCATGCCCGTCACAGTTGCCTTCTGCGGGCCGCCGTACTGCTGGGTGCAGGGCTGGGAGCTCCCCGGTGCGGCCGGGGCCACGATGCCAGGGTTGGCTTTCAGCGCTGCGCAGGCGGCGACGGCATTGGGGTGGCTGCTTTCCGCTGCAGGTGTGCCGGCGGAACAGACCAGGGTGAAGTCGAGTTCCGGTGCGCCTTGGGACGGCACCACGGTGATGGCAAGTTCAGCGTTCCCCTGGCCCGGCCCGGCGCTGGGCCGCGACGTGGCCGGGGCCGGGGCGGCCACGGTGGTTTCGGTATCAGGCGAAGGAGTGGCGGAACCGGCGGGTGGACTGCCTGCCGGGGCTGTGGGACTGCCCGACGTGGAGGGCGCCGGCGTTGCCGGGGACGTGCTGCTGTCCGGAGTGCCGCTGCAACCTGATACCAGCCCGGCGCTGACGGCCAGGACTGCTGCGAGCATCCGAAAATCACGCATCAGGCCACCTCTCCTTGGTCCAGTCATTCTAGCCGTTGCGCTTGGTATGGCCGCGCTTCCGGCCTCCCAGGGTTCACGGCTGGCGCCTACGCGGACGTCGCAGCGATCAGCGCCATCATCGACGCATGCAGGTCCGTGACCTGTTCCCGCGTCAACCCCAGCCGCTCCATCATGGTCCCCGGCACCTGCAGCGCCTGCTGCCGAAGGGCGGCACCCTTGGGCGTGAGTTCGACGGCGAGTGCACGCTCGTTTCCGTCCATGCGGCGCCGTGTGATCAGCTCCGCTGCTTCCAGCCTGCGCAGGAGCGGGGAAATAGTGGCCGGCTCCTGGGCCAGGGCCTCGCTGATGTTCCGTACGGTGCGCGGGCTGTGTTCCCACAGGCAGAGCATCACCAGGTATTGCGGATGCGTGAGGTTGAGTTTCTCCAGCACCGGCTTGTAGGCGCCCACAACGCTTCGGGCAGCCACCGTGAGGGCGAAGCAGAGCTGGTGTTCAAGCAGCAGGTCTTCCTCCTCGGCTGCATCCGCCCCCGCGCGGTCCATCACCCCGGGGTGGTTGCCTTTGGTCTCCATTGCTGCTGCATCCGTTGCCGCTGTGGCGGGCATGGCTTCCTCCAACTATTAGTGCACTAATCATTAGTGTACATTTGGTGGTGGTAGCAATGAGTGGAAGGAACCTCTTCATGGCCAGGGACAGGTCTGCGGACAAGGGCAACGCTTCCCAGCGCTTCATGCGTGCAACGGGGAAGCTCAGGGCCGTTTTCGGTCCCGCGAACCGGACCGCCCTGGGACATGACATGTCCGAGGAAAACCGCCGGCTGTTGGCGCAGCGCCAGGCGGAGACCCGGCAGTGGGAGACCATTACCAGGCCCGACGGCAGCACCTACGTCGTACCGAGGAACCCTGAAGACCGCTCCCTGCGCTAGCCGTACCCTCTCCACGTTTGCCGCCCGAATGGACCGGCGCCTTTTTCCTGCCCCGGGCTTAAAATGAGGGCACTGGCTCCTGCCGGAGCCCAGTGCGCTTTCGCCCGGGGATTCGGGAAGGGGGTGGAAAACAGTGGCACATGTCCTCAGCAGTTTCATGGGCCTGACCGAGAGGCTACGCTTCGTCTTTGGTCCCGCCACCCGGCTGGATGCTGATACGCCCGTGGTGCACAAACACGACGAATTCGAGCAGGCTTCCGAAGAAGACCTTTCGCATTTCGTGGTCGAGACCGATTCAACCGGCCATCACTACGCAGTGCGCCGCGAAGACCTGGAACGCGAAAGCTGACTGTCCAGGCCGCACCCGGAACCAAAAATGCCGGGTTGCCCTTCCTGCGGAAAGGCAACCCGGCATTTCTCTGCGCCTAGCGGCCGGTGCCGCCGTAAACGGTTGCTTCGCTTTCGGTGTCCAGCCCAAACGCCTTGTGGATCACGCGCACAGCCTCATCCAGCAGGTCGGCGTGGGTCACCACGGAGATGCGAATCTCGGAGGTGGAGATCATGTTGATGTTGATGCCGGCGTCCGACAGCGCCTTGAAGAAGGTGGCGGAGACGCCGGGGTGGGAGCGCATCCCCGCACCGATGAGGGAAAGTTTGCCGATCTGCTCGTTGTATTCGATGGCTTCGAAGCCGATCTGGTCCTGGGCCGCGTGCAGGGCGGCCAGGGCGTCGGCGCCTTCCACGATGGGCAGCGTGAAGGAGATGTCGGTCTTGCCCGTGCCGTGGGTGGACACGTTCTGGACGATCATGTCGATGTTGGAGTGGGCGTCGGCGATGACCTGGAAGATCGCAGCGGCCTTGCCGGGGATGTCGGGGACACCGACCACGGTGACCTTTGCTTCGGAACGGTCATGCGCAACGCCGGAGATGATTGGCTGCTCCAAGGCAACTCCCTCTTGAGTGGTGATCTTGTCGTCGGCGCTGGGAATGACCCAGGTGCCTTCGTGCTGGCTGAATGAGGAACGGACGTGCAGCGGGACGCCGAACCGGCGGGCGTATTCCACGCAGCGCAGGTGCAGGATCTTGGCGCCCGAAGCGGCCAGTTCCAGCATTTCCTCGCTGGAGATGGTCTCAATCTTCTGGGCCGACGGGACCACCCTCGGATCCGCGGTGAAGATGCCGTCCACGTCTGTGTAGATCTCGCAGACATCCGCTTCGAGGGCTGCCGCCAGCGCCACCGCCGTGGTGTCCGAACCGCCGCGGCCCAGGGTGGTGATTTCGTTGGTGGTCCGGCTCATGCCCTGGAAGCCTGCCACGATGGCGATGTTGCCCTTGTCCAGCGCGGTGCGGATACGGTGCGGGTCGACGTCGATAATCCGGGCCTTGCCGTGGATGCCGTCGGTGATCATGCCCGCCTGCGATCCGGTAAAGGACTGGGCGGAGGCGCCGAGCTTGTTGATGGCCATGGCCAGCAGCGCCATGGAGATGCGCTCGCCGGCAGAGAGGAGCATATCCATCTCGCGGGCCGGGGCTGAATCGGTCACCTGGGCAGCGAGGTCCAGGAGTTCGTCCGTGGTGTCGCCCATCGCAGAGACCACAACCACAACTTCGTTGCCGGCTTCCTGGGCATCGACCACACGCTTGGCGACGCGCTTGATCCCGTCAGCGTCCGCAACGGAGGAGCCGCCGAATTTCTGCACGATGAGCTGTTTGGTCACCGCGCCGGAGGTGGGTTCCACCCGGGGCTGGGTTGCGTTGTGCACTTCGGTAGTGGGCGTACTCATGCGCGTACCTTCATTGGATCAATTGGAGTTCGGAGGCCAGGCAGCCTGACGCCGGGCGGCGCGACTTTCCTCCGACAGTTTATCGCCGCGTCCAGACCCGCGCTGAATTGTGACCACATACCGGCCCCAGCCCGCTATTGGGGCCGGACTCAGCCGCCTGGGCGCGGACCCCATCGTTTCCCATGGGACAAATTCAGCGCTGCCAGCGGCCGCCGTTCGTAGACAAGGCGTCAGGCCAGGGCATTCCGGCGGCCTTCGAAGGCGCGGCCCAGGGTCACTTCGTCCGCGTATTCGAGGTCGCCGCCCACGGGCAGGCCGGACGCCAGGCGGGTGACCGCGATGCCGATGGTCTTCAGCATCCTGGCCAGATACGTGGCCGTTGCCTCACCCTCCAGGTTCGGGTCGGTGGCGATGATGACTTCCTGGATTTCGCCGTCGTTCAGCCGGGTGAGGAGTTCGCGGATCCGCAGCTGTTCCGGGCCTACCCCGGCGATCGGATTAATGGCGCCGCCCAGCACATGGTACCGGCCACGGAACGAGCGGGTCCGTTCCACGGCGAGGACGTCTTTGGACTCTTCCACGACGCAAATGACAGCGGGGTCGCGGCGGGGATCGCGGCAGATGTTGCACAACTCCTGCTCCGTGACGTTGCCGCAGACGGTGCAGAACTTGACCCTTTCCTTGACAGTGGTGATCGCCTCCACCAACCGCTTCATGTCCTGCGGGTCAGCTTCAAGGATGTGGAACGCCAGCCGCTGCGCGGACTTGGGGCCCACCCCCGGAAGGCGTCCGAGCTCGTCGATCAGCTCCTGGACTGCACCTTCGTACACTTTTCCCTCTTTAGCTTGGTGTGGATGGCGGGTGGAACAAAACGGCGGGTTGAGCGCCGGGACAGCTTGTCAGGCGTTCAACAGGCCCTAATAGCGCGGCGGAATCGGGCTTCCGTCCGGGGACCGCTCTTCGATCAATTTTCCACCGAGGATGCGTTCCACGGCCGCGCGGCCGAACACGCCCGATTCCTCAATCGTCTCGTCGTCCGCGCTCGGGATGTCCTGGATGTAGGCGCTGGGTTCGGCGACGGTCCTCGCGGGCGCCTGGGCCCGGCCTGCCTCGGCCTCCGGGCTGTTGGACAGCCGCTGGTAAAGGCTTTGCCGTGTTTCCATCCGAACCGCCGACGGCGCAGCGGCCGTTGGCTGGGGACGGGCGGGGACAGCCGTGGTCGCGGCAGCCGCCGTGGGTGGGGCTACGGCAGGCGCGGCGGAGGCCATGGCGAATTCGGGCGCCGGAGACCGTTCGGGGGATGCAGCCTGGAAACGTCCGCCAGCCGGGCCGCTGCCGGAATTGGCGGCGGTTCCAGGCTCCCAGCCTGCCCCCGCAACCGGGGCAGGGGCCGCGGCGGCGACGGGGATGGAGGGCTGCGGCACCTGCGCCGTGGCAGGAGCGTAATGGGGAACGGTTGCCTGTGTTCCGAGGTTGTCAGCTGTCGCCGCGGGCGCGGGCTTGGCGCCTACGTTGCTTTTGTCGCCAACCACCCACACGCCGGGAGCCTGTTCCACGGCCCGGGACCAAGGATCGTGCGGGGCACCCGCCGGCGGTGTGGCGGGCCGGGCAGAGGCTGCCGGGCTCGAGCCGTTCCTTTCAGTCTCCCGGCTGGGCGCAGCACCATTCCGGCCGCTGGTGCCGTTGTTGCTGCTGCCGGTTGCAGACGGGGAAACAGCAGGGGAAGCAGCTCCTGGACGGTTCCCTGGACGGTTCCCTGGACGGGCGGAGGGCTCCCAGTCCATGGGAGGTTCCTCGTCCAGCGGGGGAGCGTCCTCGTCCCGCGGCGGGCCCCAGTCGTCATCCGAGTACGAGTAGTCGCCCCCGGCCGGCGGGTAGGGGGACTGCCCTGCGTCCGCGCTGGCTGCGTTGACAGGGGTTCCCAGGCCTTGGCCGACTGGTCGTGCAGGTGCAGCACTTACAGCAGCTGCGGCTGACGGACTGGCGGCAACAGCGGAGCTGCCGGAATGTCCGGTGCGTGGAGAACCTGGTGCCTTGCCGGCAACGGCGGAGCTTGCTGCAGCATTGGCAGTGCCAGGGCCGGCTGGGGCGCCGGCAACGGCGGAGCTTTCGGCCGACCCGGCTGCCCCGGCCGGGGCAGCCTGTCCCTGAGCCGGTTGGGCAGGTGCGGGGGCAAGCCCCCATGCAACGTCAGCCGAAGTGGCCTGGACTACCGGGCTGGCGGGTGCTTTTGGGTTTGGCTCAGAGCTCGCCTGGCTGGCGCCGCCGGCCACCGCATGGATCTGGCAGTCGATGCCAACGGTCTTGTGGATGGCTTGGCGCAGGTTGTCCGAGTGGTCGGCCCGGCCAAAGGCTCCGGCAAGTCCCTGGGTGGTGAAGGACAGCGTAAGCACTGTGCCATCGAAGGCGCTGACCTGTGCATTGGGCTCGACAAGGGCCCAGGTGCTGCGCTTGATCCTGGTCAGGGCCTGGAGGACATCGGGCCACGCCCTCCGGAGGACCTCGACGTCGCCCATGGCCGGGGGAGCGGCTGGACTGGAGCCGGCAGGTGGCTGCTGGCTCGGGCCAGGCGACTGCGGTGCGGATGCCTGGGGTGCGGATGCCTGGGGTGCTGGTGCCTGCGGGCTTGAGGCTTGCTGGCCGGCTGCGTTGGACTGAGATGCGCCGTCGGCGCGGGGTCCAACAGGTGATTGGGATGCTGCATCGGGTTGCGTTGCTGCGGGGATGCTGGCTGCGGCAGCACCCTGCGCGCGCTGGCGGCCCGGTTCTTCCACAGGCCAGTCGTTGGTGCTTACCCGGGGCGGAGTGAGCGGACTCCGGGGACCGGCAGCAACCGGGGCAACGTCCTGGCCGGCGGCAGCCTCGGAAGGAGCATGGACGGTAGCGGACTGGGCAGCCGGTGCCTGGGCCGCCGGCTGGTGCCCGGCCGGGCTATCGGAAACCGGAGGCTGCGCAGGGGTGCCCTGTTCGGGACGCGGAGCAGGATGGCCCTCCTCGGAGCCAGGACGGGATCCAGCCGGGGAGATGGGGGAGGCTGCGGCAGGAGCCGCTGCCGGGACAGGTGCCGCGGGGGCTGCTGCCGGGACAGGTGCCGCGGGCACGGCCGCCGCGGGAGCACCGACGTCGTTTCCTGCGTAGTTCAGCCGCCGCTCCACCCGGTCGATGCGTGCGGCGATGCCGCGCTCATTCTGCTCTGAGCTGGGCAGCAGGATCCGGGCGCACAGCAGTTCCAGGTGCAGCCGGGGCGACGTGGCACCGGTCATCTCCGTGAGGGCGGTGTTGGTGACGTCCGCGGCACGGGACAGTTCAGCGGCGCCAAGATTGTGGGCCTGGTTCTGGAGGCGGGCAATCTGGTCCGCCGGCATGCCCCGCAGGATGGCGTGGGCGCTCTCGGGCATGGCCTGGACAATGATCAGGTCCCGGAACCGCTCCAGCAGGTCCTCAACAAAGCGACGGGGATCGTGGCCGGTCTGGATGACCCGGTCCACGGCACGGAAGACCGTGGCGGCGTCGGACGCGGCAATCGCCTCCACGACGTCGTCCAGCAGCGATGCGTGGGTGTAGCCCAGCAACGCGACTGCAAGCTCATAGTCCAGTCCGTTGGGTCCTGCCCCCGCCATGAGCTGGTCCAGGACGGAAAGCGAGTCGCGGACGGACCCGCCGCCGGCCCGGATGACCAGCGAAAGGACGCCGGGAGCCACGGGAACGTTCTCCTGGCGGCACAGGAGTTCCAGGTAGGCCATCAGGGGCTCGGGCGGGACCAGGCGGAACGGGTAATGGTGCGTCCGTGACCGGATGGTTCCGATGACCTTGTCCGGCTCCGTGGTGGCGAAGATGAACTTGATGTGTTCCGGCGGTTCCTCCACGATTTTCAGCAGGGCGTTGAACCCCGCGGAGGTGACCATGTGGGCCTCGTCGATGATGAAGATCTTGTAGCGGTCCCGCACGGGCGCGAAGGTGGCCCGCTCGCGCAGGTCCCGGGCGTCATCCACGCCACCGTGGCTGGCAGCGTCGATCTCAATGACGTCCAGTGAGCCGGACCCGCCGCGTGCCAGCTCCACGCAGCTTGGGCAGGTTCCGCAGGGGGTGTCCGTGGGCCCCTGGGCGCAGTTGAGGCAGCGGGCCAGGATGCGGGCGGACGTGGTCTTGCCGCAGCCCCTGGGGCCGGAAAAAAGGTAGGCATGGTTCACGCGGTTTTTCCGCAGGGCCGTCATCAGCGGCTCGGTGACATGCTCCTGTCCGATAACGTCAGCGAACGAGTCGGGACGGTATCTGCGGTACAGGGCGGTAGTAACTGTCACAGAGAAAACCCTACCAATCCGGGCTGACATCATGCCGCCCTGTGGGGGAATAGTAAAGACCCCCCATGCACCCGCCAGAGCCCGTCTACCCTTGCTACCTTCCGGTCCTGGGGGAGTTCAACAGGATGACGCCACATGAGGGGCCGTCAGATACTTTACCCGATCATCCGGCACGACTCGAATCGGCCTTTACGCTTGCCGCCGGCCCGGCCAATGTCCGGCGGCGGACTTCGGGCAACCGGGTGTCTCCCGGATTTTCATTGCTTATCTTTGCCTCAGCGACGATCATTGGGCTTGTACACCGATTGGGGCAATCTCAAGGTTGTGAGCTGCGTGGCCTGGCGTGAAGATCCGGACCCGGCAGCTCAACGGTGCAACAGGGAATGGGCGCGTTGGGGGCGTCCATTTTCCGATTAAGGCGACCCGGCCCGGCAGGCGCGGCGGGCACCGGGGCGGGCGTGCAAAAGTGCGCTGCAAGGGCCAATTGGTCCACGCGGAAAAGTTCAGGTAGTCTTGTACCTGCTTTTGATTCAGAAGCAGTTGGAGAATTCGCCTAGCGGCCTATGGCGCACGCCTGGAACGCGTGTTGGGTTAACGCCCTCGGGGGTTCAAATCCCCCATTCTCCGCCGGTCAGGAAGCCGGTCCCGGTAATCCCGGGGCCGGCTTCCTGCATTTTCAGGCCAGAGCTGCCAGGTCCCGGGGGATTTTCAGGTCAGGCAAAGTCGGCAGCCGGTACTCCAAGCCGTTTCAGGCGCTTCCGCGCGGCCGCTTCGCTGGGTCCCATCCCCCGATGGAGTCCGCCCAGTGCGAGATGCACGACGCCGAGCACCACCTTTGTGGCCAGCTTCACCGGCAGGGGGAACGGCCCCAGCCGTGGAATGGACAGTCCCAGCATCTGCCGGTACCTGGGCTCCAGGCTGTACACGGCGGCGGCAAAGAGGATCCGGTAACCGGGCCGGAGCAGGGGGTGAAGCGGGGCGTCACGGATGAACTCCACAGTTTCCCTGACCCTGTCGTCTGCCCGCAGCTCTCCGCTCCGGTACCACTCGTCGAGCTGGCTGCGCATCTCCGCCTCCGTGACCGGCGGATTTGCCACCCCCATCAGCTGACCTGCCTGCGCCCACTCGCGGACGTAGGCGTCCGCGCCGCCGGGAATGGGTCCACCCCAGATCCTGTGCGCCGACAGGAAGCCGTCCGTGAAGGCGATGTGGATCCAGCCCGCGAGCCCGGGATCGTTGGCACTGTAGGTGCGGAGGCCGCCGTCGTTGTCCCTGTAGTTGCCTTGGACAGGCTCATGCAGCAGCCGGACGCGCCTCGTTGCCTCCTGCGCCGCTGCCGTCGAGCCGTAGGTCACGGTGAAGATCCAGCGGATGGTGTTGGCCAGCCTGCGCAGCGGATCTTCGCGGAAGTTGGAGTGCTCGTGCACCCCCGCCAGCGCGCCCGGGTGGAGCGACTGCATCAGCAGCGTGCGGATGCCTCCGACGATCGGCGTCATGGAACCGTGCACGGCCCAGACCGCCGAGCCTGGCAGGTGGTAGCCGGGATCGTCTCCTTCGGCCAGCCGCACCGTCCAGTCGGGCGGGGCATCGGCCCTGCCCGAGAAGGTCTTCTTGATCTCGTCCCGCCAGGTACGGAAGACATTGCGCATGGAACATTGTTGCCCATTTTGGCGGGAGCAGTATTCCCGCTGGTGACAGGGGCATCCCCCTAACGCCCCCATTGTCCGGCGATGGGGTTTCCAGCTCTGCGGTCCTGTGGTCCCATGGGGAATACCGTCGAGACACCGTGCGGCAGGCCACATTGTGGAGTCAGTGTATTGGGCAAGAAAACCGTGCCCGGCGACAGCAGACCGGGCAAGCGACCCTTAATACCGGTTACCCGTGCCGTCGCTGCTGCCGGTGTCCTTGCTGCCTCCGTCTGCGCCGTGAATCTTTCCGCCAGTTCGGCAGACCAGGCATGGATGGCCGCGTCCGAGGCCCGGCCCGGCGCCTCGCCGGCCGCGGCTCCCGCCGGAAGTTCCGGTGCCGGCCATCCGGAGGGTGGGATAGCCCCTTCGGCCTCGGACGTGGTTGGTGCCGGCACCCTTCCCTCTGTCGTTGAGTCCGACCCGCATGCCGTGCTGGCTTTCCCGCGGACGTCACTGCAGACGTCCCTTGGGAACGCCGAGCACGGTGACGCGGGCGCCCTGGCGGTGGGCCCCACAGGTGCGGACCGGCCCTTATCCGGGTTCCTCATGGCTCCGCTGCAGGTCCTGACGCCCAGTTCACCCTTCGGTCCCAGGGTCAGCCCGCTCAGCGGGGCAGCGGGCGACTTCCACCTTGGCCAGGACTATGCCGCAGCGTGCGGCACCCCGGTGTATGCTGCGGACTCGGGGGCTGTGCGGGCAGCCGGCTGGCATCCCTGGGGCGGCGGCAACCGGGTGGAGATCGACCACGGCGACGGCCTCATTACCACCTACAACCATCTCGAATCCATTGCCGTCCGCACGGGGGACAGAGTCCAGGCAGGGCAAGCTCTGGCGCGGGTGGGGACGACCGGCTGGTCCACCGGATGCCACCTGCACTTCGAAGCCATCATGAACGGCCGCTACACCAACCCCTTGCGATGGACGTTCCTCCCGCTCCGCAAGCCGAACCAGGCGATACCGGGCGAGATGGTTTCCTACGCCTCCGGCCAGTTCTCCGGGGCATGGATCAGCTGGACCATTCCGCTCCAGATTGACAGTGGATTCCCCGCGGCCGGGCTCCAGGCGTCGCCCTTTCCTCCTGTCCCGGAGCCGTCCGCGGCGTCTTCGCCGTCCGAGGCGACGGGGGTGGTGCTTCCGCCGCCTGACGCGCAATTGACGACGGCGGCACCACCATCCGCCGATCCTTCAGTCAGCGCCGGATCGCCGACGCCCACAACGACTGCGACTGCGTCGCCGACGCCGACTACGACTGCGACTGCGTCGCCGACGCCGACTACGACTGCGACTGCGTCGCCGACCACGATTACGACTGCGACTGCGTCGCCGACGCCCACTACGACTACGACTGCGACTGCGTCGCCGACGCCCACTACGACTACGACTGCGACTGCGTCGCCGACGCCCACTACGACTACGACCACGTCTGCGTCGCCGACGCCCACACCGACCACGACTGCGACTGCGTCGCCAACGCTCACTACGACTGCGACTGCCTCGCCGACGCCCACACCGACCACGACCACGTCTGCGTCGCCGACGCCCACACCGACCGAATCGTTAACCCCTTAATCTTCATCGCGGACCCGTACGCCGCGCGCTCGGCAACGAACCTACGGTATGAACAATCTTTCGCAACTGCGCCGCCCGCGTCCCCTGTATCCGATCCCGCTGATCCTCAACGACGGGACCAGGACCAATTTCGGGCAATTCAAAGGAAAAGTGGTGCTGGTGGTCAACGTGGCCTCCAACTGCGGTTTCACCCGGCAATACGCCGGCCTGGAAGCTCTCTACGGCAAGTTTCGGGACCGTGGGTTCGAGGTCCTGGGCGTGCCGTGCAACCAGTTCGCGGGGCAGGAGCCGGGAACGGACAGCGAAATCGCGGACTTCTGCGAACGGAACTTTGGTGTCACCTTCCCGCTGACGGCCAAAGCCGACGTCCGTGGAAGGAACCAGCACCTGCTGTACACCGAGCTCACCAAGTTCAAGACCGGCCTGCTTCCGGGGCTGGTGAAGTGGAATTTCGAGAAGTTCCTGGTCAACCGGGAAGGTGACGTGGTGGCCCGTTTCGCCCCAACCGTGGAGCCGGATTCCCCTGAGGTGATCGACGCGATTGAAGAAGCACTCCGGTAAACGCGTTCTCAGCGAATCAGATCTGCAAAAGCGCAGTTCTTCCAACTTTTTCCACATCAGCTCCGGCGATTTACCCCATGTTTGCCAAATGTCTGATTGGATAAATATTACTGAAGGGTACAAGGGAAGAGAGCCTTCCCACCGACCATAGAGGTAGCAATGGAGCACATCGAGGCCGAGCATCCCCGGCCACGCCACTTCCTACTCCACCTGAGCGATTCCCACCTGTTGGGAGGTCCGGACCCCCTCTACGGATCAGTCGACAGCGAAGCCAGGCTCATCCAGCTGTTCGACGAAGTCAAAGCGTCCGGGGCCAAGCCTGAAGCCGTGATTTTCACCGGTGACCTCGCTGACAAGGGCGACCCGGAAGCCTACGTAAAGCTCCGGGCCATTGTCGATCCTGCCTGCAAGGAACTCGGCGCGCAGGTCATCTGGGCCATGGGCAACCACGATGACCGGGCGAATTTCCGTCGGGGCCTGCTTGACCAGCCCGGCAGTGACGAACCTGTGGACCACAGCTACTTCATCAACGGGCTGCGCGTCATCACCCTCGACACCACCGTGCCCGGCTTCCACCACGGCGAACTGAGTGCGGCACAACTGGAATGGCTCGCCGGGCAGTTGGAGACCCCTGCCCCGGACGGCACCATCCTGGCCCTGCACCACCCGCCGGTGCCGTCCGTGCTGGACCTCTCGGTGCTGGTGGAACTGCGGGACCAGGCGTCGCTGGCCGCCGTCGTCCGCAACTCGGATGTCCGCACCATCCTGGCAGGCCACCTGCACTACTCCACCACCGCCAGCTTCGCCGGAGTTCCCGTGTCCGTGGCCTCCGCATCCTGCTACACCCAGGACCTCAACGTGCCGGTGGGAGGGACCCGCGGGCAGGACGGCGGCCAGGCCTTCAACCTGGTCCATGTGTACGAGCACACCATCGTGCACTCCGTGGTTCCGCTGGGCAGCTCACCCACCGTTGGCGAGTATGTATCGCCCGAGGAAACGGCCCGGCGGCTCGAGGCGGCCGGCATCCGGATCCCGGAGACCACTAAGCAGCGCGGCAACTCCAGGCTCGGGGCTTCCACGGGCCGCTAGGGCAGTTAACGCAAAGGGAGCCGGTCCTGCCACAGGACCGGCTCCCGACGCGTGTGCTGCGCGGCTACTTCTCCCAGGGTGCCTTGATGGGGAAGTACCGCTCCAGGAAGTCCGTTACGACGTCGGCACGTTCGTCTGCGCTGACCTCCGGGAAGCTGCCGTCGTTCAGGCAGAAGAAGTCCATGTTCCGCTTGGCCAGCAGCTTGGGCAGGTACTTGAGTCCGGAGCGCATCGTGGTGTCCACGTAGCGCACCTTGGCGGCCGTCTGCGTGACCGCGCGGCCGGTGAGCAGCGCGTAGTAGTGGTAGAACGAGTTGGTCACGGAGATGTTGTCGGCCGCACGGAAGCGGCTGGCCGCAGTCTTGCGGAACTCCTCGGGGAACTCCTCCTCCATCTGCGCCACCAGGCTGCGGCGCAGCGGCGCGGCGGTGTGCTCCAGGTGGCGGGTGGTGATCCGGCCGAACCGGTTCCAGAGGAGCTTGCGGTTCACCCTGGCGGCATTTTCGAACCCGCTCCGCTCGGCGGCATTCTCGCCCAGGCCGATCCTGGTTTCCGCCTCGATGAACTTGGTGATGCCGCCGGGGGTAAAGAACATGTCCGGCCCCACGGGGCGGCCAAAGAACATGTCGTCATTGGAGTACAGGAAGTGCTCGGACAACCCCTCGATGTGGTGCAGCTGGCACTCCACCGCCTGCGAGTTGTGCGTGGGCAGCACTGACGGATCGGCAAAGAACTCTTCGCTGCGGACGATCGTGACGGACGGGTGGTCCGCCAGCCAGGCGGGCGCGGGGGAGTCCGTGGCGATGAAGATGCGCCGGATCCAGGGCGCGAACATGTACACCGAACGCAGCGCGTACTTGAGTTCGTTGATCTGCCGGAACCGGGCTTCGTGGTCGTCACCCTCGCCCAGGACGTGTCCCTGCTGCTGGGCCCGGCGGGCGGCAATGTATTCCGGGGAGCTTCCGTCCACCCAGGAGAAGACAAGGTCGATATCGAAGCTGATGTCGCTTGCGTGGTCGGCGAACATGTTCTCGATGGTGGGCCAGGTGTGGCCGTAGCGTTCCACGGTGCCGCGGACGGCGTCCTGCCGCAGCAGGGTCCTGCGGGTCAGGGAGTTTTCGATGGGAAGGATCAGTTCGTCGCCCTCGAAGGACCACAGCTCAATTTGGACCCCGGCGGAGGCGCCGAACTCGAAGCCGCCCACCGGCTCGACCCGGGGCCGGTACAGGCGGAAGATACGTGCCTGCCGGTTGGGGGAGAGCTCGCCGTCTGCCACCAGCACCGAGGTTTTCTTCTTGGCGTCCACGGTCATGGAATAGAAGGGCTCGTCCCGGCACGCCTCCACCAGGGCAGCCCGCAGCTTCTTCCGGTCCTTCCAGTCCAGGGCCAGGACGGGACGGTCGTTGTTGCCCCGGACCAGGAGGTACGCAAGGTTGGCGTTCGCCAGGACGTTGCGCATGAACAGCAGGTCCTCCACCATGGCCTGGTAGGGCGTCCTGGTGTCATTGATCAGGGCATACCGGCCCTTGTGCCGGATGACGTCAGGCCGGTGGCCGAGCCGCTGCTCAGCCGCCGCCGATGTGATCTCGGCGTGAAATTGTTCCTCCACGGACGCCTGGCCGCCGTAGTAGACCTCGTCCTGGACCGGTGCTTCTGTAATGGTTGTCTCCGTGCTGGTGGATGTGGGCATTCTTACCTGCATGATAGTCCTGCCAAGGTAACGGCAGGTTTCCGGGACCACACAGGCGTCCCGTGGTGACTTGTGCGGCGGCGGCCCGGCAGGGGCTCAGGCATCCAGCGCCTCGCGCCAGGCGCGCAGGAAGGCGCCGCCGGCGTCGTCGTGGATCACTGTGCCGTCCAGCCCCAGGTCCGCCGCCGTCAGCACCGGGTAGGGCTTGCTGGGCACACCGTCCGCCGGCCGCACGTCCACGTGCTTGACCGGGTGGTCGTTGTGGTGCAGCCAGTCCGCCATGGCGTAGTCGGTGCGCGAGTCCCCAACCGTCCGCCACGCCTGGGGCGTGATGCCCTGGGCCGCCAGGAGTTCCACCGCCCGGCTGGCGCCGAGGTCCTTGCCCAGCCGCACGGACTCGATGTCCGTGGAGATGATGGTGGGATCCACGCGGTAGTCCACCTCGTCGTCGGAATTGGGGGCATGGTGGTCCAGCCGCACCACGCCCAGGCCGTGGCGCACCATGAGTTCCATGGCGTCGGCGTCGAACAGTTTCTGCTCGGCCAGGTAGTCGGCGCTGGGCACGTCGATGTGCTGCTCCACGGACACCATGGCCCGCTTGGTCTCGTCGAAGAACATGTGGGCGGCGTAGTCCGCGGCCACCAGGCGGCGGACATCATCCCCGTACGCCGCCGGCACGGCGAGTTCCCGGTCCACGTGGATGGGGCCGGGGCCGGCAGCCGTGTAGCTGAACCAGACGGCACCCTTTTCGCAGATGGCATGGATAATGGTGCCGGCCGGGATGCCGGCCGCGATCATGGGCTCCATGACCTGCTCCCGGATGAAGGCATCGGAGCGGCCGGTGTTGAAGATGACGGGAATTCCCGCAGCTGCCAGCGCCACCAGGTCCAGGATGATCTCCGGCTTGACGTCACGGGTCACGGGGCTGGCCACGGGCCCGTCCACGTCCAGCAGGAGCGCCAGCGGTGGTGCGGACGGCAGGCGGATTCCGGGCACGGGAACGGCAGGGGACTCGGATGCTGTCATGGCTCCATTCTGTCAGCAGGAGCGGGCCCGCCGGTGCGGCGTGCTGCCCTGGCGCCGCGCAGCCGTCCTTCACTTCCCTGGTGTTGGTCACTGTTTGGCTACAACCTGCCGCCGGTCACCCCTGCTACTTTCGCTGGAGCAGCGCGGTGCCTACTGTGGCATGGTGATATTCAAAGCTGTGGGCGAGGGCCGCCCTTACCCCGACCATGGTTACAACACCCCCAAACAATGGGCGTCGCTGCCCCCGCGGCCGGTCCGGCTGGACGAGCTGGTGACCACCAAGCGCACCTTGGACCTGGAAGCCCTGCTGGCGGAGGATTCAACGTTCTTCGGGGACCTGTTCCCGCACGTGGTGCAGTACCGGGGGACCCTCTACCTGGAGGACGGGCTGCACCGCGCCGTCCGCACCGCACTGCACCAGCGCACCGCCATCCACGCCCGGGTCCTGGTGCTCGATGGCTAGGACGCGGACGAAGGACCCGGGAGTCCTTCACGGCCACCACGTTGTCTCCGGTGCTGAGCTGCGGGCGGCGATGGCTGCCGCCCGGGACGCCGATGAAACGGCCCGCGTCCGGCGCCGGGTGCTGCACGGGGCGGTGCTGGTCCTGTTGGTCGGCTTGATCGCCGCCGGCATCATCGTGGCACTTGCCGTCATCAATGGCCGCCTGAAGATCCCGACTGCCGAGCCCGCCCCCACACCGGTGTCCTCGTGCCCGGCCACAATCTTCGACTACGCACCCAACGACAAGGTCAACGTCAACGTCTTCAACTCCACCGGCCGTGCCGGACTGGCCCGCTTGGTGGCGGACGAGCTGCTGGCGCGGAAGTTCGCGGTGGGGAACGTGTCCAACACCAGCGCCGGATACCGGGGCGTGGCCGCCGTGGTGTCAGGCGCTGCCGGGCAGGTTGCTGCGTTTACCGTGCAGCGGAACCTGCAGGGCTCGGATTACTTCCAGGACGGCAGGACGGACGCCAGCGTTGACGTGATCCTGTCGCAGGACTACAAGGCGCTGGTCCCGCCCGAGCTGGTGGATCAAACGCCCGGCAAGCTCAGCTGCCCCCGGGAAAGCCGGCGCACGGCAGACCCTGACAAACTGCCCGTCGCACCGGTGCCCTGACGGCCGGCCGGAACCTACCCGGCCGCCGCGGGAAGCTGCGCCACGCGAAGGGGCCGCCCGTCGTCGTCGAACCTCGCGCCGGCACCCAGCTGGATGAAACGCACCGTCCGGGCCACCCGGGCTTCAAGTTCCGCAGGCTCGTCGCTGCCCCTCGCGGCGCTGGAGGACAGGGTGCCCAGGATTAACTGGGACTGCTGGCCCACGTCCGCCACCGGCAGGTAGCCCTGCTCCATGCCGTCCCGCAGGATGCCCTGGAGCAGGACGCTGAGCTCACCCACATGATCGGAAAGTTTGGCAAAGGACGACGGCGAGAGTACCGCCCCCATGGCAGGTCCGGGCGGGAGGTGGCGGCGGCTGAGGTCAACCACCTGGGCACGGACGTACAGGGCCAGCCGCTCCACCGGGTTCTCCAGGCGGTTCAGCGACTCGCGCAGGTCGGAGAGGAACTTCTCCGTCTCGTCCAGCGCGTAGGAAATGAGGAGTTCCTCAATGTCCGCGTAGTAGTTGTAGACGGCGGTGCGGCCAATTCCCGCATGGCGCGCCACATCCGTCATGGTCAGCCCTGGCAGGCCGTGGGTGAAGAGGAGCTCGCCAAACGCCGTGAGAATGCGTCGCTGGGTATCCGCACGCTGTTCCGCGTTGCTGGCGGCTGTAATCCGGGGCATACAGACACTTTACCGTGATGTGTCAGTAAAAGACCGCTACACCGCGCAGCCGTCGGGACCACAGGCCTCGGCGTCCGTGGAGTTGACCAGGACCAGTGGGTTGGCTTCCTGCCATGCCTGGTTGAGGGCGGCGGTGAATGTCTCGGTGGGCTGGGCGCCGGACAGGCCGAACTTGCGGTCGATGACGAAAAACGGAACGCCGCTGATGCCCAGTGCCCGGGCCTCCTGGAAGTCGAACCTGACCTCATCGGTGTACTTGTCCGTGGTGAAGAGTTCCTCCACTTCGCCGGCAGGCAGGCCGAGGTCAGCGCCGAGGGAGGACAGGTACCCGCGGTTGCCAATGTCCTTCCCGTGTTCGAAGTGGTCGCTGAGCAGCCGTTCCTTGGCGGCATCCTGCTTTCCATGGGCTGCTGCAAGGTGGATGAGGCGGTGTGCAGTGAAACTGTTGGCCACCACCACCTTGTCGAAGTGGTAGTCCAGGCCTTCGCCCTTTGCCTGCTGGGCTACGTGGTCGAACATCCGGGCGACCTGCTCGGCCGGCATGCCCTTGCGGCTGCCCAGGTACTCGAGTTCGGTCCCGTCGAAGTGTTCGGGCAATGTGGGGTCCAGCTGGTAGCTGCGCCACGTGACGTCGACGGCGTCGCGGTGCGGGAATGACGCCAGGGCTGCCTCGAAGCGGCGCTTGCCGATAAAACACCACGGGCAGGCAACGTCGGACCAGATCTCAATCTTCATGCCTTGCACAACCCTGGCGTTGCTGCGGCAATTCCGGCCGCCGGCTATGACATGCCCCACAAACAGGTCTTGTGGCGCGGGCCATGGTGGGCAATAGTTCTGAAGTAGGTGAAGCAGTCGCCACAAACCTAGACCGCCACGGGATTGCACTTTCCGTGGCGGGAAGTGCCTGGCAGCTGGGAGTCCGGGCCTCGTGCCCTGGAGGCCAGATATGCGTATTGGACTTATTGCCGGACCATGGATTCCCATTCCCCCGCTGACGTACGGCGGCATCGAAAGGGTGGTGGACACCCTGGCACGCGGCTTCGCAGAGGCCGGACACGAGGTCCTGCTCGCGGCGCCGTCTGAAAGCACCTGCCCCGTGCCGCTGGTAAAGGGGATGCGGCCGGCATGCCGGGATGAGCTCGGCTTGACCATGTCCGAGCTCAGCCACGTGATCCGGGCCTACGACGGGCTCAGGGATGTGGACCTGATCCATGACCACACCCTGGCGGGACCGCTCTATGCACGCCGGCCGGCCAACATCCCCGTGGTGACCACCATCCACGGTCCGCTCCACCAGGATGCAGAGGACCTCTACCGGGCCATGGCCAAGGACGTGGCCATTGTGGCGATCTCCCGTGACCAGGCGTCGCATGCCCCGGAGGTCCCCGTGACCCAGGTGATCCACCACGGCATGGACGTTTCCGCGGTTCCCGTAGGCACTGGCCGCGGTGGCTATCTTTGTTTTGTGGGGCGCGCCTGCCAGGACAAGGGTTTGTTCGAGGCCATCACCGTCGCCCGGGAGGTGGGCATGCACCTCAAGATCGCCGTCAAGATGCGGGAGCCGGATGAGATCCGCTATTTCCGGGAAGTCATCGAACCGATGCTCGGTCCCAACGAGGACTTCGTAGGGGAAGTCGACGATGCCGAGAAGTACCGCTTGATGGGCGAGGCCACCGCCTTCCTGAACCCCATCCAGTGGTCGGAACCCTTCGGCCTGGTCATGATCGAGGCGTTGGCCACCGGAACCCCCGTCATCGGCACGAGGATCGGCTCAGCCCCTGAGATCGTGGAACACGGCCGTACGGGCTTCCTCGGAAAGACCGAGGAACTGCCGGGCTTCGTCGAGGCAGCCGCGTCCCTCAGCCGGGAACGCTGCCGTGCGTCAGTGCAGGAGCGGTTCAGTGCCCAGCGGATGGTGGCGCAGCACCTCAGGCTCTTTGACGACCTGCTGGCCGGGAGATTGCCGGGAGGGGTTCCGGTTACTCCGCCGGTGCACCAGAATCGTTAAGGGGGACGGGCGGGCATCGGGCTCCCCGGCAGCATCCAGCCTGAGAAGGGAGTCCTTCCATGACCGCCTGGAACGAAGACAATGAGGCCTCCGGCTCCGATGTTGGTGCCGTCACCGTGCTGGAAGGCTCCTCGTTTTGCATTTCTGCCGGAACCGGCGACATCAGTGCTGACGGAAGCACAAACGGCGCGTTTTACCAGGACACCCGGATCGTCTCGGGCTGGGTGCTGCGGATCAACGGCTCACGGCGCGAACCGCTGTCGGCCCAGAAGGCCCAGCCTTTCGAAGCAACCTTCGTTGGCCGCGCCACGTGGCCGGGAGGCCGGTTCGACAGTCCGCTGGTGGTCCGCCAGGTCCGCCACATCGGACCGGGCCTGCAGGACGACATCATCCTGGAGAATTACGCAGCGGAACCCGTTGAATGCGACATCGAGCTGCTGGTGGACGCGGACCAGGCCGACCTCTTCGAAGTGAAAGGCGGCCGGACCACGGGCCCCGATGACACCACCCGCAGTGTGGTGGACGGAAAGCTCATCATCGAAGCATCCCGCCACGGCCAGCAGCGCGGCTCCGCCATCGGGGCCAAGGATGCGGAGGTGGGCACCGACGGACTCCGCTTCCGCGTTACCGTCCCGGCCCGCGGCAAGTGGAGCACCAGCGTGATTGTGGTGCCGCTGGTCAACGGGGAGGCCCCGGAAAAGCCCTTCACGGAGGGCCAGCTGCCGCACCACCGCGAGGGCGTGCGGCGCCACCTGGCCTGGGAGGAGAACGTGCCGCGGATCAGCATCGAGGACACCAGTTTCCAGAACGTGCTCAACCGCAGCCAAAGCGACCTCGGTGCCCTGAGGATCTTCGATGCCCACCACCCCAACCGCGCGGCGGTCGCGGCGGGTGCGCCCTGGTTCATGGCGCTGTTCGGGCGGGATTCGCTGCTGACGTCCTACATGAGCATGATGGTCAACCCCAATCTCGCCCTGGGCACGCTGCAGACCCTGGCCGGGATCCAGGGGAAGAAAGTGGACGTGGACTCCGAAGAGGAACCCGGACGGATTCCGCACGAGGTCCGGCTGGGCGTCACCGCGGGCCTGTCGCTGGGCGGCACCGCGTACTACGGCACGGCCGACGCAACCCCGCTTTTCGTGGCAACCCTGGGCGAGCTGAGCCGGTGGGGACTGTCCCGCGACGCGATCCAGCCGCTCCTGTCCCACGCCGACCGGGCCTTGGAATGGATCGAAAAATACGGCGACCGCGACGGCGACGGCTTCGTGGAGTACCTCCGGCCCAACGACCACGGCTTGGTCAACCAGGGCTGGAAAGACTCCTGGGACGGCATCAATTTTGCGGACGGGACCATCGCGGAAGCCCCCATCGCGCTCTGCGAGGTCCAGGCCTATGTCTACGCGGCCTACCTCGGCAGGTCGCTGCTGGCCCACTGGACCGGGGACCCAGACCTGGAAAAGCACTGGGCCGACAAGGCCGCAGCCTTCAAGGAGGAGTTCAACCGGAAGTTCTGGCTGCCGGACAAGGGTTACTTTGCGGTGGCACTGGACAAGGACAAACGGCACGTCGATGCGCTGACGTCCAACATCGGCCACTGCCTGTGGACGGGCATCGTGGACGAGGACAAAGCCGTGTCCGTCATGGAAAACCTGATGTCCCCTCAGATGTTTACCGGCTGGGGCATCCGCACGCTGGCCTCCGACATGGGCGCCTACAACCCCGTCAGCTACCACAACGGCTCGGTGTGGCCACACGACACCGCGCTGGTGGCTACAGGGCTGATGCGTTACGGGTTCGTGGACGAGGCGAAACGGGTCGCGCTGGGCATCCTCGACGCAGCCCGGCACTTTGATGGCCGGCTGCCGGAACTGTTCTGCGGGTTCGACCGCGGCGAGTTCCCGGGCCCTGTTCCGTATCCCACCGCGTGCTCCCCGCAGGCGTGGGCGGCGGCGGCCCCCGTGCAGCTCGCGCGGATCCTGCTGCGGTTCGACCCCGTCTTCACCCGCCGGGTGGTGCACCTGGCGCCGATCCTGCCGGAGTCCGTGGGAACCTTCCGGGCTGAAAATGTCCTGCTGGACACCAGCAGGGTGACCATCAGTGCCACAGGCTCCAGCGGCACCATCGACGGACTGCCGCCGGGCCTGAAACTGCTGGATGAACCGCGCCCGCCGCTGGCCTATCCGCTGGAGGAGTCGATGGCAGGCCCGGACATCCGGCGGCTGCATCAACCGGAAGCCTGAGAGGCTACGGCAGGGGCCGCTCCAGCACAAAGTCGTGTTCCACCGTGCTGCCCAGCCGGAAGGACTTGGTTCCCACTTTGCGGAAGCCCGATTTTTCGTAGAAGCGGATGGCGCGGGCATTCTGGCTGTTGACCCCCAGCCAGGCTCCCGCGCCGCCCAGGGCGGCGGACGCCTCCAGGCTTGCGTGCATCAGCTCAACGGCGGCGCCAAGCCCGTGGTAGTCGGGGTGGACGTAGCATTTGCTGATTTCCACGGAGGGCAGCAGGGACAGGACGGAGGCAACGTCCGGGTCCGTGGCGGGCCTGTTCACCAGGAGGCTGTAGCCGCTGAGGTCCCCGTCTGCGTCGATCGCCAGGATCGTGGTGTCCGGGTCGGCCAGGTATTCGTTGAAGTGGTCCTCGCTGAGCGTGTTGGCCAGGTGGGCGGCAATGTCGTCAGGCGACGACGACGGCGGGCAGGCCAGCGGAAAGGTGACGGCCGCCAGCACGGCGAGGCGGCCGGCGTCGTCTGCTGTTGCTTTGCGGATGGTGTGGGTCATGATGCTTCTTCCGGGTCGGTTCTTCCCCGCTCAGGCGGTGATGGTGCGGATGGGGGAGCCGGCCAGCCACGCGGTGATGTCCTCCAGCGCGCCGCCGTAGAACTGGCGGTAGCTTTCCTGTGTGACGTAGCCAAGGTGGGGGGACAGCACGGTATTCGGGGCGGCAAGGAGCGGGTGCCCGGCCTGCAGGGGTTCCTGGTCGAAGACGTCCAGGGCGGCGCCGCGGATCCATCCGTTGGTGAGGGCCTTGACCAGGGCATCCTGGTCGACCAGGGGACCGCGGGCGGTGTTCACCAGGATGCCTTCGGGGCCCAGCAGGCGCAGCTCGGCCTCGCCGACCGTGTTCTCCGACCTCGGGGAGAGCCGCAGGTGGAGGGTGGCGACGTCGGCGACGGTGAAGAGTTCCTCCTTGGAGACCAGCCGGGCTCCGGCGTCGGCGGCAGCGTCCGCGGTCAGGTTCTGGCTCCAGGCCACCACGTCCATTCCGAAGGCCTGGCCGTAGGCCGCGATCCGCCGCCCGATCTTTCCCAGCCCCACGATGCCCAGGGTCTTCCCGGCGAGCTCCACGCCGACCGTTGACTGCCAGGTTCCGGCCCGGAGGGAGTTCTCCTCCGCCGGGAGGTGCCGCGCGATGGCGAGCAGCAGGGCCCAGGTCAGTTCCGGTGCGGCCGTGGGCGAGCCCGCGGTGCCGCACACGGTCACCCCGTGCTCGGCTGCGGCAGCGAGGTCGATCGCGGCGTTGGCCATTCCGGTGGTGACCAGCAGCTCAAGTGCGGGCAGCTTCTCGAACACCTCGCGCGGGAACGCCGTCCTCTCGCGCATGGCGATCACCATGGTGGTGTCTGCCAGCGCCGAGACGAGGGCGTCCCGGGAAGGGAACGGCTCGCGGTAGGAGGTGACGGAGACTCCCTCAGCCTCCAGGGCCGCGAAGTCGGCGAAGCCGTTGGCCACGTCCTGGTAGTCGTCGAGGATGGCAAGGCGGTGCGTCATGGGTGTCCTCCGCGGGTGCTTCGTCCTGGGCTCAGGTTCATCGTATGGCAGCACCGGCGGACAGGGCGCCTGAAACTCCAGCACCGCGGGGCGTGATAGCAATGGAAGTGATGAATCCACGCCCATTCCCGATTTTGCCGCTGTGAGCGGCCGCGTCCTGTCCCGCGTCCCAAAGAGCTGGGTCCTGCTGGCCTGCATCGGCCTGCTGGCGCTGAACCTCCGCGGCCCGTTCGTGGCCGTCGCGCCCCTGGTGGGCCCGATGCAGGCGGAACTGCACTTTTCGCCGGTCCTGCTGGGACTGCTGACCAGCATCCCCGTGCTCTGCTTCTCGCTCGCCGCACCGCTGGCCTCCCTGGCAGCCCGGAAGTTCGGCGCCGAGTTCGCCGTCACGCTGACCATCCTTGGCGTGCTCGCCGGGGTGCTGGTCCGCTCTGCGGGAGGACCGGTGCTGGTGGTGGCCGGAACGGTGGTCATCGGTGTGGCCATCACGGTGGGCAACATCGCGGTGCCGCTGATCATCCGGCGCGATTTTGCCCCACGGCGGCAGGGGACAGCGATGGGAATCTACACCGCCGCCCTGAACATCGGCTCGTTCCTGACCTCGGTGGCCATGGCCCCGCTGGCGTCCCTGACGGGCTGGCGGCTTGCCCTGGCGTCCGTGGCGCTCCTGGCCGTGGCCGCGGTGGCGGTGTGGGTCCTGGCCGTGGGGCCGCGGACCGCATTCCTGGTGGACGGCGGGGACGGGGCAGGTGTGGCGGCGGCCCGGGTTTCCGGCTCGGGCTGGACCACATTCGGGCTCACCGCAGGATTCGGCGGCCAGGCGTTTTCCTACTACGGCGTTACGGCGTGGCTGCCCAGCTACCTGCACGACGAGCTGGCCATGTCCACGTCCGAGGCCGGCGCCGCGTCCTCGATCTTCCAGATCCTGGCCATTGTGGGCGGCCTTGGTGTGCCCTTTGCGGCCAAGTACATGAGTACGACGGCGGTGGCGGTCACCCTGGGCACGCTGTGGCTTGCCGTTCCCGTGGGGCTGCTCTTCCTGCCGCAGCTGTGGTGGCTGTGGTCCACCTCCGGCGGGATTGCCCAGGGCGGCGGCATCACCCTGATCTTCATCGCCATCATCAAGCTCGCCCGCGACCAGGCCTCCGCGGGGCGGATGTCGGCTACGGTGCAGGGCCTGGGCTACTGCCTCGCCGCCGTCGCGCCGCCGCTCGTGGGCTTCGTCCATGACAGCTCCGGATCGTGGACCCCGGCACTGCTGGTCATCCTGGCTTCCGTGCTGGCCTTCTTCGTCAGCACCACCCTGTCCGTCCGGAAGGTGCCGAAGGGCCGCTGAGGCGAGGGCCGCCGTCGTACATTCTCGCGTGGTCATTCGGTTGCTCCGTCGCCGGGCCGGCGCCCCGGATTTCGGGGGGCCTGTTGCGAAGGGCGTGCCGGCCCGGCGGACGGAAGTCTTGCTATGCCGCGGCCAGCTCCTCGACGGTGGCCTTTTCACGGGCCTCGGTCAGGTAGCGGGCGTAGGCGGGGAGGGTAAGGAAGGACGGGAACTCGCGGCTCAGCGTGACCTCTTCAAAGATGTCGCGGGCGTCCTCGAACCGGTCGCCGTCGAAGCGCTCCAGCCGGGCGAATTCCTCGTCCAGGAGTTCCTCCACCCACTCGTGGCTGATGATCTCTCCGTGGTCGGTGATGGCCCGGGCGTAGATCCACTGCCAGAGCTGGGAGCGGGAGATTTCGGCGGTGGCGGCGTCCTCCATGAGGTTGTGGATGGCCACCGCGCCGTTGCCGCGCAGCCAGGACTCGATGTAGCGGATGCCCACTTCGATGTTGTTCCGGATGCCCTGCTCGGTGATGGTGCCGGTGGTGGCGGCAACGTCGATGAGCGCGCGGTCGTCCGGGGTGACGTCCTCGCGGAGCCGGTCCAGCTGGTTGGGCTTGCTGCCCAGGACGCCGTCGAACACCTCGCGGCACACGGGCACCAGGTCCGGGTGCGCCACCCAGGAGCCGTCGAAGCCGTCGTTGGCTTCGCGGGTCTTGTCCGCCCGCACCTTTTCGAGAGCGTTGGCGTTGGCTTCCGGGTCCTTGCGGTTGGGAACTGCTGCCGCCATGCCGCCGATGGCCATGGCGCCGCGCTTGTGGCAGGCCCGCACGAGCTGTTCGGTGTAGGCACGCATGAACGGCTGCGTCATGGTCACCTGGCCGCGGTCCGGGAGGACGAAACGGGGGCCGCGGGTGCGGAAGTTCTTGATGAGCGAGAAGATGTAGTCCCAGCGGCCGGCGTTCAGGCCCGAGGCGTGGTCGCGCAGTTCGTAGAGGATCTCCTCCATTTCGAACGCGGCGGTGATGGTCTCGATCAGCACCGTGGCGCGGATGGTGCCCTGCGGGATGCCGAGCAGGTCCTGGGCCAGGATGAAGATGTCGTTCCACAGCCGGGCCTCGAGGTGGTTCTCGATCTTCGGCAGGTAGAAGTACGGTCCCTTGCCCTGGGCCAGCAGGCGGCGGGCGTTGTGGAAGAAGAACAAGCCGAAGTCCACGATCCCGCCGGCGATCGGCTGGCCGTCAATGAGCATGTGCTTCTCCGGCAGGTGCCAGCCGCGGGGCCGGACCACGATGGTGGGGAGTTCACCGGCTGGCTTCAGCTTGTATTCCTTGCCCTCTTCGCTGGTGAAGTCGATCCGGCGCTCCAGGGCGTCGGTGAGGTTCAGCTGGCCCTTGATGACGTTCCGCCAGGTGGGGGTGGAGGAGTCCTCCATGTCAGCCAGCCATACCTTGGCGCCGGAGTTCAGGGCGTTGATGGTCATTTTCTTGTCCACCGGACCGGTGATCTCCACGCGGCGGTCCTCCAGGCCGGGGGCCGGGGGAGCAACCCGCCAGGACGGATCGTTGCGGATGTGCTCGGTCTCCCGCAGGAAGCGGGGGTCGGCGCCGGCGGCGATGTCGGCACGCCGGGTACGCCGTGCCTGCAGCAGCTCCTGCCGTCGCTCGGCGGTGGCCCGGTGCAGCTTCGCAATGAAGGAGAGGGCATCCGGGGTCAGCACCTCGTCCTGCCGGCAAATGGGCTGCGCGGTCAGGGTGATGCCATTGATCGTAAAGCTATCGGTAAAGCTGTTCATCTCAGTCTCCTTAAAGCCGAAAGGGAAGTTCGACGGCGGGTAGCGGCAGGGTGGCGACTTGGGCACGAGGCCGAGGAGCCGGTGTCGCGGCAGCCTGCGTAAAAGGGGCCCTGCGTCCGGCCTCGGCGAGTTCTACGAGCCCAAGGCCGGACGTGGGGAATAGCAGGCAGAGCGATGCCGGTCCGAAGGCCGGACGGAAGCGCCGCCGTCGTAAGCGTTAGTGGAACTGGCCCTCTTCGGTCGATCCGACCAGGGCGAGGGTGGACGCGTTCGGGTTGAGCGCGGTGGAGATGGTGTCGAAGTAGCCGGTGCCGACTTCGCGCTGGTGCTTGGTTGCGGTGTAGCCGCGGGACTCGGAGGCGAATTCCTTTTCCTGGAGTTCGACGTAGGCGCTCATGCCTTCCCGGGCGTAGCCGTGGGCAAGGTCGAACATCGAGTAGTTCAGGGCGTGGAAGCCGGCCAGGGTGATGAACTGGAACGTGAAGCCCATGGCGCCGAGTTCACGCTGGAACTTGGCAATGGTGTCGTCGTCCAGGTGCTTGCGCCAGTTGAACGACGGCGAGCAGTTGTAGGAGAGCATCTGGTCCGGGAATTCGGCCTTGACGGATTCGGCGAACTTGCGGGCCAGCTCCAGGTCCGGGGTGCCCGTTTCCATCCAGATGAGGTCGGAGTACGGGGCGTAGGCCTTGGCGCGGGCAATGCAGGGTTCGATGCCGTTGCGGACCTTGTAGAAGCCCTCGGCGGTGCGCTCGCCGGTGATGAATTCCTGGTCCCGCTCGTCGACGTCCGAGGTGATCAGGGTGGCTGCCTCGGCGTCTGTGCGGGCGATGACCACGGTGGGGGTTCCGGCAACGTCGGCTGCCAGGCGGGCGGCGTTCAGGGTACGGACGTGCTGCTGGGTGGGGATGAGCACCTTGCCGCCGAGGTGGCCGCACTTCTTTTCCGAGGCAAGCTGGTCTTCCCAGTGCACACCGGAGGCGCCGGCCTGGATCATGGACTTCATGAGTTCGTAGGCGTTCAGCGGGCCGCCGAAGCCGGCCTCGGCGTCGGCGACAATCGGCACCAGCCAGTCCTCGACGGTCTGGATGCCTTCGGAGAACTCGATCTGGTCTGCGCGGAGCAGGGCGTTGTTGATCCGGCGGACCACGGTGGGAACCGAGTTGGCCGGGTAGAGGGACTGGTCCGGGTAGGTGTGCCCGGAGTTGTTGGCGTCCGCGGCGACCTGCCAGCCGGAAAGGTAGATGGCGCGCAGGCCGGCCTTGACCTGCTGCACGGCCTGGTTGCCGGTGAGGGCGCCCAGGGCGTTGGTATAGCCGCCGGTCTTGTGCTCCTCGGTGAGCTGCTTCCACAGCTTTTCCGAACCGCGGCGCGCCAGGGTGTGCTCTTCGGAGACGCGGCCGCGGAGACGGACGACGTCGGAGGCTGAGTAGTCCCGGGTCACACCTTCCCAGCGGGGGTTGGCGGCCCACTCGAGCTCCAGGGCGGCGGCCTGCTGTTCGGGCGTCTGCTGGGTGGGCTCAAATGCTGCAGTCATCGTTGATCTCCTTGATTGAGCTCCGGAGGAGGTAGGTGGGAACCGCGCCGTTGAGGTTCCCACCGGCTTTTCCGGTGCGGTGTTTCTTTCCGTGTGAACTACTTTTCAGTACTTTCAACCCCCTTTCCAGATAAAAAGGGTGGAAAGAAATGCAGTTCTTCGCGTATTCTTCAGAAATGTCGCCTTCAAGCTGGAACAGGGACGTTTCCCAGCCTCCGTCCGCTTCGTCCACGGACCTTGATGTCATTTCCCTGGGCCGCCGTGTCCGCCATCTGCGGAAGCAGGCCGGGCTGACGCTCGATGACTTGAGCGCCGCCGTCGGAACTGCCCCGAGCCAGCTGAGCCTGATCGAAAACGGCAAACGCGAACCGAAACTGACCCTCCTCCAGCACCTTGCGGCGGCGCTCAACGTCAGCATTGACCAACTACTCGGGGCGGAGCCGCCCAGCCGCCGGGCCGCCCTGGAAATCGAGCTGGAACGGTACCAGCGCGGCCCGCTGTACGAGTCCCTGGACCTGCCCAAAATCCGCATCAGCTCACGGCTTCCGCTGGATGTGCTGGAGGCCCAGGTGGGGCTGCTGCACGAGCTCGAACGGAAGATGAATGAGCAGGTGGCCACCCCCGAGGAAGCCCGGCGCGCCAACGGTGAACTGCGGGCCATGATGCGGGAGCGCGGCAACTACTTCCCGGAGTACGAGGCCGAGGCGCAGAAGGTCCTCAAGGAGGTGGGCTACACCACCGGTCCGTTGAGCCAGCACGTCATCGCGGACATCGCCGCGCACCTCGGTTTCACCCTGCACCACGTGGGCGATTTGCCCCATTCCACCCGGTCAGTGACCGATTTGAAGAACCGCAGAATTTACCTGACGCAGAGCCAGCGGCAGGACCACGACCCCCGCTCGGTGCTGCTGCAGGCCCTGGGCCACTACGTCCTGGGCCACGAAACGCCGCGGAACTACGGCGACTTCCTGGCCCAGCGGGTGGCCACCAACTATTTCGCCGCCGCCCTGCTGCTGCCCGAGCAGGCCACGGTGGAATTTCTGCAAAAAGCCAAAGCGGCCAAGGAAATTGCCGTGGAGGACATCCGGGACGCATTCGCCGTGTCCTACGAGACGGCAGCCCACCGCTTCACCAACCTGGCCACGAAGCACCTGGGCATCACCACACATTTCCAGAAGACCCACCAGAGCGGCATCATCTACAAGGCGTATGAGAACGACGGCGTGAACTTCCCGCAGGACCACACCGGCGCCATCGAGGGCCAGCCGTCGTGCAAGGCCTGGACGTCGCGGGCCGTGTTCGACGTCCCGGACAAGTTCAGCGCCTACAGCCAGTACACCGACACCCCGTCCGGCACGTACTGGTGCACGGCCCGCACCGAGCGCTCACCCTCCGGGGAGTTCTCACTGAGCATCGGGGTGCCGTACCAGCACGTGAAGTGGTTCCGCGGACGGGAGACCACCGCCCGGGCCACCTCCAACTGCCCCGACCCCACCTGCTGCAAACGGCCGCCCGCCGAGCTTGCCAGCCAGTGGGCCGGGAACGCCTGGCCCTCCGCCCGGGCCCACTCCCACCTGCTGGCCGCCATGCCGCCGGGCGCCTTCCCCGGCGTGGACGAGACCGAGGTGTACAGCTTCCTGCAGGCCCACTCCGGCTCATAGGAAACCCCCCATCAGCTCCTGCCGGTTTCGTCCCGACGCCCGATCAACTCCTGCCGGTTTCGTCCAAACGCCCGATCACTTTCCTGTTGAAAGTGATCGGGCGTTCGGGTTTGAGTCGCCAAACGTGATCGGGCGTTTGGGTTTGAGCGGCCAAAGGTGATCGGGCGTTCGGGTTTGAGCCGCCAAAGGTGATGGCGCGTTGGTCAGCCGTGGAGCACCCGGTAGGCGTTGGCAGCGGCCGGGTGCAGCGGGACGCCCGCGGTGTTGATGAGGCTTTCCGCGCTGAGGAACTGCACGCCCAGGCTGGATTGCGGGATGAGTTCGGCGGCGGAGTGCACCAACAGTTGGACGGTCCGCTCCACGGTGGCGGTGTCCAGGTCGCGGCGGCACAGGAGCAGGTTGGGCGCGCCCACCGTCCACACGGCGGGGATGCCGGGATAGCTGCCCTCCGGAACCAGGACGCGGTCGTACAACCCGCCGTACCGCCGGCGAAGCTCCGGCAGCACGCTGGAAAGGTCCAGCAGGGCCAGCGCCACCTCCTGGGTGGCGGCGGCGATCGCCGCGGTGGGAACTCCGCCCGACCAAAACAGGGCATCCACGGTTCCGGCCTTAAGCGCGGCGATCCCGTCATTGAGGCCAAGGTTTTCGACGGCGGCTGTTCCGGCCGCGGGGACGGCGGCATCCGCTGAGGTGCCCAGCCCGGCTGCTTCGAGCAGGCGGGGAGTGGTCAGGGACGTCCCGGATCCGGGCTGGCCCACCGCAACGCGTCGCCCCGCCAGCCCGGAAAGCTCCCGGATGCCGCTGTCTTTCCGGACTACGCAATGCACATAGTTTTCATACACCTTGCCAATGGCTGCGATCCCCGCAGAATCCCCGCCGGGCTGGCCCGCAGCGTCGGCCAAAGCCACCGCGAAGGCGGCCCGCCCCGCCCGCAGCTCCGCGATGTTGTCCAGGCTCCCACCCGTGGCGACGGCCCGGGCATGGGCCGCCACTCCGTGGCGTTCCAGCGCCGCCGCCAGCAGGGTGGAGAACTCCAGGTAGAAACCGCCGGGTTCGCCGCCGGCCACCACCAGCTCCTCCGGCCGGTCCGCGGCGGTACAGGCAGCAAGGCCAGGCGGCAGGCAGGCGGCGAGTCCGACGGCGACGGCTGACTTCAGCACGGACCGCCGCGCCGGCAGGGCGGTGCGGCAGCCGGGCGAACCAGGTGTGTCCGAAGCGGCAGGTTCACGCACGGGCACCACCCCCACCGGATCCAGGTCCCGGGGCCGGCCGGGCAGGCGGCGGAATGGGAAACAGGACGCGTGCCGACAGCCCGTGCGGTGACGCGTCGGCCAGCACCAGGCGCGCTCCGTTGGCGGCTGCGAGTTCGCCCACGATGGTCATGCCCAGCCCGGTCCCCGGGATTGAAGCGTGCCGTGGGGACCGCCAAAACCTGGTGGCAGCCGAGGCGCGTTCGGCGGCGGAAAGCCCCGGGCCGTCGTCGGAAATTTCGACGGCGACCGTGCCGGCCTCCTGCCGGACCGCTGCCGTCACGGTGGCGCCGGGCGCGTACTTGGTGGCGTTGGTGAGGAGTTCGCCGGCCATCTGGGCCAGCTCTGCGGGGTGGCACGCCACCAGGACCGGCGGCTGCGGGGGTGGCTCCAGGACCAGCCGGCAGCCGGCCTGCCCGGCCAGCGGTGCCGCCCGCTCGATTTCCCCCTGGAGGATGGGGAACGGGTCCATGGGTTGGGCGGGAGCCTGGTCCCCGCTGCCGGCCGCCTGCAGGGAGCCCTCGGACGCCCGGTGCTCCGCGGCGGCGAGCTTCAGCACGCCATCCAGGATCTCCTCCACCCGGTCCAGTTCGGCCACCGCCCGCCCGGCCGCGTCATGTTCCCGGTCGGTCTTCAGCTCGAGCTGGAGCAGGTCCAGCCGCAGCCGGAGCGCCCCCACCGGGTTCCGCAGCTGGTGCGACGCATCAGCGATCAGCTGCCGCTGCGCCGCCATGCTGGCGCTGACGGTGTTGGCCATGGCGGTGAAGGACCGGCTCAGTTCGCGCAGCTCCGGCGGCCCGTCCTCGGGCAGGCTTCCCGTCCGCCCGGTCCGTTCCAGTTCATGCACGGCCGAATCGAGCCGCAGCACAGGCCGCAGCACCCAGCCCGTGACCCGGGCGGCCCCCACCAGGAGCACGGCGGCCAGCACCAGGGCGGCAACCCCCACGCCGAGCCATCGCTCACGGAGTTTCTGCTGGGCCGCGTCGGCATGGACGTCCAGGACCACGGCGCCCAGGACCTGGCTGGCGCTGCCGAAGGGACGGAAGATGACGCGGGGACCGGAACCGAAGGGCTCCAGCTGCTCCAGCGATGTGTTGCTGACGTTGAGCCGGGCCAGGGCCAGCGCGTTCTGCACATCGGGCCGGTCCGCCGGGAGGCCGCCGGAAGCCAGGGTCTGCTCCTGCACCCGCACCACGATGCCCTCGCCGTACAGGCCGGAGTAGGTGTCCATCTCCTGCTGCAGCCGCACCGTGTCCCCGTCGCCCGCGGCATCAAAGGCCACCTGCGCCAGCCGGTTCACGGATGCCGCCCGGTTGATCTGCAGCTCCTGCGTGAGCTCGCGGGACGCCGAACCCAGGATGGTGCCCGAGATCAGGAAGACCACCACCAGGCAGAGCACGCTGAGGACACCCAGCACCCGCAGCCTCATCCGGACGCCGCCTCCACCCGGTACCCCACGCCGCGGACGTTGATGATGAAGCCGGGCTTCTGCAGTTTGGCCCGCAGCCCGGTGAGGTGGACGTCCAGCGACCGCGAGGACGCCAGGAAGGCATCGCCCCAGAGCGCGTCCAGGATCTGTTCCCGCGTGACCACCGAGCCCGCGTGGCGTGCCAGCAGGGCCAGGAGCTCAAACTCCGTGGCGGTCAGGGGCAGGGGCGTGCCCGCCCTGGAAGCGGTGTGCCGGTTCAGGTCGATGGCAAGGTCGTCCAGCACAATGACGTCCTCCCGCGGTGTTCCGCGCTGCCGCCCCGCCCGCCGGGTCACCGCTTCGATCCGGGCCAGCAGTTCCACCAGTTTCACCGGCTTGACCAGGTAGTCGTCCGCGCCCGAGCGGAGCCCCAGCACCACGCTGCGTTCGTCGTCGCGCGCTGTCAGGATCAGGATGGGGACGTCGGTGACCTGCCGGAGCTTGCGCAGCACCTCCAGGCCGTCCATGTCCGGCAGGCCCAGGTCCAGCAGGATCACCTGGAAGTCCCGGTGGGAGAGCAGCGCGTCTGCGCCGCGGGAGAGCCGCTGAGGGTGGTGCCCGGCGCTTTCGACGGCTGCGGCCAGGGCACCGGCCATGGCGTCGTCGTCCTCGACGATCAGCACGTCCATGGCCATCTTCCTTGCTGCTTTTCCTGTATGTCCGGTTCATCCCTGCCCCGTGAGATTACCGCGTGGCGCCAGGATATGCCCGACGGCGGCAGGCCCGGCAGGACAGGCAAGGGAACCCGGACGGCAAAACCTAAGGAAGTGTTAGGAAAGTGCCGTCCGCGTTGGTTGTGCGGTGGATCACCCATACCGTGGATGGGGCCCTCCGGCGTCGGAGGCCGCCGTCACCACCAGGAGGAACTCACCGATGAGCACCCAACAAACCGCGCCCCTGTCGGAGGCCGCCCAGACCCGCAGGGCGGTGGGCAACATCCTGAAGGGCTCCGCCGGCAACCTTGTGGAGTGGTACGACCTTTACGTCTACACCGTCTTCGCCGCCTACTTCCAGGCGCACTTCTTTAACTCCAAGGACGAGCTGCAGGCGGGGCTGGAAGCGATGGCAGTCTTCTCCACGTCGTTCCTCATGCGTCCCATGGGTGCCTGGTTCTTTGGCCGGTACGCCGACCGCAAGGGCCGCAAGGCCGCCCTGACGCTGAGCGTAACCATGATGTCCGCCGGTTCCTTCGGCATTGCCGTGCTGCCCACGCAGGACGTGATCGGGCTGTGGGCCATGATCCTGCTGGTGCTCATCCGCGTGATCCAGGGCTTCTCCGTGGGCGGCGAATACGGCACCAGCGCCACCTATATGTCCGAGGCCGCCACCTCCAGGCGCCGCGGCTTCTTCTCCAGCTTCCAGTACGTCACGCTGGTGGGCGGCCAGATGATGGCCCTGCTGGTCCTGGTCATCCTGCAGAACGTGATGCCCAAGGGCGACCTGAACGAGTGGGGCTGGCGGATCCCGTTCGCCATCGGCGGCGTTGCGGCCCTCGTGGTCCTGTGGCTGCGCCGCTCCATGGAGGAAACGGTCTCGGCCGAGCAGATCGAGGCAGCCAAGACCCCGGCGGTGGCCGGCCAGGCCCAGCCGGGCACCATGAAGCTGCTGTTCACCACCTACTGGAAGCCGCTGCTGGTCTGCATCGGCATTACCCTGGGCGGCACCGTGGCGTTCTACACCTACACCAACTTCATCCTGAAGTTCATGAACGATACGTCCGGCATCGCCAAGACCGACACGTCCGTGATCAACTTCTGGGCCCTGTTCATCTTCATGCTCCTGCAGCCCGTGTACGGCATCATCTCGGACAAAGTGGGCCGCAAGCCGCTGCTGCTCTGGTTCGGCATCACCGGTGTCCTGTTCACCTGGCCGCTGCTCTCCACGCTGGCCGGCACCAAGGATCCGTTCACTGCGTTCCTGCTGATGATGGGCGGCCTGCTGATCGTGGGCGGCTACACCTCCATCAACGCGCTGGTGAAGGCCGAGCTGTTCCCCGCCTCCATCCGCGCCCTTGGCGTGGGACTGGGCTACGCGATTGCCAACTCGCTGTTCGGCGGGACCGTTCCGCTGATTGGTGCGGCCTTCCAGAAGGCCGGCCAGGAGGAGCTGTTCTTCACCTACGTCACCGTGGCGATCGCCATCTCGCTGCTGGTCTACATCTTCGCGCTGAAGAACAAGAAGGCCACGCACCTGGACGCGGAGCAGGGGCACGCCTGGGTGCAGGCCGGTGCCGGCGACGGACAGGACAAGGACCGGCTCGGCGTCTAGCGCCGGGGCCCTAAAGCACCTGGTCACCAGGGAGGCGTACGACGGCGGCTGCCCGGCCGCCGTCGTACGCCTCCTTTTGTGCCCAGTTCAGACCGTAGGGCGGGGTCAGTACCTGCCGAGGGTGACGGCGATTTCGTTGGGCGTGACGTCCAGTTTTTCGGAAGCAGTGACTTTTCCGGTGGCAAGGTCAACGGCGTGCACCGTGTTGGTGGCGGGCTCGGTGACGTAGGCGGTGGTTCCGTTCACGGCAAGGGCCGGGTGGGCGTCCTGCCATTCGGCCGGCCCGTTCCAGGGGGCGATGACGGGGAATTCGTTGACGATTTTTCCGTCCCGGGGATCCAGGACGTGGATGGATCCGTTGGTGGAGAGGATGTACGCGAGGCCGTCCGGGCCGCGGGCGACGTCCCGGAAGGTGTAGTTGACGGTCTCGGGTAGCTCGACCACGGTATAGCTGTGCTTTTCGGTGTCGATGAGGACCACCGCGTTCAGCAGATAGCCCTCGGCGTCGGGGTCGTTCTTGTAGTCGCCCACCACGATGGGACTGTCCCCGGAGGCATAGGCGTTGCCCATGCGGCCGTAGGCATCGGGTGCCGTGAACTTTTCGAACGCCCCGTCGTGGAAGAGCAGCGCGCCGTCCTCGCAGCCGAACACCACGGCTTCGCCGGCGGCGGTTCCTTCGCCGTGGATGCCGGGGCACTGGTTGTTCTCCGCGGACTTGTCCCAGTAGTCACCGTGCGCGTGCAGGGCCGCGGCGCCGCTGCGGGACGATGTGTCTCCAATGGTGGTCAGCAGCGTGCCGTCCGCGAGCACAATGGAGACTCCGTGGTGCGGCGACGGCGCGGTGTAGGTCCGCGCGGCGGGCACGGCGCCATCCGCAGCGGCAAGATCGGCGGTCTCCAGGATGGTGGTGGTGCCGGTTCCGTCGTCGAACAGGACGGTGTTGCCGGCGTGCCGGACCACGTGGCCGGCGGCCCGGGCAGGGACCACGAGGTCCGTAAGTTCCGGCTGCACTGTGTCCAGCAGTTGGAAACCCGCCGTGGTGGTGACCAAAACATGCCGGCCGTCACCCGCGGCGTTAAGCCTGGTGAATTCCTCGGAGCCGAACGTCCCGGCCACCTTCAGGGTCTGTCCGTCCAGGACGCTGATTCCGCCGGGGTGGGAGATCGCGATGCGCCCGTGCGCCTCCGCCGGTGCGGAAGCCGGTCCACTGCCGGCAGCGGGGACGGTGCTGGCCGGGCTGCTGGTGGCGCAGCCGGAGGCGAGGAGCGTGACCGCGGCCATGGCGGCGAGGCTGCCCAGGCGGTGGTGTTTTCGGGTGTGCATGGTGTGGTTCCTCCGGGTTTTGGTGCGGTGCATGGTGCGGGTGGCCTTTCAGGGTGTGGGATGCGGTGATGCTGTGAGTCCGTGGACGATGCGCCCGGTGTTGGCCCGCATCATGTCCAGATAGGTGGGGGCGGCGCCGCCGGGACCGCTGAGTGATTCGGTGAAGAGGGCCGCCACCTGGACGTTCACGCCGGCTTCGCTGGCCAGGACCTGCACCAGGCGGTCGGGTTGGGAGGATTCGGCGAAGATGGTGGGCACTCCCGCCTGCCGGATGGCCTCGCTGAGTTGGCGGAGGTCACCGGCGCCGGGGGCTGCGAGCGTGGTGCCCCCGGGGATCACGGCGCCCACCACGCGAAAGTCGAAGCGCTTGGCAAGGTAGCCAAAGACGTGGTGGTTGGTGACCAGTGCCCGCCGCCCGTCCGGGATCGCGGCAAAGGCTTGAGCCATGTCCGCGTCGAGGGCCGCCAGCTGTTGCCGGTACGCTTCCGCGCCCGCGGCAAGCCGTGCAGGGTCGATTCCCTCGATGTTCCGGGCTGATTCTTCCAGGGCGTCGACGACCTTGATCATGGCCGTGGGGTCGGTCCAGAAATGCGGATCCGGCGTGCCTTCCGCGTCTCCTGACCCATAGGGGATTGCGGTAATGGCATCCCCTGCCACCAGCATGGGTGCACCGGCCGCCGCGGCCCGGTCCAGGTGCTGCTGCAGCCCTTCCTCAAGGCCAAGCCCATTCGAAACCACCAGGTCTGCGCTGCCCATCAGGGCCGCATCCCTGGCGGAGATTTCAAAGGAGTGCGGGTCGGCGTTGGGCTGCATGAGGGTTGTGACTTCGGCCTGGTTTCCCAGGACCTGCTGCACGACGTCGCCAAGGATGTTGGTGGTCACCACAACCTGCGGCTGCCTGGGTTCCTCCGGCTGGGAACAGCCCGGCAGCACGAGCGCCGCAGCCAGGGCGGCGACCAGCGCGGCCCGCCTCACCGGCCGGTCTCCACGAGGTGCACTGGTGTGGTGGGCATGCTGAGGGTGCGGGCCACCCTGGCGCCATCGGCATAGTCGATTTCGTGGACCACGCCTTCCGCGGGAGCGTTGACGTAGGCGCGCTGGGCATCGACGGTGAGGTGGATGTGGTCCGCCAGGTCAGGGCTGGCCAGCGTGGCGGCCAGCAGCGGTTCCGTCCTGGCGACCCGCTCCTTGTTGGCTGCGTCGTAGACCTGCACGGTGCCGTCGCCGGCAACCACCACTACGTGCCCCGCGGCATCGTCTGCCGTGGCCGCTGCCAGCACCGGGGCCGACGTCGGCAGCCATTCCCACGTGTGCCGGCGCGTGTTAAGGAGCCAGACGCCGGCATCGCTGCCGGTTCCGGCGACGGTGGGCCTGCCCTTGCGCCCGTTGAAGGATGTTGCGGGGGCGGCGGCGCCCTCCGGGTAGGGGACGTGGTGGAGGACGGGGGTGTGGCCGTCAGCCGTGGCGACGACTGCGCCGTCGGCACATCCGATGACCAGCCCGGCCCGCGTGGTGATGGTTCCTGCCGCCGCCGGGCACTCCGCCGTGGCCAGTTGCTTTCCGCTGGCGTCGACGGCGCGCACCCGGGCAGCTGTTCCGCCGTTGCCGGCCTCGGTGACCAGGGCGCCGTCGCCCAGCGGAGCAATAATGCCGGCATGCGGTTCGACGGAGAGCCGCAGGGCCTCCGTGATCCTGCCGTCGGACAATTCCGCGTTGTCCAGGAGGATGGCGGTGCCCGAGGCGGGGAAGAACACGCCCGTGGTCCCGGCGGTGGACAGCATCCCGCCGGCAATGGTGGGGGTTCCGTCGCCGGCCAGCGTCCCCACCGGCCGCGGGGCGGCACGGTAGTAGTGGAAATGATCCACGTGGTCCCAGGTCCACGCTCCGCTGTCGAAGATGTCCACGCCTGCGCTGTTGGCCGCGAAAACGTAGCGGCCGTCGGTGGTGACCCCGTCCGGCGGCTGTACCCGTGCAGGCTGCGATGTGGTGCCGGAGAGCAGGTCCAGCATGGCGGCCTGGCCGGCGGCGTCAATGGCCACCAGGTGCAAGGGTGGCTCGGCCGCCTCCGCTAAGCCGGGGCGGTCTCCGTGGCTTCCTTCGGGGGAGGCGGAGCCGGCGGGGGCGGGTGGTGACTGCGGGGGAGCTGCGTTGGTGCAGCCGGTGGCGAGCAGGAGGGCCAGGGCGGCCAGGGCCGCGGCAGGTGTCTGGGGTTTCATTGCTGCTTTCCGTGGAGGGGAACAAGGTCGGTGGCCGGCGCCGGTTCGAAGCCCTGGGTGCCAGGGGCGGCAACTCGGGAGGAGGTTGCCCGTGCCGCTGCGCTGATCCGTGCCGCGGCGCTGGTCCGTGCCGCGGCGCTGGAGAGGGCTGCGAGTGCGGCGGCGGCCGCGGCGATGGAGGCACCGGCCGCCGTGCCCGCGTACCAGGAGCACAGCAGGCCCAGCCCAACGGCCAGCACGCCCGCGGCGGAGGCCAGGGCCATCCGGGCCGGGATGCTGCGGGTCCAGGGGGCGGCAGCGACAGCCGGCGCCAGCAGCAGCCCGACGACGAGCAGGGAACCAACGGCCTGGTAGGAGGAGACGACGGCGAGGGTCACCAGCCCTACCAGCGCCAGTTGGGCGAGGTCAGGGCGGAGCCCGAGGGTCACGGCGATGCGGCGGTCAAAGGCGGCGGCCACGAACCGCCGGTGCAGGGCGACCGCGGTGGCCACCGCGGCACCCGCGGCCAGGAGCAGTCCGCCAAGATCCGCCATATCCAGGGCAAGGATGTCCCCGAACAGCATGGCTGTGGCGTCGGTGGCGAAGGAGCGCGAATGGGAGACGATAATGACGCCCAGGGACAGCATGGCCACGAACAGCAGGCCGATGCTGGTGTCGTAGGAGAGCCTGCCGCGGCGCTGGAGGGCGCTGATCATGGCAGTCATGACGACGGCACTCGCGGCGCCGCCCACCAGCGCCGGAACGCCAGCGACCGTCGCCAGCGCCACACCGGGCAGCATGCCGTGGCCAATGGCTTCGCCCAGGAAGGCCATGCCGCGGATCACCACCCACGTTCCCACCACGCCGCAGATGACAGCCACGAGGGCTCCGCCCAGCAGGGCGCGGAGGAAGAAGTCGGCGGTAAAGGGTTCAATCAGCAGGTGCACGTGACCAGCCTAGCTTATTGAGAATGATGCTCAATAGCGTTAAGGTGAAGCGTGCCTACATCCGGATATGCCCTGCAAGCCCGCCACCTTCACTACAGATTTGGTCCGGTCCCTGCCCTGCGGGACGTCAGTGTCGGACTCCAATGGGGTGCGGTGACTGCCATTGCCGGACCCAACGGCGCCGGCAAGTCCACCCTGGTGGAGATCCTGGCGGGCGTGCGCAGGCCCGGCTTCGGCACTGTGGAATGCGACAGCGGGATCGCCCTGGTGGTCCAGCGGGTCGCCACCCCGGACACCCTTCCCCTGACCGTCCGCGATGTGGTGGCGATGGGAACGTGGGGGAGGCGGCGGGACCAGGCCGCCCGCATCACCAGGGCCGGGCGGAGGGAGCGCGTCGACCATGCCCTGGAGCGGGTACGGCTGGAAGGTCTTGCCGGGCGGCCCTTCAACCAGCTGTCCGGCGGCCAGCGCCAGCGCGCACTGCTGGCCCAGGGCATCGCCCGCCAGGCGCGCGTCTTTCTCCTGGACGAGCCTGCTGCCGGCCTGGACCGGGAAAGCCGGATGCGCACGCGGTCCATCCTCGCCGCGGAGGCCCGGCGGGGCGCCGCCGTTGCCTGCGTAAGCCATGACGAAGAATCGATCGCCGCAGCGGATGCTGTGGTCCGCCTGGATGCAGGACGGCTGCTCGGTCAGGTCTAGACGTGTCCTGGCGGCGGCCCGTACACCCCCGCCGGTGGGTCATCCGCCACTAGCGGCGGATGACCCACCGGCGCGCCAGGAAGCCGTAGCCGGCGAACAGGCGGGGCAGCACCACATAAACCGCCGTAGGAACCACCACCATGGTCAGGGCCATTGCCCGGAAGATGGGGTGCCAGTTCTCCATTAAGGGGGCGGAAGTGATCATGCCGATGGCAACAAGCGGAAAAATCGCCAGCCAGGTGATGGCGGCGCGGACATGGATCGACGGCGGTGCTGCCGGTGCAGGCAGCGCCACGGACCCTGATGGGGTGGATGGCTGGGCGCTTGCCGGGGCTGAGGGCTGTGAAACAGTATCCATGGAAACTCCAACTACTTAGTTGCTTTTGCTTGCAATGACAATAAGCGCGCTCGGAAGCAATTGCAACTACCTGGTTGGAATTGCGTAGACTGACGTCATGGCATGGGACACGGAGCGGACCAAAGAGCTGCTGCTGGCGGCTGCAACGGAAGAGTTCAGCGCCAAGGGCCTGGCCGGCGCCCGGGTGGACCGCATCGCGGCGGCCGCAGGCGTCAACAAGGAACGCATTTACCAGTACTTCGGCAAAAAGGATGAGCTGTTCGACGCCGTCCTGGCCGCCGAAATGGTCCGGGTCATGACTGAAGTACCCATCAACGGCAGGGGGCCGGGGGCGTTCGGGGACTATGCCGGACGCCTCTTCGACCGGCACACCACCGATGGCGTCCTGCCCAGGCTCCTGTTCTGGGAAGGCCTGGAACGGGGCGGCGAGACTGTCAGCCGTGCCACCCGGTCCGACCATTGCGCCATCAAGGTGGGCCAGGTCCTGGACGTCCTGCCCGGGATCGACCGGACCGACGCGGCGGACCTGTTGATCACCGTCATCACCCTGTGTGACGGCTGGCCGGTCCTTCCCCAGATCGACACCCTCCTGGCGGGCAGCAGCGAAGACCGCACCACCCGCCGTCGTGCATTTATCGTGCGCACCGCAACCCTGCTCGCTGAAGCCCTGACAGCCGAGGCAGCGGCCGTGCCGCAAGCCGCGCGTCGCTAAGCGGACCGTTCCGCCGGGGGAGCGGGCCTGGGAAGGGCGCCAGGGCGGGCGGACTATATTGGCCATGTCAGCACACCACCACAAACGCGGGAGTCTGCCACCCATGGCCAAGGAACTTGCCACCCAGCTCATCGAACAACTCCAGGCTGCCGGCGTGCAGCGGATCTACGGGATCGTGGGGGACAGCCTCAACCCGATCGTGGACGCGGTCCGCCAGACGGGAGGCGCCGCGAAGGGCGGGATCGACTGGGTGCATGTGCGCCATGAAGAAGCCGCAGCGTTTGCGGCTGCCGCCGAAGCCCAGCTCACGGGAAAGCTCGCGGTGTGCGCCGGCTCCTGCGGCCCCGGCAACCTGCACCTGATCAACGGGCTGTACGACGCCAACCGCTCCGGGGCGCCGGTGCTGGCCATCGCCTCCCACATTCCCAGCAAGCAGATCGGCAGCAGCTTCTTCCAGGAGACCCACCCGGACCGGCTGTTCAACGAATGCTCGGTGTACTCGGAACTCATCAGCACGGCCGAGCAGGCACCACGCGTCATGCACAGCGCCATTCAGCACGCGCTGGGACTCGGGGGAGTCGCCGTCGTGACCCTGCCCGGAGACATCGCCGGCCTGGAAGCCGCGGCCCCCACCCCGCTGCCCGCCGCGTTCCGGCCCGCCAGCCTGGTTCCGGACCCGGCCAGCGTCCAGGCGCTCGCGGACACCATCAACGACGCCGGCAAGGTGGCCATCTTTGCCGGTGCCGGCGTGGAGGGCGCACACGCGGAACTGATGGCGCTCGCCGAACTGGCCAAGGCGCCCGTGGGCCACTCGCTCCGCGGCAAGGATTTCGTCCAGTATGACAACCCTTTCGACATCGGCATGACCGGGCTGCTGGGCTATGGGGCCGCAGCCGAGGGCATCGAGGACGCCGACCTGCTGGTTCTCCTCGGCACGGACTTCCCCTACGACCAGTTCCTGCCGGACACCCGGACCGCGCAGGTGGACCGGGCGGCCCACCGGCTGGGCCGCCGGACCGACGTCGACATCGCCGTCCACGGCGACGTGCTGCCCACCCTGCGCGCCCTCCTGCCGCTGGTCAAGGCTAAGAAGAGCCGGCGCTTCCTGGACCAGATGCTCAAGAAACACGACCGCCTGATGAACAAGGCCGTGGGCGCCTACACCCGCAAGGTGGAGAAAAAGCAGCCCATCCACCCGGAGTACGCGGCCTCCCTGCTGGACCAGGTTGCGGCCGAGGACGCCATCTTCACCGCCGACACCGGGATGTGCAACGTCTGGACCGCCCGCTACATCAACCCGCTGGGCACCCGCCGGCTGATCGGATCCTTCCTGCACGGCTCCATGGCCAATGCCCTCCCGCATGCCATCGGCGCACAGCTGGCATTCCCCGGCCGCCAGGTCATCTCGGTGTCCGGCGACGGCGGGCTGTCCATGCTGCTGGGCGAGCTCATCACCGCCGCCGCCTACAAACTGCCCGTCAACGTGGTGGTCTTCAACAACTCGACGCTGGGCATGGTCAAGCTCGAGATGCTGGTTGACGGCCTGCCCGACTTCGGCGTGGACGTGCCGGACGCCAACTACGCGGCCGTTGCACAGGCGCTGGGCTTCCACGCGGTGCGGGTCACGGACCCCGCGCAGATCGAATCGGCCTACCGGGAGGCGTTTGCGCACCCCGGCCCGTCACTGGTGGAGCTGATCACCGATCCCAAGGCGCTGTCCATCCCGCCGAAGATCTCCGGCTCGCAGGTGATCGGCTTCGCCACCGCCATGTCCAAGGTGGTCCTCAACCGCGGCGCGGGCGAGGCTGTGAGCATGGCCCGCAGCAATCTGCGCAACATTCCGCGGCGCTGACCGGGTCCAGACCCGCCATGAGATACTGCCCTTAAATCCGGAACGCGTCTGCATAAAGTGCAGACGCGTTCCGGATTTTTCGGCGAAAAGTGATGGGGCGTTTGGGTTTTAGGGCCAAAACGTGATGGGGGATTGGTCAGCGGGCGCCGCCCTGCCACAGGGCATCGAACGGGGCGCCGGAGGCCACGCGGTTGCGGATGCCGGCGGTGACAAAGTCTTTGGCGGTCCGTGCAGCCTCCAGCGGGCTGGCTCCCTTGGCGAGCTCCGCCGTCACCGCTGCGGCCAGCGAGCAGCCGGCACCCGAGACGGCAACTTCGCCCACCTTCGGGGCGCGAAGGACTTCCAGGGTGTCGCCGTCGAAGAAGACGTCGACGGCGTCCGGGCCTTCCAGCCGCACCCCACCCTTGGCAAGAACTGCCGCGCCGCTGAGCTCGTGGATGCGGACGGCGGCGGCCTTGAGGGATTCGACGTCGGTGATCTCCAGGCCGGACAGTGATTCCGCCTCGAAGTGGTTGGGCGTGACAAAGGTGGCCAGGGGAAGGATCTGGGCCTTCAGGGCCTGGTCCGTGTCCAGCGCGTGCCCCGGCTCCTGGCCCTTGCAGATCAGCACCGGGTCCAGGACAACGTTGGCGAAGCTGTTCTCCTGCAGGGCGGACGCCACCGTGCTGATCGTGGCGGGGCTGCCCAGCATGCCGATCTTCACGGTGTCCAGGGCGGAAGGCGCGCCCGACGCCGGACCGTACGCCGCCGTCGTCGCCTCCAGCTGGTCTGCAATCACCTGCTGGTCCACCGGCACGAACCGGTGGTTCCAGCTGTCCTTCGGGTCGAACGAGACAATGCACGTGAGGTTGGCAATGCCGAAGACACCGAGTTCCTGGAAGGTCTTCAGGTCGGCCTGGGCTCCGGCGCCACCGGTGGCTTCGGAGCCTGCGATGGTGAGGACGACGGCGGGGCCGGCGGCGGACAGCGTTGCGTCAGTGGAAGCGGAAGTCATGGGCCCATCCTGCCACCCGCCGTCGGACGCCTGCCATGTGGCGGCGTACAGCGGATGACGGACCGCGGTGTTCAGGACCACAAGGGGCGGACGCCGGGAGCGGTGCCCGCGTCAGGCCCGGCCTTTGGCGATCTGCAGCAGTGCCCGTCCCAGCTCCGGCTGGCTGTAGACAAAGCCCGCGTCCAGGAGTTTCTGCGGCTGCACCCACCGGGACTTGAACACCAGTTCGGTTTCGGTGCGGATCAGGACCGCTCCGGCGCGGAGCAGCCACGCAGGAGTCGGCAGCCCAAAGCGGGCGCCATACGCCCGGCGCACCAGCCGCATCAGGTCCCGGTTGGACACCACATCCGGCGACGCCACATTGACAGGCCCGGTGACGTCGGTCCGCGCGTGCAGGAAACGGATGCTGCGGTACAGGTCCTCCACATGGATCCAGCTGAATTTCTGGGTGCCGTCGCCCATGTGGCCGCCCAGCCCCAGCCGCGCCAGGTTGGCGAAGGGCTGGAGCGCACCACCGCCGCGGCCCAGGACGATGGCGATCCGCAGCGGGATCTTCCGGGTTCCGGGGGTATCGGCCGCCTCCAGGGCTGCCTCCCACGCCTTGGCGACGCCCACCGAGAATCCGCTTCCCAGCTCGCCGCCGGCCTCGGACTGCGGCCGGTCCCGCGCGTCACGGTAGATGGTGCCCGTGCTGGCGTTGAGCCAGGTCGACGGCGGTTCCTGGCAGCGTGCGATGGCCCGGCCGAGTGCCTGGGTTGTGGCCACCCTGGACTCCAGGATCGCGGCCTTGTTCCGGTCGTTGTAGCGGCAGGAAACGGAGCGTCCGGCGAGGTTCACCACCAGGGAAGCGCCGTCAAGCACCCGCTGCATGCCGCCGTCGTCGTCCCAGCCGGCGGAGGAGCCGCCGTTCCCCTTCCGTCCGATGGTGCGCACGGTCCAGCCGTCCTGCTCGAAGCGCCGGGCGAGGTAGCTGCCGATGAAGCCCGAGGCGCCTGCCACCACAACCGTTTTTGCCCTGCCCATGTCTTCCCCCATTGTTCGTATTTACTGTCCGCCGCGGATGCTGCGGCTCAGGCCCAGGACGTCGTCGAGGACCTTGCTGACACCCGGGATGCGGGCCAGCGCGAGTCCCCGGGCGATCAGCGGCGCCGCGCCGTCCACCAGCCTCCTGGTCCGTTGCTGCCCTTCCGAGCTGTCGTAGACCCAGAAGAGGGTGATGCCCATGTAGCAGAGCCACAGCAGTTCCGGCAGGTCGGCCCGCAGTTTCTTCGGCACCGCCGGCCGGGCCCCCTCAACCGCGGTCCTGAAGGTGGCCAGGGAGGCTTCCCGGGCGGACGTGGAGTTCGCCGAGAACGGATTCACGGGGGAGGTGGGCCTGATGGCCGTGGCCACAAAGTCGGACCCAAACCGGTGGTACGGCGCCATGACGTCGAGTCCTGTGTGGAGGACGGCCCGAAGCCGGTCGGCCAGTCCGCTTGCCTCCAGCAGGGCATTGGCGGCCAGGCCGGCATGCTCTGCCTGCACCTGGACGTACAGCTCATGGACCAGGTCGTCCTTGGAGGCGAAGTAGTAGTAGGCGTTTCCCACGGACACGCCTGCCTCAGCGGCGATGCCCCGCATGGTGGTCTTTTCGAACCCGATCTCACGGAACATGCGCAGGGCGGCCTCCGCCACCTTCTGCCTGGTCTGCTCACTCTTGGCGGCCATGGTTCCCCGATTCTTGAACGTGTTCAAAATCAGTGTGGCACACATAGTTGAACATGTTCAATTCCTGGCTTCCGGGGCAGCCGGCACGAAATCAGCCGGCCACAGCGGCAATGGAAGAATGGCCTGAGTGCTAATACAACCGGCCGCCCCGTTCCGGGCGCCGGCCAACCACTCCTGAATGGATGCCTTTATGTCCCCTGCCTCCGGCCACAGTGCCGCGCCCGAAACCGTCCACGCAGCTGACCCTGACTCCGGTGTCCGGTTCGCCGCCGTCGGCTCGCCCTTTTTTGGAATCATGCTGGCGTCCATGGCGGTGGTGCTGATCCTGTCCAACATCGGGGCGTCCAAAGGGGTGGCTTTCGGCCCGATCGTCACCGACGGTGGCTTCTTCCTCTTCCCGCTCGCCTACATCCTGGGTGACGTGATCAGCGAGGTCTACGGCTTCAAGGTGGCCCGCAAAGCCATCTTCACCACCTTCGCGCTGTCCGTCTTCGCGTCCCTTTGCTACTGGGTGGTCATCGCCCTGCCGGGCTTCGACGACGAGTACGGTGCTGCGAAGCAGTCGGCGCTGGAGGGCGCGCTGGGTCCCGTGCCGCAGATCGTGTTGGCGTCACTGCTGGCATTCCTGGCCGGGCAGACCATTAACTCCTGGATCCTGGTCCGGATGAAGGCCCGCACTGGCGAGAAGTCGTTGTGGGCCCGCCTGATGGGCTCCGCCGGCGCCGGCGAGTTCGTGGACACGCTGATCTTCTGCAGCATCGCGGCATCCGTCATCGGCATCGCGGACCTGGGAAGCTTCGTGAACTACGTGGTGGTGGGCTTCGTGTACAAGACGTTGGTGGAGTTCCTGTTCGTTCCCATCACGTCGCTGGCCATCAACTGGGTCAAGAAGCGCGAGCCCAGTTACGGCGTCCCGGGCCGGGCCGCGGCAGCGGCGGCAAACGCCGCGTAGCTGCCGCCCGGCGCCGTCCCTTCTGGCTGCTGATCGCCCGGCAGCCCTGGTTCGGCGGCGGGAGGCCGGCTTAGGCCTTCAGCGTCCCGTCCAGGAGGTCCCGCAGTTCCGTGAAGTGCCGCTCCGTTGCTTCCGGGTGGAAGGCAGACGTGTCCGCCATGGTGTAGCCGTGCGGTGCGCCGTCGTAAATGCCGTTGGAAGCCTCCAGCCCTGCGGCCTGCAGCGCGTCGCCCAGCCGGGCGACGGCGTCGGGGGCCATGCTCCGGTCGTGGTCCGCGTGGCCGAACACGAACCTCGCGCGGGCCTTCCCCAGGTCCAGGTGCGGACTGTCCGGGTCTTCGGTGGCGAGGCCGCCGCCGTGGAAGCCGCCGCAGGCAGCCACCACGTCCGGGTGGGATGTTGCGGTGCGGACCGCGAGCCTGGCGCCCATGCAGTAGCCCACGGTGCCGATGGGACCGGGCGCGACGCCGTCGAGCGCTGCCAGTGCCGAAACCCAGGCATCGATGTCCGGCAGGGCCTTGTCCGGGGTCAGGCGGCCGACCCGCGGGAACGCAGCCTTGCCGGCGGCTTCACGGCCTTCCTGGGTGGTCATGTCAGCTGCGGGAGCGAGCTCGGCGGCCGTTCCTTCGCGGTAGAAAACGTTGGGCGCCAGCACCACATAACCCCAGTCCGCGATGCGCTGGGCCATGTCCTGGATGCGGGGGCGCAGGCCGAAGGCATCCATGTACAGGAGGACGCCGGGAAACGGGCCGGTACCGGTGGACGGGCGGGCGACAAGGGCTTCGGCAGGGCCTGCAGCGGCCTGGATTTCGATGAGCATTGGGTCAGGATAGCGGAGGCACCCGGGAGCAGCGGTCAGGAGTAATACCGGCCCAGGGTTTCGGCCTTGAAGTCAAAGAACGTGCCGGACTCGATGGCCAGCCGGGCGTCGTCCACCATCTTCACCACGAACCGTTCGTTGTGGATGGAGATCAGGGTGGCGGACAGCATCTCCTTGGCCTTGAACAGGTGGTGGATGTAGGCCCGGGAGTAGTTGGTGCAGGCGTAGCAGTCGCAGCCGTCCTGGAGCGGGCCGAAATCGCGCTTGTATTTGGCTCCGGAGAGGTTGAACCGGCCGTACGGGGTGTAGAAGGCGGAGTTGCGGGCCACCCGGGTGGGGGAAACGCAGTCGAAGGTATCGGCACCGTTTTCGATGGCAGTGAAAATGTCGTCCGGCTCGGAAATGCCCAGCAGGTGCCGCGGCTTGTCTTCCGGGAGTTGCTCGTTGCACCAGCGCACGATGGTGCCCAGGTTCTCCTTCTCCAGTGCCCCGCCGATGCCAAACCCGTCGAACGGCATGGCGCCGAGGTCGCGGCAGGCCTTCCGGCGCAGGTCCTCGTACTGCGCCCCCTGGATCACGCCGAACAGCGCCTGGTACGGCTTGGCCGCCCGTTCCCCGGTCAGGCGGAAATGCTCCGCGATGCACCGCTCTGCCCACAGCCGGGTGCGCTCCAGGGATTCCTCCTGGTAGCGCCGGGAGTTCTGCAGGGTGGTGAGCTCGTCGAACGCGAACATGATGTCCGCGCCGATCTGGTGCTGGACCCGCATGGAAATCTCGGGCGAGAAGCGGTGGCGGTCCCCGTTCAGGTGGGACTTGAACCAGACACCGTCGTCATCGATGTGCGCCAGGCGTTCCTTGCCGGGGGCAACGGCGTCGTCCGGGCCGGAGGCGTCCACCGATTTCATGTCGATGACCTTCTTGAACCCGGACCCAAGGCTCATCACCTGGAACCCGCCGGAGTCCGTGAAGGTAGGGCCGGGCCAGTTCATGAACCTGCCCAGGCCGCCGGCTTCGTCCAGGATGTCCGGTCCGGGCTGCAGGTACAGGTGGTACGCGTTGGCCAGCAGGGCCTGGGCACCCAGGTCCGCCATGGATTCCGGGAGCACGGCCTTCACGGTGGCCTTGGTGCCGACGGCGATGAACGCCGGCGTCTGGATGTCACCATGGGGGGTGGTGATGGTGCCGGTCCGGCCCAGGAACCCGCCGCCGTTGCCGGCCACTTGCGCGTCCGTGGGCGGGTTGGACTCCGCCAGGCGCGTGCCCACCGTGAAGGAAAACTGTGACCGGGTATCAGGCAGGGCGAAGGCGGGGTTGGCTGGCACGCTACCAGTGTGCCAGCAAACCCGGGCGCCCTAACAAACCAGCGGGGCCCTCAGCTCGCCGGGTCCGACTCCGGATAGTTGCTGGACCGCCAGGAATCCCAGGACGACCTGATGGCCTCCAGCGCGCCCGCACCAAGGTCGTAGGTGGAAGCGATCACCAGCGAACCTTCGCCTTCGGCCCGGACATCCTTGATGGCCGGATGGTCGGCCACCACCAGCAGTCCCTCGCCGTGCTCGGCGTAGCCGTGGACCGTCAGTCCCACCTGGTGGCTGGTCCGGAACCAGACCTTCCCGCTGATCTCCTCACCGGTGTCCAGCGTTACCTGGTACGGCTCGCCGGGCGCAGGAAGGCTGGCAAGCCCCAGCTTTTCAATCGCGGAGCCCTTCCCGTCCGTCAGGTGCAGGAACAGGGTGTGGCGCTTGCCGTGAGGGTGGCGTTCCAGGGCGAAGCGGAGCTGCTGCAGGAAGGTCAGCCACCCCTGGGTGATGTCCTCATCCCAGGCCGCCCACTCCGAATCATGGTCCAGCGCCCCGCGGGTGACACTGACCCGGGTTCCTTCGGGCACCGGGTGGAGTTCAAACGTGTCCCCGCCGTGCACGGTGAGCCTGGTGTGGTCCGCGGATTCCTCCACGTCGCTGGAGAAGTAGATCTCCTTGATCTCGGATTCCAGGTCCTCGGCCTGCCAGCCGTGCCACTGTGCCACCTTGGACGGTTCGCGCAGCATGGTCCAGACCTGCGGCGCGTCGGCGTTGATCACTACGCTGAGATTGTTCGTCATAGCCCCGAATGTACGCCCCGGACAGGGGCCCGGGTAGGGGGAAATTCCCGTATGGGGACGGCGCCCGGGAGGTCAGGCGCGGACCGCCTCCAGCTCATTGCTGATGCGGCGCTCCAGTTCGGACATCCCGATGGTCTCCGAGCCCCCGTGGGCCCGCAGGAACAGCAGGGATTCGAGCCGCAGCAGCCGCCATTCGCGTTCGGCGTCATGGTTGGAGTTGTCGATCGAGCGGAAGATTTCCTTGTCGTACAGGTTGGGCTCGTTGAGCGAGCGCTGCCGCACCTTGGCGGCCATCCGCGCCTTGAACGGGTCCGTTTCCTGGTTCTCCGGGGTGCGGATCAGTTTTTCGTACACTTCCGCGCGTTCATACTGGCCATCCTGCCGGCAGATGTAGCTGGCCAGCGCCAGGGCCGCCTCCACCGAGCTCCAGCGGCCCGGGTTGCCGTCGTAGGGCAGCACCGTGAGGAGGTCCGCCACCGAGAGGGCGCCGTCCGGGTCCTTGAGCGTGATGAACAGTTCGTGTGCCAGGTCGCTAAGGTCCTTCAGGCAGCTTCCGGACTTGAAATTGACGCCCTTGGACAGCCGGTCCGCCAGGAGCAGGACACCCTCGGCATCCGGGTGTGCCTCGGCGGCGGCTTCCACTACGGATTCGGGAGTGCCGGCCGGTGCCGGGATGAGCGCAAGTTCGTCGTCGCTGGGCCCGGTCACCGCAGGCGGGACCGGCGGCAGCGGAGGTACGACGACGGCGGGCGCCACGGCGGTCGGCCCTGTCCCGCCGCCGGACTGCTCCTGCCCCCTGTCGTTGGGTGCGGCGGTTTCCGCGCGAGGGGCGGCCTCCGGAAGGGTGGCCGGCAGCGGAAGCTGGGTGACGTCGTCGTGCGTTCCCTCCACGACCGTGACCGTGGTGCCGACGGCGACCCGGAGCGTCCCGCCGCCGGAAAGGCTTGCCAGCACCAGGGCGGGGGAGCCGAAATCGTCCCGTTCCAGCTCCACCTGGTCGATTTCGGCAGTGCGCTGGCCGTCGGGAAGGAGGATGTGGCTGCCGGTGGTCAGAGATCCAGCCTGCTGTTCACGGTGGTGCCTGGCGGCTGGTGTTTCGGTCATGGGAGTCCTTAAGTTCTCTTGCGGTCCGCCCTACAGTCTACAAAGGCGGAGCCCTGAAACCGGGGACCCCCACGTCCCGGCGGGGATGTCAGAAGCCCACGCCTGCAAACGCCAGGGCCTGCCGGATGAGGCCGCCGCGGCCGCCGGCAAACTCCATCTGGACGCCGGGGCTGAGCACTTCCTGGGGGGTCATCCAGGTCAGTTCCAGGGCGTCCTGGCGGGGCTCGCACTCACCCGTGACGGGAATGACGTAGGCCAGGGACACGGCGTGTTGCCGCTCGTCGGTGAAGCCGGTCTGGGACGGCGCGGGAAAGTATTCGGCAACGGTGAACGGTACGGGGCTGAGCGGGAGCTGCGGAAACGCCAGGGGGCCGAGGTCCTTTTCCATGTGCCGCAGCAGGGCGGCGCGGATGGTCTCACGGTAGATGACCCGGCCGGACACCAGGGACCGCACCATCGTCCCGTCGGCATCCGCCTGCAGCAGCGTGCCCACCTCGTTGACGTACCCCAACGGATCCAGCCGGACCGGCACTGCCTCCACGTACACCATGGGCAGCCGCCCCCGTGCCTCAAAGAGGTCTTCTTCAGAGAGCCAGCCGGGATTCGGGTCAGGTGTGCGCACGTTCATGCTTAAGTTCTACCCCATGGGGCGCCGCTGGGAGACCCACACGGTGGCGGGCGCGTTGGGGCTGCCGGCGTCCGGGTTGGCCACGTGCAGGGTGCTGCCGAAGGCCTCTTCGGTCAGGCTGGCGGCGAATCCTGCGGCGGCCAGCCGCTCCTGCAGGGGTTCCAGTCCGCCGCCGTACTCGAAGCCCAGCCCCGCGCGGGATGGCCCGGACGCCGGACGCACCAGGAGGACCCCGCCGTTCTTGGCCGTGAAGTCGGCGGTTTCATCATTGTCCGGCACCGGGCGTGGCCGCGCTCCGATGTGCAGCAGCGTCCGGGCGGCAGCCTCGGGATCGGCGGTGTACCAGACGCCGACGACGGCCAGCAAAGGGTCGGCGTCCGCGCACTGGGCGAAGTGGCCTGCTTTGTCCGCCATGAAGCTGAACCCGTCCGGGGCGCTGATCCGGCAGGCCCCGCCGGCCGGAGCCAGCTCCGCAGGTCCGGTTCCGTCGTCCGGCGCGCCGTCCTCCTGCGCGGCCAGGTTGGTGCGGCGGGCAAACTCCGCCACGTCCCCCACCTCAACCGCAAACACTGTCTTGCCGTCCTGCCCGGATCCCGCCTCCGCGGGCTGCAGCGCCAGGCGTCCCGACGCTGAATCGAAGACCTGGCGCCCGCCGTCGTCCTCTGTCCGGACCATCCCCAAGGCCGTGAGGAACTGCGTCCAGGACCCGGGGCGGGACGTGGAGTGGACGGGGCGGACTCGGAGCATGGCGTTGTCCTAGGGTGGGGAACTGGTCTGTAGGGGCAATGATGCCACGTGGAGCGGCGCTGCACACGGGGCTTGTGGACCGGGTTTTCAGCGGCAGAATTAGGCCATGGCCGAAGACCTTGAGGAACTGCTGGTGCCCGATGCCGCCGCCTGGCGCGCCTGGCTGGAGGAGAACCACGCCACCAGCCCGGGAGTGTGGCTGGTCCTGCACAAAAAGGGCGGGACGGTGACCAGCCTGGATTATCCGGCGGCCCTTGACGAGGCCCTGTGCTTTGGCTGGATCGACGGACAGTTGCGCCGCCGGGACGGCGAAAGCTCCTTCCAGCGGATGACGCCGCGGCGCCCCCGCAGCGTCTGGTCCGCCCGGAACGTGGGCCACATCGCCAGGCTGGAGGAGGCAGGGAAAATGACCGACGCCGGCCGCGCCGCAGTTGCCGCTGCAAAGGCCGACGGCCGGTGGGACGCAGCATACGGCGGCCAGGCCGATGTGCAGGTCCCGGCAGACCTCGCCGCCGCCATCGCTGCCAACCCGGCGGCGCAGGCGATGTTCGACGTCCTCACCAAAACCAACCTGTTCGCCCTGGTCTACCGCACCAACTCGGCAAAGCAGGCCGCCACCCGGGAACGCCGGATTGCAGGGTTCGTGGACATGCTGGCGCGGGGGGAGACGCCGTTTCCGCAGAAGAAGCGGCCTGCCGGGGTGGACCCGGAGCCCGCGGGGTAACGTCATTCGGTTGGGGTGCCGGGAGCGGAACCGGTAAACTCGATGGTTCACTTGCGCTGGTGCCGTTCCCCGAGCCGGGGGACGGCATTTGTGCATTCAGCGACGGATCGACACCACCATGCCCCCCACCCTCCCCCGAACAGTCCTTGCCGCCCTTCGGCGCCGCCCGTTCCTGTGGTCCGCGGTAGCCGCCGTGGCAGTCCTGGCCCTCGCCGTTTCGCTGGTGCTTGCCGGAAACGGGCAGGAAGGCCGGCAGGAAGGCGCCCGGCCCGGACCTGCCGGTTCCGCCGCCCCCTCCGGCCCGCCACCCACGGAAACCGCTCCGGGTGAGGGGCCCGGTTACCGGCCCGCCTACCACCTCACCCCGGACCAGCGCTGGATGAACGATCCCCAGCGGCCCTTCTTCCTGGACGGGATGTGGCATTACTACTACCTCTACAACGCCGACTACCCCGAGGGAAACGGCACCGAATGGTTCCACGCCACCAGCACGGACCTGGTGCACTGGAAGAACGAGGGCGTCGCCATCCGGAAATTCCGCAACGGCCTGGGCGATATCGAGACCGGCTCCGCGGTGGTGGACGCCGAGGGCACGGCGGGATTCGGCAAGGGGGCGGTCATCGCGGTCCTGACCCAGCAGCATGACGGCGTCCAGCGCCAGTCCCTGTTCTATTCCACGGACAAGGGCTACAGCTTCCAAAGCTACGGGCAGAACCCGGTGATGGAGAACCCCGGCGCCGAGCATTGGCGGGACCCGAGGATTGTCCGCGACGACGCCAACAACCAGTGGCTGATGCTGCTCGCCGAAGGGTCGAAGATCGGCTTCTACACGTCCAAAGACCTTAAACAGTGGACGTATGTGTCCGGATTCCGGCAGGACGGCCTGGGCATCCTCGAATGCCCCGACTTCTTCCAGATGGATGTTGACGGCGACCCCGCCAAACGCACCTGGGTCCTGGCCGCCAGCGCCAACGGCTCCGCCGAGGGCCGCACCACCGGCCCGGCGTACTGGACCGGCAGCTTCGACGGGAAGGCCTTCACCCCGGCGGGCGGGCACCAGTGGCTCGACGGCGGAGCTGACTTCTACGCCGCCGTCACCTGGGACGATCCCCGGCTTCCCGACGCCCAGCGGAAGGCATCCCGGCACGCCATCGGCTGGATGAACAACTGGGCGTACGCCCGGCAGCTGCCCACGACGGACTGGCACGGGGCGGCGTCGGTGGTCCGCGACCTCCGCCTGGAATCGGGCAGCGGCCGCCCCGTGCTGGCATCGTCCCCCACCGCGGCGCTGGCGTCGCTGGAAGGGGAGGCGGCCCAGGTGCCCGGCGGTGACTTGGGCGACGGGAGGGAACTTCCAGTGCCGGACAGCGGAGCCTTCAAGGCCGAGGTCGAACTGGCAAGACCTGCCAGCGGGACCGGTGAGGCCAGGCTCCTCCTGCAGAGCGGGGGCACCACCTACGCCACGGTCGGCTACGACTTCACGGCGGGACGCGCGTTCGTGCTCCGGGACGGCGACGCCGTGGCCGGGGGCAAGGACCGGCAGGGCGGCTCCGGCGTGGACGACAGCTACCGCGCGGCCCGGTCCGTGGAGGTCCGGGCCGCCGGGGACACCGTGCGCCTGACCGTGTTCGTGGACCGGTCCTCGGTGGAGGTCTTCGTGGCCGGGCAGGCGCTGACGTCGCTCGTGTTCCCGCCGCCGGGCCACCGGGAGGCGCGCCTGGCAACGGACGCCGGGGTACAGCTCAAGGGCGGCACCGTCACTGCGCTGGCCGGCATCCGCCAGCCGTCCAGCTAGGCGGCGGGCGGGCCCGCCGCACTGACCGACGCCGCGGCCTCAAGGGCCATCCAGGCCTGGAGCTGGGTGGAGAGCTCGACGGCGGCTCCCTGCGGATACGTCGCGGCCGCCGGTTGGGAGGCGTGCATGGAAAAGATGCTGCTGGTGGCCAGCCGCGCGCCTGCTTCCTCCGCGCCGACGGCTCGCCGGCCGGACCAGAATGCCTCCGCGGTGTCCGTCACCAGCCGGGCTGCGGTGGCCCGTGTCGCGCCGGGGAGCCGGGGATCCACTGCGGCGAGCGCCAGGTAGCGGCAGAGGATCCCTGTAAACAGGCCGCCGTCGCCGGTTCCGTCGCAGCGGAGCACGCTGCCCTGCACCGCGCTCGCTTCCCGGACGGTAAGCCTGCGCCGCACGGACTCAATCAACACCGCGGCCCGGGCCAGGTTCGCGTCGCCGCCCACTTCCAGCAGGGCCCCCAGCACCGGCCCCTGGTTGTACGTGTAGACGGCGCGCTCCAGCACCACCTCGCCGGCGGCGTTCAGGCGCGCGCCGTCCAGGTACAGCTCCTGGTCCGGGTCGAAAAGGGTGGCATCGAGCCAGTCCAGCAGGGCCTGTGCCTTGGCCTGCTCGCCGGTACGGGCGTAGAACAGGGCTACCGGCGCCGTCGCCGGCGTGTTCTTGAAGTCCCGCTTCTTGCTCCAGAACGCGCCGCCGCCAAGGTCGTCGGTGCAGGCGGCATCAAACTGGAGCGTGAGCGATGCGCGGACGGCTGCGTTGCGGCGGCGGCCCGGACGCCGGCTCTCCTCGGCAAGGCGGTCCAGCCGCAGGGTGGCCAGGGCAAGCCACGCCATGTCGTCGTAGTAGTTGTTGACGAAGGTCAGGGCGTTACGGAGACGGATTCCGGTGACCAGGCGTGAGGCCAAATGCCCCGCGCTGGGCCGGTCCGGGCCGTTGAACCGGGCCGCCGGAGTGGCGCCTCCGCCAAGCTCCCGGCGCCCGGCGTCCACCAGGCAGTCCACATAGTGCGCCTGCCACCAGTAGTGCCATGGCAGGACCAGTGCTGCGGCAGGCCTGGCACGCCGCAGGGCTGCCAGCCACCACGGCGCAGGTTGGCTGCCCGGATCCTGCGCCGGCACCGAAGGGCTGTCCTGCCGCGCCGGTTGCCTGCCCTGCCACAGGATGGCACCGAGGTGGGTTCCCGGCAGGAACAGCAGCTTCCGGCCGAACAATGCGGTCACGGACCTGGCCGCGTGGTTCGCCTTCTCCTGCCATCCGCCGTGGTCGGTGCTCATGGACGTCATGCCGTCCACCCTAACGGGGGCACCCCCGCGTTCCCCGCCCGTGCCCCCAAAGGGTGCGGGCGCGCCGGATTTCAGTTAACATTCATTAACTGTTGCCCGACGCCGCGCCGCGGCATGGGGACGCATCAAGGAGGATGTATGGACATTGCAGGCAGCGTCGCACTGGTGACAGGCGGCGCCTCCGGGCTGGGGGCAGCCACGGCACGCAGGCTGTTCGACGACGGCGCCTCCGTAGTGCTCGTTGACCTCCCCTCCTCTGCCGGGCAGGCCATGGCAGAGACACTGAACGCCCGCGCCGCGGCCGGCCAGTCCGCCGCCTTCGCGCCGGCGGACGTGACCAGCGAGACCGACGTCCGCGCCGCCGTCGGGACCGCCGTCGGGTTGGGGCCGCTGCGGATCGTGGTGAATTGCGCCGGCATCGCCACCCCCGGGAAGGTGCTGGGCCGCGACGGCGTGCTGCCCCTGGAAACGTTCAGCCGGGTGGTCCAGGTGAACCTGATTGGCACCTTCAACGTCCTGCGCCTGGCGGCCGAAGCCATGGTGGGCACCGAACCCGCCGTCACCGCCCTCGGCGGTCCCGAACGCGGCGTCATCATCAACACCGCCTCCGTTGCTGCCTTCGACGGGCAGATCGGACAGCCCGCCTATTCAGCCTCCAAGGGTGCGGTGGCTGCCATGACGCTGCCCCTGGCGCGGGAGCTGGCGCGCTCGCTGGTCCGGGTGGTCACCATCGCGCCGGGCATCTTCGAAACCCCCATGATGGCGGGCCTGCCGCAGGAGGCGCAGGATTCCCTGGGCGCCCAGGTTCCGCACCCTTCCCGGCTGGGAAAGCCCGCGGAATACGCCAACCTGGTGGCGCACATCGTGGACAACGCCATGCTGAACGGTGAAACCATCCGCCTGGACGGCGCCATCCGGATGGGACCGAAATGAGCGCGCAGGACATCCGCCAGCTGCCGTCCGCGGACTTCTTCGCCGTCGAATCGATGCTCGGCCAGGCCGAACGGAACAAGCTGGCCGAACTCCGGGACTTCCTCGCCGCCGAGGTCGCGCCGCACGCCGCCGACTGGTGGAACAAGGCCGAATTCCCTGCCCACATCCTCCCCAAGCTCGCCGCCCTGGAACTGAGCACCCCCACCCACCGGGGCTACAGCCACCTCTTCGCCGGCCTGGTCATCGCCGAAATAACACGGGTGGACACTTCGCTTGCCACGTTCTTCCTGGTCCACCACGACCTCTTCGTCGAGTCGCTGCACACCTTCGGCAGCACAGGCCAGAAGGAGCGGCTCCTGGCGGACGCCTCGGAGCTGCGCACCACCGGTGCCTTCGCCCTGACCGAACCCCTGCATGGCTCCGACGTGGCCGGCGGGCTGGAGACGCGGGCCCGGCGGATCTCCTCCAGCACCGGAGAAGCGGACGACGACGGCGACACCTGGGTGCTCAACGGCGCCAAGCGGTGGATCGGCAACGGGACGTTCTGCGACTACATGCTGGTGTGGGCGCGGGACGAGGCGGACGGCTCCGTGCGCGGCTTCATCGTGGACGCCACCCTGCCGGGGGTCAGCCGGAGCAGGATCGAGAACAAGATCGCCCTGCGCACCGTCCAGAACGCCGACATCGTGTTCCAGGACGTCCGGGTGCCCGAAGCGGACCGGTTCAGCGGGATCAGCAGCTTCGAGGACACGAAGGAGCTGCTCCGCAGCTCCCGGATCATGGTGGACTGGCAGACGGTGGGCCAGCAACTGGCCGCGTTCGACGTCGCCCGGCAGTACGCCGTCGAACGCCATCAGTTCGGCCGCCCGCTGGCACACTTCCAACTCATCCAGCAGCAGCTGGTGACCATGCTGGGCAACACCGTGGCCAGCATGTCCATGATGGCCGGGATTGCCCGGCTGCAGGACGGCGGCGGGGCGGGCATGCCGCAGGTGGCGCTGGCCAAGTCCTACCTCAGCGCCCGGATGCGGGAAACCGTGGCCCTGGGCCGTTCCATCCTGGGCGGAAACGGCATCGTCACCGACTACCGGATGGCAAAGATTTTCGCCGACGCCGAGGCCATCTACACCTATGAGGGCTCGTTCGAGGTGAACACCCTGATTGTGGGCAGGGCCATCACCGGCATCTCGGCCATCTCCTAAGCGGGATAGGGCTGCTTCTCGCCTGCCTCCACCCGGATATCGAGGCTGTTGTTCTTCACGGGCATGGGGCAGGTGCCGTACGGGGTGAAGGCGCTGGGGTAGTTGATGGTCCGGTTGAAGTCCAGGACAACGGACCCGTCCGGCCGGGGCCGGGCGAGCGAGAGCTTGCGCCAGTCGTCCGTGGTGTCGCCGTTGGTCTCGTCATGGAACGTGACGGTCAGGGCGCCAAGCTTTTCCTCTTCCGCCTGGAGCCGGAACTCGTGCCTGCTGCCCGGGAGGCGGAAGACCACCTCGCCCACCGAGCGGTGCATGCCGTCCACCAGCGGGTTCGCGGTGCCAATCGGCACGTCCACCGGGGCCGGGTAGGGCTCGAACCGCCCCACCACTTCCCACTCCGGGTTGTAGGGGTACGTGGGGACGCCCTCGAAACCCGTAAAGACCGGCGAGGCCGCATCCCGCGTGCGGACCGCATAGCGGCCGCCGCGCATGGCCAGTTCCACCACCACCTGGTTTCCTTCCGGGCCACCGAACTGCACCCACATCAGCGATTCCTCATCCGCCAGGACCGCGGAGATGGTGCCCTCCACCTTTTCCCCGGACTCCACCAGTGTGAGCCCGTCGGACGCGGTTGCAGTGAGGAACGCCGTGGTGGCCGGCGCCGAATCCGTGCCGTCCGTGGACCACAGGCCCGGAACAAGGTCGACGGTGGCCGGCGAGTCCTCGAGCCACTGGAACGAGGTGAGGGTGAGCCAGCCGTACGGGGCTGCCAGGGCCTTGTTGCGGTTGGCACGGAAGCGCTGCCAGCGCTCCTGCCGGGCGGTTGACGTGGCGGCGGCTGGGGTGGTGGTCATGGTTCCTTCCGGTTGCATCTGCCCCCGCTACAACCGCGGCCCTTTCCCGTTCATTCCGGCTGCCGGTACCGGCACGCGGGTAAGTGCGGTGCGGACTGCCCGCCGGCCGTTACGGGGGGGTAGCGTTCTGCCATGAGGATCGCAGTTCTAGGTACAGGCACTGTAGGGCGGGCGCTGGCGGCAGCGTTCAGCAGGCTGGGACACGAGGTTGTCCTGGGGACGCGCGACCCCGGCGAAACAGCCGCCCGCAGCACACCCGATGCCATGGGTGGACGGCCCTTCAATGAATGGCTGGAAAGCCACGGCGGCATCAGGCTGGCAACATTCGCGGACGCGGCAGGCAGCAGCGAACTGGTGGTCAACGCCACGAACGGAGCGGCATCGCTGGCAGCCCTGGCTGCGGCGGGTGAGGCGCGGCTGGCAGGGAAAATCCTGGTGGACGTGTCCAACCCGCTGGACTTCACGCAAGGGATGCCCCCGGTGCTGAATCCCGTGAACACGGAAAGCTTGGCCGAGCGCATCCAGCGGGCGTTTCCCGAAGCCCGGGTGGTGAAGACGCTCAACACCATGAACGCCGGGCTGATGGTGGACCCACGGCGCCTGGCGGACGGGGAGCACTCCGTGTTCGTGTCCGGCGACGACTCCGACGCCAGGAAAACCGTCACCGGACTCCTGGCGGAGCTCGGCCACAAGGACGTTATCGACCTTGGCGACATCACCACCGCCCGCGGTGCCGAAATGGTCCTGCCGCTGTGGCTGCGGCTCTTCGGCGTGCTGGGAACCCCCGACTTCAACTTCAAGGTGGTCCGCGCGGGTTGATTTGCCGGGGTTGAATGGGTGGGTGGACATCCTTGCAGGAGTGAACCGGGAATGGCTGGCGGCACTGACCTGGCTGGCTGCACTTTGCGCCGGGGTGGCTGTGCTGCTTTGGCGCCGGCACCGCCCCGACCTCGCAGCCCTGGCCGCCGTCGTCGTCTTCGCGGCGGTGAACGTCGGCGCCGGCATCTACGTCCTGGACCATCTTGCCGACGGGCGCTGGGGCGGGGACGCGCACGCCAGGCTTGACCCGCCGTCGCTCTCCGGAGCGCCGGTAGTGGGCCAGTTCCTGCAGCCGCTCGACGCGGCGATGGCAGACCTGGCGGGCAGGGCCAACGATTTCATCGACTTCCAGGCCGCCTTGCCGGTGGCGCTCGGCTTTTTTGCGGCGGCAGGCTGGGCGCTGGCGGTCCTGGTGCCGGTGGGGCTGTGGGCCGCCGCCGTGCAGGCCCGGGAGGGCCGCCGCCGGAAGGCCGAGGCCGCCGCCGTGCAGCATGAGGTGGAAAAACTACGGGCTGAACTGGACGCGGTCAAACGCCACGTGGGGTACCGCGACATCTTTTGAGACGGATTCCACTGCGGCGCGGGACCGGGGGTAGCATCTTTAGCTAGTAACGTGGCTCACAGTATCCAGCGCAGTGTACGAGCCAAGTCCCGAAACCCTCGAAAGATTGCTTCCATGGCTCACACTGCAACACCGCCCGAAACCGACCTCGCCGCCGAACTGCGTGCGGATGTCCGGCGCGTCTCCACGCTGCTGGGCGAGTCCCTGGTCCGCCAGCACGGCCCCGAACTGCTGGACCTCGTGGAGCAGGTCCGGCTCCTCACCAAGGAATCCAAGGAAGCTGCACGCGGCGGCGCGCATGCCACCGGGCCCTGGAGCGCGCACGACGTCGTCGCCCAGGTCCGCGAACTGCTGGGCTCCCTGCCCATCGAGCAGGCCACCGACCTGGTGCGTGCCTTCGCGTTCTACTTCCACCTCGCCAACGCCGCCGAGCAGGTCCACCGGGTCCGCGGGCTGCGGACCCGTGCCGAGAAGGATGGCTGGCTGGCCAAGACCGTGGCGGAGATCGCCGCGCAGGCCGGCCCGGACGTGCTGCAGGAAGTGGTCAACGGACTGGATGTCCGACCCATCTTCACCGCCCACCCCACCGAGGCCTCCCGCCGCTCGGTGCTGGACAAGATCCGCAAGCTCTCCGACGTCCTGTCCCGCCCCACCGCAGAAGGCTCCACGGCCCGCCGCCGGCAGGACCGCCAGCTGGCCGAAATCATCGACCAGATGTGGCAGACGGACGAACTGCGGCAGGTCCGGCCCACCCCTGTCGATGAGGCCAGGAACGCCATCTACTACCTGGGCGGCATCCTCACCGACGCCATGCCGGAAATGCTGTCCGAGCTCTCCGAGCTTCTCGGCGAGCACGGCGTCACCCTCGCCTCCAAGGACGCCCCCATCAGGTTCGGCTCCTGGATCGGCGGTGACCGCGACGGCAATCCGAACGTCACCGCCGCCGTCACCCGCGAAATCCTGCAGATCCAGAACCAGAGCGCCATCCGGATCAGCATCGCCATGATCGATGAGCTGATCTCCATCCTGTCCAACTCCACCGCGCTGGCGGGGGCGGACGAAGCGCTGCTCACGTCCATCGACGAGGACCTGAAGAAGCTGCCCGGCCTGGACAAGCGGGTCCTGGAGCTGAACGCGCAGGAGCCGTACCGGCTGAAGCTCACCTGCATCAAGGCCAAGCTCATCAACACCGGCAAGCGGGTTGCAGTGAACTCCAACCATGAGCACGGCCGCGACTACAGCGGAACCGACGAACTCCTGGCCGACCTGCACCTGCTGGAGCTGTCGCTGCGGAACCACTCCGCTGCCCTGGCAGCCGACGGCTCGCTGGCCCGCGTCCGCCGCGCCATCGCCTCCTTCGGCCTGCACCTGGCCACCCTGGACATCCGCGAACACGCCGACCACCACCACGACGCCGTCGGTCAGCTGATGGACCGGCTCGGCGGCCCGGGCGTGCGCTACGCCGAGCTCTCCCGGGAACAGCGTTTCGAGGTGCTGGGCTCGGAGCTGGCCTCCCGCCGGCCGCTGTCCGGCCACCCGATCAGGCTCGACGGCGCCGCCGACGGCACGTACGACGTCTTCCGGGAGATCCGTCGGGCGCTGCGCATGTACGGTCCGGACGTCATCGAGACCTACATCATTTCCATGACCCGGGGCGCGGACGACGTGCTCGCCGCGGCCGTGCTGGCCCGTGAAGCCGGGCTGGTGAACCTCTTCGGCGACAAGCCCTACGCCAAGATCGGCTTCGCACCGCTCCTGGAAACGGTGGAGGAACTGCGGGCCTCGGCCGAAATCGTCGACCAGCTTCTGTCCGATCCCTCCTACCGGGAACTGGTGCGCCTCCGCGGTGACATCCAGGAAGTCATGCTGGGCTACTCGGACTCCAACAAGGAATCCGGCGTGATGACCAGCCAGTGGGAGATCCACAAGACCCAGCGCAAGCTGCGCGACGTCGCCGCCAAGCACGGCGTCCGGGTCCGCCTGTTCCATGGCCGCGGCGGTTCCGTGGGCCGTGGCGGCGGCCCCACCTATGACGCCATCCTGGCCCAGCCCAACGGGGTCCTGGAAGGCGAAATCAAGTTCACCGAGCAGGGCGAGGTCATCTCCGACAAGTACTCGCTGCCGGAGCTTGCCCGCGAAAACCTGGAGCTGTCCCTGGCCGCGGTGCTGCAGGGTTCGGCGCTCCACCGCGACCCACGGACCTCCGAGGACCAGCGGGAGCGCTACGGGCACGTCATGGAGGCCATCTCGGACGCCGCTTTTGACCGCTACCGCAAGCTGATCGACCACCCGGACCTGCCCGCCTACTTCATGGCGTCCACGCCGGTGGAGCAGCTCGGTTCCCTGAACATCGGCTCCCGCCCGTCCAAGCGCCCGGACTCCGGCGCCGGCCTGGGCGGACTGCGGGCCATCCCCTGGGTGTTCGGCTGGACCCAGTCCCGGCAGATCGTGCCCGGCTGGTTCGGCGTGGGCTCCGGGCTCAAGGCGGCGCGCGAGGCCGGTCACTCCGCCCAGCTGGTGGAAATGATGGACCAGTGGCACTTCTTCCGCTCGGTGCTGTCCAACGTCGAAATGACGCTTGCCAAGACGGACATGGACATCGCGGGATACTACGTCTCCACCCTGGTCCCGGAGGAGCTGCATCACCTGTTCCGGACCATCCGGGAAGAGTACGAGCTCACGGTGGCCGAGATCCAGAAGCTGACCGGCGAGCACGTGCTCCTGGACGCGCAGCCCACGCTGAAGCGCTCACTGGAGATCCGCGACCAGTACCTGGACCCCATCAGCTACCTGCAGGTGGAACTCCTCCGCCGCATCCGCACGGAAGGCGAAATCAGCGGAGCCGAAATCGATGAGCGACTCCAGCGGGCCATGCTGATCACCGTCAACGGTGTGGCCGCAGGCCTGCGCAACACCGGGTAACCCCCCGCGATTTGCTCCATCACTTATGGTCCTCAGACAGCCCGTTTGGGGACCATAAGTGATGGAGCATCCGGGTTGGATAGGGTGGAGGGCATGCCTTCCTTCCAGACCCGCCTCAAGATCACCGGGCTCAGGCCAGGCAATCCACCGGAATCCGTGATGGACGCGGCCGTGGAGGCGCTGGGCACCCGGCACCACGTGGAGGCGCACCAGCTGCAGATCGCCGGCGGCGTGCCGCAACTCAACCTGCGTTTCCTCGTGGAAGCCAGCGAATACAGCGGGGAGAACCGCCAGGCGGTGGAGTCGGCAGCCATGATGCGCGACGCCGTCGAACGCGTTGCGCTGACGGGCTCGCTGAGCGTGCTGCGGCGCAGCCGCGGCAAGTGGCTGCCCGTCTAGCCTGCGTCCGGGATGGGGTCGTCCTCCACCGGCGACCGGTCGCCGCGGCGCCGGGTGACCACAACTCCCACGACCGCACCGATCACCAGGCCCACAGCCACGCCAATCAGCGAGCTGGCCCAGAACGGCAGCTTCGTGGCCGAGCCGGTGAAATAGCCCAGCCCCACCAGCCAGCACGCCCACAGGACCGCGCCCAGCCCGGCGCACAGGCTGAAGCCCCGAACGGAAACGTTCGCGATGCCGGAAGCAGCCGACGTCGCAAGGCGGCCGCCTGGGATGAACCGGGCGCCGATGATGGTCCCGTACGTGGATGAACGCCCTGCCTTGGCCAGCGCCGCATGGATGCCGGCGTGGACCCGGCGGCCCCACTTCCAGCGGTCCAGCACGTGGCTGAGCCGCCGCCGGAAAAGCTGGAACACCACCATGTCGCCCAGCCAGGAAGCCAGGGCGGCGAGCGCCAGCACCAGGAACACGTTTGCACGGCCGTCCGCGGACAGCGCGCCGCCGGTGATCACCACCATCTCGGATGGAATGGGCGGAAAAATGGCGTCGCCGATCACCACCGGGATGACCCAGAAATAGAGGGCCGCCCCCCAGCTGTCAACGCCGCCGAAGTCCATTGCCACAACGTACCTCACTTGGGAAACTGGCGGCATGCGGGTCTCAGTTCTGCAGGGCGACATTACGCAGCGGCGGGTGGACGCGGTGGTCAATGCCGCGAACGCGTCCCTGCTGGGCGGCGGGGGAGTGGACGGGGCACTGCACCGCGCTGCCGGGCCGGAACTGCTGGCGGCCTGCCGGCAACTGCGGGCCAGGGAGCTGCCGCACGGACTGCAGACCGGCGCCGCCGTGGCCACCCCCGCATTCCGGCTGCCGGCCCGCTGGGTCATCCACACCGTGGGCCCCAACCGCCATGCGGGCCAGACCAACCGGGCGCTGCTGGTGTCCTGCTTCAGCGAAAGCCTGCGGCTGGCGGACACGCTGGAGGCCGGCGGGCTCGCTTTCCCGGCCGTGGGGGCGGGGGCTTACGGCTGGAGTCCGGCGGCTGTGGCGCAGGCGGCAAAGGATGCCCTTGAAGGCTTCCGTGCATCGCATCCGGGCAGCGCCCTTGAGCTGGTGGAGTTCGTGCTGCACACCGCGGAGGTGGAGGCGGTGTTCAGGGACGTGCTCGGGCCGCTTCGCTGAGTTCCAGGCCACTGCGGTATTCCACCGGCCTGCCGGAGACCGGGTCCACGAACCGGATGCCGCGGGCCAGGAGCTGGAGCGGCTTGGCGTAATTGTCCGGGGCCTTGTCCAGGAGGTCCGGGTAGAACGCGTCATTGACGATCCCCAGTCCCAGCGAGGCCATGTGGACCCGCAGCTGGTGCGTCTTGCCGGTATGCGGTTCCAGCCGGTACCGGGCCAGGCGCTGCCCGTTGCCGTTCACGGCGGCGCCTGAGGCACCCGCCGCGGGGCCGCCGTCGAACGTTTCCAGCCGCTCGATCCTTGTTTCGGCGTTCGGCTCGCCCTCAACCACCTCGGCGAGCAGGTAGCTGCGGGACTTGGTCATCCGGTTGCGGACCACCACGGGAAAGTCGACGGCGGGATGCCCGGGCGCGGGGTCGGCGGCGGACACGCACTCGTATTCCTTCTGCACCTGCCGCTTCTCGAACAGCACCTGGTACTTGCCGCGCGTCTGCGGGTTGGTGGAGAAGAGCAGCACGCCGGCCGTCATGCGGTCCAGCCGGTGCATGGGGATCAGGTCCGGCAGGTCCAACTGGTTCCGCAGCCTGACCAGGGCAGATTCCTGGATGTACGTGCCGCCGGGCGTGGTGGGCAGGAAGTGCGGCTTGTCCACCACCAACAAATGGTCGTCCCGGTGCAGGATGCTGATCTCCACCGGCAACCGGGTCTCCGCCGGGAGCGTGCGGTAGTACCAGATAAAGGTGTGGTCCTGCAGGGGAGTGGAGCGGTCCAGCGGGACGCCGCCCTCACCAACGATCTCGCCGGCGTCGAACCTGTCCTCGATGCCCTGCGGATCGATGTGCCCCCACCGGTGCATCATGTAATCCATTGCGGTGTCCCACGGGCCCTCGTCCGGAAGGCGCAGGCGGGTGGCATTGACGCCGTCGCGCACGGGGAGGGGGGATTGCATCACCGGTCCATTCTACCGGCGGCCCCGTGGGCGCCCTCCGCCCAGGATACCCGTGAGGACCACTTGCCGACGATAAAAAAGTTCTTGACAATAAAAGTTGTCGGTATGCAGACTGGAGGCATGCAGGAAATCGCAGTTATCGAGGACGCGGCCACGGCCGAGGTATCCCTGGACCCGATCCGGACCCGGATCCTGCGGGAACTGGTCCAGCCGGCCTCCGCCACCCAGCTGGCCGTCCGCGTCGGGCTGCCCCGGCAGAAGGTGAACTACCACCTCAAGGCGCTGGAGCGGCACGGCCTGGTGGAACTGGTGGAGGAACGCCGCAAGGGCAATGTCACCGAGCGGGTGGTGCAGGCCACGGCAGCTTCATACCTCATTTCGCCGCTGGCGCTGGACTCCGTGGCGCCGGATCCGCGCCGGTTCGCGGACCGCTTTTCGGCGTTTTGGCTGCTGGCGCTGGCCGGCCGCACGGTCCAGGAGGTCGGGAAACTGATCGCCGGTGCCGCCGCCGCGCGCCAGAAGCTGGCCACCTTCGCCATCGACGGCCAGATCACCTTCCGTACCGCTGCCGACCGTGCCGCCTTCGCCGAGGAGCTCGGCGTGGCCGTCACGCACCTTGTGGACAAGTACCACGACGGCGGCGCGTCACCGCAGGGGCGCCGGCACCGGCTCGTCGTGGCGCTGCACCCGGCCCTCAAAGAAACCAATGCCCCCACGTCACCCAACCCATCCGATGCAGGCAAGGAGCAGGACCAATGACCGACAATCGCAACTTCGAGATCGTCTACGACACGGAGCTTCCCGGCACCCCCGAGCGGGTGTGGGAGGCCGTGACCAACGGGACGTCCGGCTGGATGTTCCCCACGGACCAGTGGCCGGACGTCAAGACCGTGGAGGAGTACCCCCACCACCTGGTCTCGCGGATGGACGGTCAGGACGGATGGTTCAACCAGCTCGAGCATGTGCTGGAGCCGCTGGACGGCGGCCGTGCCCGGCTGCACTACGTCCACAGCGGCATCTTCGCGGACAACTGGGACCAGCAGTACGATGGCGCCAGCCGCCACACCGAGTTCTACCTGCACACCCTGGGCCAGTACCTGGAGTACTTCGACGGCCGGCCCGTGGTGTTCACCGACATCCAGGCCCCGGCCGCGTCCCAGGCCCCGGACGGCTTCACCCGGCTCCGTGAAGCGCTGGGTGCCGGATCCGCCGGACAGGGCGCCCCGCTGGATGTTGAGCTCGACGGCGTGGGGCGGCTCAGCGGTGAGGTGGACTTCTCGAACGAGCACTTCCTCGGCGTGCGCACGGCGGATGCCCTCTACCGGTTCTTCGGCCGCAACGCCTTTGGCGCCCCCGTGGGCATGACCGTCCACGACTTCAGCGGCACCGGTGACCCCGAAACCACGGCCAAGGCCTGGGGCGGTTTCCTGGAGCGCGTGTACGGCTAGCGTTCCTTCCCGTTTTGTGCCCCAATCGCCGGAACGGTGCGGAATCGCCGTACCTTTCCGGCGACTGGGGCGCCCCTCCGGCGCGCGTGGCGGTTTGCCTCAGGCTATGGCCATGGCGGGGGCCTTCTTCAGGGTCCTGCGCAGCTGGGGGGCCGCGTCCAGGCGGTCCTGGGCTGCCCGCAGGCCCATGACGGCGGCTTCCAGTTTCCCGGGCGGCAGGGTGAACGGCACCCTCAGATGGCGTTCGAACGCTCCGCCGATTCCGAACCTGGGACCCGCGGCCAGGCGGATGCCGTACTCCGGAGCCAGTGCGGCCAGCGCGGTGCTTGACGGTGCGGGCAGCCGGCACCAGACGGACAACCCGCCGGCCGGCGGAGCCACCTCCCATTCCGGCAGGTGCGTCCCCAGCAGTTCGAGCAGCGCGGCGCGGTTTCGGCGGAGCATGTCCAGCCGGGCCGGCAGCGGCTCATCGAGGGCGCGGACCAGGTGCGCCGCCGCAAGCTGCTCCATGATGGGCCCGCCAAGGTCCACCGTGGTGCGGGTGGCGGCCAGCCGCTGGATCATGGGCCGCGACGCCCGGATCCAGCCAGTCCGCAGGCCGCCCCAGTGGGATTTGCTGAGCGAGCCGATGGTGATGACCGACGGGCTGAAGCCGGCCATGTGGGTGGTGCCGATGCCGTCCAGGTTCAGCTCGCGGAGGGTTTCGTCAACCACGGGCACTGTTCCGGAGGTCGCCGTGGCCCGGAGCAGGCGCCGGCGTTCGAGGTCCGACATGACCATCCCGGTGGGATTGTGGAAGTCCGGCACCAGGTAGGCCATCCGGGGCCGTTGCTGTGCCAGGGCCGATTCCAGGGCGGGCAGATCCCACCCGCCGTCGGTGAACGCCACCGGTACGGGCCGGCACCCGGCGGCGTGAATGGCATCCAGCGCGTTGGGATAGCTCGGGTGCTCCACCAGGACGCGGTCCTGCCGGTCCGCCAGGGTCCTGATGACCAGGGTCAGGGCATGCTGCGCGCCCGAGGTGACCAGGATGTTTGCCGGATCGGTGGGGACACCGGCAGCGGTGTACCGGTCGGCGATTGCCTGGCGCAGCGGGAGCAGCCCGACGGCGTCGTAGCCGAAGCCCGGAAGCAGGGCGGGGAGCTCGGTGACCGCAGCGGCAAACGCCCGGTGGACAAGCTCGCCGCTGGCGGGCAGTGCCGCGTACGCCAGGTCGATCAGGCCTTCCGGGGACACCAGGCCCGGTGCGGAAAGGGTGCTCACCGGTGCGGGAATCCTCGCCGGATCCGGATCCGGATCGGCCTGCCGGCGCTCGCGGGCACCTGCGCCGGCGCGCGGTCCGCCAGGCGTGCTGTTCCTTTCGCCGTCCGTGGGGCCAGTGGAGCCCTCTCCGGCGAAGCGGGGCCGGCCGAACGGGGCCAGTTGCGGAATGCAGGTCCTGGCCCTGCTTCCTTGGCGGCTGTAAAGGAAGCCCTGGTCGCGGAGGCTCGAATACGCCGCCGTGACGGTGGTCCGGCTGATGCCGAGCACTGCGCACAGGGACCGCTCGCTGGGGAGGGCGCTGTCCAATGCCACCCTGCCGTCAAGGATCAGGAGCCGCACCACGTCCGCCAGTTCGCGGTAGGCGGGCCCGGTGCCGTTGTTCCAGATGCCCAGCAGGCGGGCGAGGGCGGTGGCGCTCAAGGTGGTGGACATGTAGCCAGTATCTCAAACTGGCTATGTATTCCAATGCCAGTTGCATGGAAAGGTTGGTTGCATGATGACCCGCAGACTCCTCCAGCTCTTTCTTGGCCTTGCCATGTACGGCATCTCCCTGGCCATGTTCATCCGGGCCGGGCTTGGCCTGGACCCGTGGGACGTGTTCCACCAGGGACTCGCCAACCGGACCGGCCTTAGCATCGGCGTGGTGGTCATCATCGTGAGCTTCCTGGTCCTGCTGCTGTGGATTCCGCTCCGGCAGTGGCCCGGTTTCGGGACCCTCTGCAACGCTGTGCTGGTGGGGGTCTTCGCGGACATTGGGCTGGCCCTGATCCCGGCCGTGTCCCAGATCGCCGGCCAGTTCGGGCTCCTGGCCGGGGCCATAGTGTTGAACGGCATCGCCTCCGCCTGCTACATCGGCGCGCGTTTCGGTCCCGGGGCCCGGGACGGCCTGATGACCGGTCTGGCGCGGCGCACCGGCTGGTCCGTCCGGTTGTCGCGCACGCTGATCGAAGTGACCGTGCTGGCTGTCGGTTGGCTGCTCGGAGGATCGGTGGGTGTGGGCACGGTGGTCTATGCCTTGGCCATCGGCCCCCTGGTCCACGTGCTGCTGCCACGCTTTACGGTTCCGGCTGCCGTTCCGAAGACCGCCAATAACGCCGCTCCCGCCACCTGTTGATGTCCGCCACCTGTTGATGTCCGGCCATGCCGGTGCTTTTCAGGATCCGCGTTTCAGGCAGGACCCGCGTTTCAGGCAGGGGCCGGCTGGCATGTGGGACAGAAGTAGATGTCGCGCTCCTCTTCACCGTTCGGTTTGCCCAAAAGTCCGCGCTGGAGGGGTGTGCCGCATTTGAGGCAGGGCTGGCGTTCCCGCCCGTACACCCAGTAGCCGGGCCTGCCCGCCATCCTGCCCACGGGCATGCCCCGGGCGTTGAGGATGGTGACGCGGCGGCCGGGGCCGAGGTTCACCTCCAGGAGCTGCTTGGCGTCGGTCATCATGGTGCGGACATCCGGTACAGCGGAAACAGGTGTGGCAGGATGCACCCCGGAGAGGAAGCATGCTTCGCACCGGTAAATATTGCCGATGCCCGCCAGGTTCCGCTGGTCCAGCAGCGCCACGCCCACGGGGACCTCGGGGCGGGAGCGGATGCGGCGTTCGGCCTCGTCCAGGTCCCAGTCCGGGCCCAGGAGATCCGGACCGAGGAACCCCACGATCGAGTCCTCGTTGGCGGTGGCCACCACTTCCACGATGCCCAGCGAGAATCCGACCGCATCGGCGGCGGCGGTCCGCAGCACGCAGCGGGCGGTATAACCGGGCTTGCGCCACCGGCCGCCGGGCGGATACACCTGCCAGGTGCCCTCCATCTTCAGGTGTGAGTGGATGGTCAGCCTCTTGTCCTCCGGGCTGACCACGCGCATCAGCAGGTGCTTGCCCCTGGGAATGACTTCGGCAACCGTCCAGCCGGCCAGGTTCAGGGTGGCGAACCGCGGCACGCGGAAGTCGGAGGCCAGCAACGTCTGTCCGGCCAGGGCTTCGTGCAACTGGTGGGCGGCGCGCCAGACGGAATCACCCTCAGGCACGGATCCTCAATCCCTTCGGGGTGGAATAGGCGCCGGCGGCGCTGAGCGCGGCGGCAACGGGGGTGTCCAGGATGCCATGTCCATTCACTTTCTCCATGATCAGCTTGTCCACGGCTCCCCGGGTCACCACGCCCACCAGTGCGGCAGCCGCGGCCGCCAAGATGGCCTGGTCATCGCTGAACGCAAGGAGGGTCTTTCCGCCGCGCTCGACGTACAGGACCAGTGCGCCGTCCACCAGGACAACCAGTGCACCCGCCTTCCGGCCTGGGCGGTGGCCGGTGCCGGCGTCGTCCTGCACGGCGGGCCAGGGGAGCGCCGCACCGTAAGGGTTGGCGGGATCGGTAGCGGCGAGTGCCAGGGCGACCGGCTCGGCCTTGGCCAGTTGTGTGTCCTCGGAGTAGGAACGGAGCCTGTCCACGGTGGCGGGAACGGCGAACTGGGCGGCGCCAAGGTGCTCGATGAAGTAGCCGCGGCGGCAGCGGCCCGCCGCCTCGAGCCGGGCCAGTACCTTGTACATCAGCCCGAAGCCGCCCAGGATCTGTTCCGCCATGACGGAGCCCCTGGTCACCACGCCGTACCGGTCCAGCAGCAGCTCGGCGGTGGCCCGGGCATGGATGGTGGCATCCAGTTCGGGCTCAGGAAGGGCTGACCAGCGGCCCGCGGCACTGGGCGGCGTGCTTGCGGCCTGTGCCCCATACCGGCCCCCGCCCAATCCAGGAGAGCCCATCAATCCCGTGCCGTGGGACCGGCCCAGCCGGCTGAGCCGCGGTGCCCTGGCCCGCGGGGCGCGCGCCACTTGCCGGTGGGCGGTGTGGCCGCCGGCGATCAGCGCCCGCACCGGGGCGAAGGTGTCACCGGTGATCCTGCCGGCCCACGCGAGGTCCCAGAGTGCGGTGGCCACTTCCTGGTCGCTCAGGACAGCGTCCATGCCGCCGGCCACGTCGGTCAATTGCCGGAAGAAGTAGCCGCCGCCGTTGTTCCGCAGATGGTCCAGCAGCCGTCGGCTGGCGTCCCCCGGCTCGAAATCGGGCGCCGGATTCAAGGTCAGTTCCGCGGAGTCCGCCAGGTGGAGGCTGATCCAGCCGTCGTTTCCGGGCAGCGCGCCGGCCCCGGACCACAGGACCTCGCCGGCTGCCATGAGTTCGTCGAGCATGGCGGGCTGGTAATTGGAGACCCGGGTGGCCAGCACCAGCGGCTCCCATGCCGAGGCGGGCACCGGCACCCCGGAGAGCTGGTCGATGGCAGTGATGATGCCGTCCAGTCCGCGCAGGGTGGGCTGGCCGCGGCCGCCTCCCGGAGTCCTGACGTGTTGCCACGCCGGCAGGAAGCGTCCGTAGGCGGCGGCGTCCACCGGTTCCACTTCCGCCCGTAGGGCGGCCAGCGAACGGCGCCGGAGCTTGCGCAGCACGTCGGCGTCGCACCATTCGCTGGCAATGGTATGCGGAACATCGGCCACCGGGGCGCCTGCTGCCGGCCCCGCGCCGACATCAGCCTGGGCACTCCCGCCCGGTTCGGCATCATCCGGTTCGGCGTCATCCGGTCCGGCCCCTGGCCCGGCTTCCTGCGGCGGTGCTTCCGGCGGGGTGACGTGGGGACGGAACTCACCTTCCACCACGCGCCCGTCCGCCGCGAGGCGTTTCAAGGCGGTGCCCACGACGGCGACGCCGAGGCCAAGCCGCCCGGCGGCTTCGGCCGCGGTGAAGGGTCCGTGGGTCCGCGCGTACCGGGAGACGAGGTCGCCCAGGGGGTCGGCGACCGGTTCGATGAACGCCAACGGAACACCCATGGGCAGCGGCACGCCGATGGCATCACGCAGGCGGGCGGCATCTTCCACGGCGGCGAAGCGTTCCACTCCGCCGATGTTGACCTTGATGGCGCGGTTGGCGCGTTGGAGGGCTGCGAGGTGGGCCGCCGCCTCGGGCACTGTTGCGGCCGCTTCAACGGGCGGAGTTTCAGCGGGCTCGGGCATCTGGACGGCTTCCCCTGCCGGTGCAGTGCCCTGCAGCCGGTCCGCGGCTTCCTCCGCCGTCAGCGGGCCGAGCAGCCGCAGCAGGTCGGCCACCCCTTCCATGCCCCGCGCTCGCCGGTCCGGGGCGAGCCGCTGCAGTTCGCGTTCGGTGGCCTCGATGACCTTGGCATCGAGGAGTTCGCGCAGCTCCACCCGGCCCAGCAGCTCGTTCAGGAGGGTGGAGTCCAGCGCCAGGGCGGCGGCCCGCCGCTCCGCCAGCGGCGAATCGCCCTCGTAAAGGAACTGGGCCACATAGCCGAACAGCAGGGACTTGGCGAAGGGGGAAGGCTGCTGCGTAGTGGTCTGCACGATGCGCAGCTCACGCCGTTCCACCGAAGCGGCGATGTCCTTCAGTGCCGGCAGGTCGTAGACGTCCTGCAGGCATTCGCGCACCGTTTCCAGCACGATGGGAAACGTCGGGTACTTCCTGGCCACGTCCAGCAGCTGGGCCGACCGCTGGCGCTGCTGCCACAGCGGCTGGCGCTTGCCGGGGGTCTGGCGGGGCAGCAGCAGCGCGCGGGCGGCGCACTCACGGAACCGCGACGCGAACAGGGCGCTGCCACCCACCTCGGCGGTGACGATCTGCTCGAGTTCTTCGGGATCGAAGAGGAACAGCTCTGCGCCGGGTGGTTCGTCCTCCATCATGGGCACCCGCAGCACGATGCCGTCGTCGGCCGCCATGGCGGAGCCGTCCAGCCCGTAGCGCTGGTGGAGACGCTGCCCGACGGCGAGGGCCCAGGGGGCGTGCACCGGCATGCCGAACGGGCTGTGCAGGATGACGCGCCAGTCGCCCAGTTCGTCGTGGAACCGCTCGACCACCAGGGTGGTGTCGCTCGGGACCACCTCGGTGGCCTGCTTCTGCTCGCCCAGGTACTGGATGAGGTTGTTGGCGGCATAGTCATCCAGGCCGCTGGCTTTGCAGCGCTCGGTAGCCGGGCCAACGTCGGACGCGGACAGCTCCCGGACAAACGCGCCCAGCGCCCGGCCCAGGTCCACCGGCCGCCCCAGCGAATCGCCCTTCCAGAACGGCAGCTTGCCGGGCTGGCCGAAGGCAGGGGAAACCAGGACACGGTCGTGCGTGATGTCCTCGATCTTCCAGCTGGTGGCGCCCAGGGCAAAGACGTCGCCCACGCGGGACTCGTACACCATCTCCTCGTCGAGCTCGCCCACGCGGCGGCCGCCCTTGGGCGCGCGCGCAGGCTTGCCGTCCTCGGCGGGGGATGCTGCACCTTCCTGCTCGGTGCCGATGATATAGACGCCGAACAGGCCGCGGTCCGGGATGGTGCCGCCGGAGGTGACCGCCAGGCGCTGGGCCCCGGGCCGGCCTTCAATGGTGCCGGCGTTGCGGTCCCAGATGATCCTCGGCCGGAGCTCGGCGAACTCGTCCGACGGGTACCGTCCGGCGAGCAGGTCCAGCGTGGCTTCGAACGCTGACCGGGGGAGTGAAGCGAAGGGCGCGGAGCGCCGGACTGTGCTGAACCATTCCTCCACGTCGATGCTGCCCAAAGCGGTGGCCGCGACTGTCTGCTGGGCCAGGATGTCCAGGGGATTGGCCGGGATGCTGAGGCGTTCGATCTTGCCGTCCAGCATCCGTTCCACGGTGATGGCCGTATGCACCAGGTCTGCCCGGTGCTTGGGGAAAAGGACGCCCTGGGAGATTTCCCCCACCTGGTGCCCGGCGCGGCCCACGCGCTGCAGGCCGCTGGCCACCGACGGGGGCGACTCCACCTGCACCACCAGGTCCACGGCGCCCATGTCGATGCCCAGTTCCAGGGAGGACGTGGCCACCACGCACCGCAGCCGCCCTGATTTGAGGTCGTCCTCGATGAGTACCCGCTGGTCTTTGGAAACGGACCCGTGGTGGGCGCGGGCCAGCACGGGGTCGGCCCCGGCCGAGCTGCCGGCCTGCGCCATCATGTGCGCGGGAGTTGCGGTTGACGCGGGAACGGCCGACGGCGGCGCCCCCTTTCCGGAGGCGGCCGCCGCTTCCAGCCCTCCCGCGGCGGGCTCGTCCCAGCCGCCGCCGACCGCGATCAGCTGGCGTTCGGCGTAGATCTCGTTGAGCCGGGCTGTAAGCCGTTCCGCAAGGCGGCGGGAGTTGGCGAAGACAATCGTGGACTGGTTGGCCAGCACCAGGTCCACGATCTTTTCCTCCACGTGGGGCCAGATGGACGCCTGCGGCTGCAGTCCGGATGCCGGACCGGAATCGAACGCCCCGGCGGCGCCCTGCAGGTCCGACATGTCCTCCACCGGTACGGAGACCGTAAGGTCCCAGTTCTTCTTCGCGGGCGGGGCAACGATTTCCACGGGAGCCGAACCGGCCAGGAACTGGGCCACCAGCTCCCGGGGCTCCACGGTGGCGGACAGTCCGATGCGCTGGGCAGGTTTGGGCAGCAGCGCGTCCAGCCGTTCGAGGGAGACGGCCAGGTGCGCTCCGCGTTTGGTTCCGGCCACCGCGTGGACCTCGTCGATGATGATGGTGTCCACCTCGGTGAGTGTTTCGCGGGCCCGGGAGGTGAGCATCAGGAACAGCGACTCGGGAGTGGTGATAAGGATGTCCGGCGGGTTGGTCAAAAGTGTGCGCCGGTCCGCGGCGGGGGTGTCCCCGGACCGCACCCCCACCGTGATCAGCGGCGCGGGAAGGCCCAGCCGCTTGGCGGTCTGGGTGATGCCGATCAAGGGGGCGCGCAGGTTCCGTTCCACGTCCACGCCCAGGGCCTTCAGCGGCGAGATGTAGAGGACGCGGGTCTTCCGCTTGGGGGCCCGGGCCCGTTTGCCTTTCACCGGCGCTTGGGCCTCCGTTGCTTCGGGGGCCCGGGAGGCGTGGTCCAGCAGCCGGTCCAGGGCCCAAAGGAAGGCCGCGAGGGTCTTGCCGGACCCGGTGGGTGCGACCACCAGGGCATGGGAGCCGGAGGAGATGGCATTCCACGCCCCGGCCTGGGCCGGTGTGGGCTCCGTGAAGGCGCCCAGGAACCAGTCGCGCGTGGGCCGGCTGAATTGGCCCATGGGTGCGGCCTTGCCGGAAGCGCCGCGGCCGGCTGAACGCTGTTCCTGGTTCATGCCTCCATCATGCCCCACAGCACCGACAGCCAATCCCGGCCCGGCGCCCGCCTAGGCAGTTCCGGCCTTCGGCAGGTCCTTGGTTGCCGGGCCCTCGAGCAGTTTGCCCTCATTGCTGAACCGGGAGCCGTGCAGCGGACAGTCCCACGTCATGTCGTTGTCGTTCCAATGCAGGATGCCGCCCAAGTGGGTACAGACCGCCGACAGCCGGCAGGTGGTTCCGCCCACCGTGGACACCGCCACCGGCCGGTTTCCCTCGCGGTAGACCCGGCCCTGGCCTTCAACGGGGGCTCCCACCGGAACAGCGCCCGCAGGAGCAGCGCCCGCCGGAGCGGGCTGCGCCGGAGCAGGCTGCCTTGGGGCAGGTTGCCCGGGAACAGGGGAACTGCCCGTCCTCCGCCTGAGTCCGTCAATCTTCCGGCCCCCGGCGCCCACCCGTCCCCAGTCGGTGGCCATCCTCGCGGCCACCCCCGCGTTGAGCGCCACGGCGGACAAGGCGCCGGCCGGCGACGTGACGCGGTGGTGGATGGTGTCAGCCCACGGGATCTGGCCGCCCAGGATGTCTGCCGAGATGCCCAGGGCGGCGGCGACGGCGTTGGTCATTCCCCATTTGTTGTAGCCGGTGCCGAAGTAGATCCGGCCCCGGCCGCGGGGGAGCTTGCCGAAGAACGGCATGAGGTTGGTGGGCATGTAGTCCTGGGCCGACCAGGTGTGCGTGGTGGCTGCCCCGGGGTAGTGCTGCCGGGTCCAGTCCAGCAGGCCGGCAAGGTGTGCCTTTTCAGAGCCGGTCCGGCCCACGTGGTGGCCGTGCCCGCCCACCAGCAGCAGGCTCCGTCCATCCAGCTGGTAGTCACGGAGGGAATGGGTGGGCTGCTCAACAGAGATGTACACGCCCGGAGGCGGGGCCTGGTCATCCTGCAGTTCCAGCGCCGCCGCATAGGACCGGCTGGGTTTGAGTTTGGCGAAATACAGGCCGCGGTCAAGGACCGGGACGCCGGTGGCCAGGACCACCTTGTCCGCCCTGACGCTGCCCCGGTTGGTCCGAACGGCAGAGGGGGTGCCTCCGGTGACATCCTGGAGCCGGACGTCGCCGACGATGCGTCCGCCACGGCTGCGGATGTCGGCCACCAGCGCATCGAGGACGTCCATCGGGTTGATCTGGGCCTGGTCCCGCAGGCGGACAGCGCCGTGGACAGGAAACGGCAGGCCGGCGTCGCGCACATAGTCCACGTCCAGGCCCGCAGTTCCCGCGGCTTTGACTTCTTCCCGCAGTTTCTCGGTGCCTTGGGCGGAAGCGGCATAGGTGTAGGCGTCGCGGCGCTGGAACGGCACGCCCTGTTCCGCCAGATAGCGCAGCAGCCAGGCCTGGCCTTCGCGGTTCCCGTCCACGTAGGCCTGCACCTGTTTCTGCGAATACTGCCGGGCGAGCTGGGACAGGAACGTCCCCTGCAGCAGGGTGACCTTCGCGGTGGTATTGCCCGTGGTGACGGCGCCCGGATAGCGCGCTTCCAGCACCAGCACGCGTTGGCCCGACCTCGCCAGCAGCAGTGCGGTGACCAGGCCGGTCAGGCCTGCACCCGCCACCACCGCGTCGTACCTGGAGTCGGGTTCAAAGGGATCAGATGTGAAGGAATCCCTGCGGTCCAGCCAAATCGACGCCATGCCAGTCCAACCTGCCTCCGGTCCAAGGCCCTTTTGGGGGCCGTTTTGTGATGGGTCTGTTATGGACCCCTGCTATCCGCGGCGGATTTGATAAGTATACTTACCATGTCGGGGTTTAAGTCTACGGTCAGGCACTATCGGTCACGCATCGCCCGGCAGCCAGAAACGCACAACGACACAAGCAGGAGAAATCATGACAACCATGAATTCCGGCGGTCGCACTGTAGGCCGGACCACTATCCAAAAAGCCACCCTCGCCGTGGGCGCGGTCTTCCTCCTGGTAGGAATCCTCGGGTTCATTCCGGGTATCACCTCCAACTACGAATCCCTCGGATTCGCGGGGCACGGCTCCGGTGCCCTGCTCCTGGGCGTTTTCCAGGTGTCCATACTGCACAACATCGTCCACCTGCTGTTCGGCATCGCCGGTGTCGCCATGGCGCGCAGCGCGGCTGCGTCGAAGAACTACCTGGTGGTGGGCGGCGCCATCTACCTTGTGCTGTGGCTCTACGGCCTGCTCATCGGCCAGGACAGCGGAGCCAATTTTGTCCCGGTCAACACTGCCGACAACTGGCTGCACTTCATCCTCGGCGTCGCCATGATCGGCCTGGGCGTTGCCTTGTCCCGCGGCACGGCGGCCGCCGGACGTACCACCACGGCAACGAGGTAGCCCAACATCCCGCCGCCGGCACCCAGGAAAGAAGGCCCGACGGCGGCACCACAGTACTGAAGGCGGCCCGGCTTGATTGCCGGGCCGCCTTCGGCCGTTCCGTAACATGGCTTTGTCCAGGAGCCGGGTGTGTCCAGGGACAGATGGTGTTCGCCGGGGTACCCGCCGTCAGGCGGGCTGGAACGCCCCGATGCTGAGCAGGGTGATGTTGGCGTTGCTGCAGGCCCTGGTGGGCTGCGGAAGGAACAGCGAGTCGGTGTCCTCCGGCGGGTAGATCCGGTATCCGGCAGCATCCACGGGCGAGCAGTCCATGTAGTTGCCGGCCTGCGTGTATCGCAGCACCGCGGTGCCGGTCTGGCCGGGAGCGAGCAGGACGTCGACGACGGCGGCTGACTCGTCCCGGGTGGCGGCCGCACCGATCGGGGCGCCTGCAGCGTCGGCCACCAGCGAGACGCCAGGGAAACCCCGCAGGATGCAGGGCTCGGAACCCTTGTTGGTGAGGTTCAACTTCATATACACACTGCCTGCAGCGCCTCCACCGGAAGCGTCGGTTGCCGCCGTGAGCCCTGCCGCCTTGCAGAGGCCGGGAGCGCCGGCGGTGGTTCCGGGCGCAGGGGATTCCGACATGGCAGGCGTTGACGTGGCCGGGGCCGGCGAAGCCGGTGGCGTGGATGCCGACGACGAGGGGGACTGGCTGGCCTGCCCGGTGGCGGGAGACGTGGTGGTTTGGGACTGCGGCTGGGTTGGACCGCACGCGGTGAGCAGCAGCGCTGCCGCTGCGGCCGCCGTCGTCATGGCAAACCCCGGGGACATTTTCTGAGACCTCATGGCACCACCTTCGCTGTACCGGTTGCCCGCGTCAACGATGCTGCCTGCCGCGGCGGCAATTTGATGCCCGGATCGTGATGATCCGGCCGGCACCAGGGTGCCCGCAGGCCGGTCCGCGCATCCAGGTGCCGGCGTCCGGTCAGTCCGTCTCCGGGCCGCTGCAGTAGTGGCAATCCTCCGGGCACTCCATCACGCCGGCACCTCCGCCAGGTCGTAGCCATCGGCGATATGGAACAGGCGGCGGCCTCCGGACGGCGCGGTCACCCATACAACGTCGCCGTCGTCGGTCCTGGTATCCACCACGCCGCTGTACGCGGTGCGGCCATTCCTCTTCAGGTCCACGGTGTCGCCGGGTTCGACGGCGTCCCAGCGGACGGGGCTTTTTACGCGGCTCGTCATTGAAGTCACGGTTGTTCCTTTGCACGGGGTGGCAGGGCGGCCGTTGCCGCCCTGTGATGCCATCAAACAGTCGGGCTGGGGCGCGGCTCAATAGAGGAATGGCCACCGTCGCGTGGACGCCTTTGTGCAGGCCTCCAGCAACGGCCCGTGACGGCGTGGAAGGGCAGGGTTAGACTGCCTGCGTACGTGTTGGCGATCGAAGGAGAAGTTCATGGACTACACCGGAAGCCAGTCGGAAAAGGCCGTTCCCGCCGGGGAACTGGGCCGCAGCCACATCGGCCAGACCATCAGCTTCCAGCCGAATGAGTTCACCGTCGTGTTCGGAAAGCTTGCCGGAATCGCGCGGACAGAGGCCATGGTCTACCTGTCCCTGACGGGGGTGGGGAACGGCACGCACCTGAAGGATGAATACGACCTGCCGGTGACGCACGAGGTCTTCGTTCCCGTGGACGTCATTACCAACGCTGAGTCCACCATCAAGGACCTGTTCGGGAAAGTCCAGGAGAACCTGCGCGGGTCCAGCCACAAGGGCGGCGAGGACCGCACGGACCGGCTGTAGCGGATCAGCCACCAGGGAAGGCCGGCACCCGCATGCCGGCCTTCCCGGTGCGCTAGTACGCCTTGACGCGCTGTTCCACGACGAGGTGGATCAGCGCGAACATGCCGTCCCGGTCGATCGCCGCCAGCGCGGCGTCCAGGGCGGCGGGCACCTCCCAGTCCGCGGTGACGGTGATGCCGAAGCCGCCGAAGGCCCTGGCCATCAACGCAAAATCAGGGTTCTTCAGCTGCGTGCCGGACACCCGCTGCGGGTAGTGCCGCTCCTGGTGCGTCCGGATGGTGCCATACTCCTGGTTGTCCATGACCACCACCAGGGGAGTGGCGCCGTACTGGGCAGCAGTGGCCAACTCCTGCCCGTTCATGAGGAACTCACCGTCGCCCGCAATGGTGACCACGCGCCGTCGTGGTTCTGCGAGCGATGCGGCGATGGCGGACGGCACGGAATAGCCCATGGAGCCGTTGCGGGCACTGATCATGGACGCGTAGCGGCGGGTGGGGAAATACCGGTGGGCCCAGTTGGTGTGCTCACCGGCCCCGAACGTCACCATGGCGTCCGCGGGCAGCCGGGGCACCAGGTTGGCCATCAGGGTGTCCATCCTCGCCTTGCCCGGGCCGGGCGTGGCCGGGGGCAGCGCCGCGAAGTCCTCCTGTTCGGCCCGCATCTTCGCCGTCCACGCTTTCCACTCTTCCTTGACCGGCAGCCCGATGTTCTCGAGGTCGCGGACGAACGCGTCCGGTTTGGCCAGGATCTGCCGGGATACAGGACCGGAGCGGCCGCGCAGCGACGGGTCCACCGTGACCAGGAAGTTCTTCTTGCTCCAGTCCTGGCGGCAGACGAACCCGTCGGTGATCACATCCCCGGGCACTGTCCCCACGAACACCAGGAGGTCGGTCTCTTCCAGCAGGTCATAGGTGGGGCGCGGCCGGCCATAACCGATAGGCCCCACGTAGGAGGGCGAATCGAAGGGAACTGTTCCCTGCGTCCGCCATTCGGCAGCAGCAGGAATGTTGTGCCGCTCCAGCCACGCGGTGAGCCTCCGGGCAGCCTCTGGGGTCCAGTCATTGCCGCCGGTGACAAAGAGCGGCTTGCTGGATTCAGCCAGCGCGGCCTGCAGCGCCGCTGAATCCGCGCCGTTCATGCCACCCGCCGCCACGGGAATGGGAGGGTGCAGCGCCGGGCTGATCTGCTGCCGGATGATGTCCTCCGGCAGGCCCACCACCACCGGACCCGGCCGTCCGCTCATGGCGGCAAACATGGCTTCTGCCACGATTTCGGAAGCCCGCTCGGCATGGTCGAGGACCATGACCCGCTTGGCGCCAGTGTCGAACCAGGATTTGATGTCGAATTCCTGGAAGGCCTCCCGGTCCCGGTGGGCGAACGGGATGAGCCCCACGAAGAGCAGCATGGGGGTGGAATCCTGCCAGGCCGTGTGGAGGCCCACGTGCGCGTTTGCGGCGCCGGGACCCCTGGTGACCATCGCGATGCCCGGGCGCTGTTGCATCTTGCCGTCCGCCTCCGCCATGTAGGCGGCCCCGCCTTCGTGCCTGCAGACGATGGTTTCGATGTCGGAATTGTGCAGGCCGTCCAGCACGTCGAGGAAGCTCTCGCCGGGAACCACATACGTGCGTTCCACGCCGTGGGCTACGAGCGAATCCACGATGACGTGCCCGGCGGACTTCAGGGTCGGGTGCCCGTGGTCCGGCGTCTCCGGGTGGTGCGGGTTGAGCGCCGGCGCGTTAGCGGCGGGCGCGGGCTGGGGCTGGGTTTCGGTCAGGATGGGTTGCGGCTCTGGTGTCATGATCTTTCTTCAGCTCGACGTTGGTGGAGGGGCGGAGTCAGGAGATGGGGGTCCGGTTGGCGATGACGGGCGCTGTCCCGGTGTAGCCGTCGCGGGTTTCGGCGATTTCGCGGATGCGGTGGCGGCAGGCGTACCAGCCGGCGACCATGAGGATGGAGGCGATGGCGGTGACGAGCATGGTCAGGGGTGAGTCGATGAAGACCA
>NZ_JARFXU020000069.1:0-411 GCF_029581595.2 Arthrobacter sp. NQ7 | reverse complement strand
GTACTGGCGACCAACGTCGCGGAAACTTCGCTGACCGTACCGGGCATCCGCTATGTGATCGACAGCGGCACCGCACGCATCAGCCGCTACAGCTACCGCGCCAAGGTGCAGCGCCTGCCTATCGAGGCGATTTCCCAGGCCAGCGCCAACCAGCGTAAGGGCCGCTGTGGCCGGGTCGAGCCGGGGATTTGCATCCGCCTATACAGCGAAGAAGATTTTATCGGCCGCCCGGAATTCACCGACCCGGAGATCCTGCGCACCAACCTGGCGGCGGTGATCCTGCAGATGCTGCACCTGCGCCTGGGGGAAATCACCGACTTCCCGTTTATCGAGCCGCCGGATGGCAAGGCCATCAGCGACGGTTTCAACCTGCTGCAAGAACTCTCGGCGGTGGATCGCAACAGTCAGCTC
>NZ_JARFXU020000068.1:0-414 GCF_029581595.2 Arthrobacter sp. NQ7 | reverse complement strand
GCATGTGGGCCGGCTTGGCCCTGACTGCGGCCTTCGTCCTGCTCTTCGTCGCACCGGGCTGAAGCCAGGCGGGGCCGCCGCCACACTTGGGGGTCGTGGGGCGACGGCACTGCACCCAACATAGACCCTCGCGCGGGCCCACGACCGGGTCTTAGGTCCCGACCGCCAGTTCCTTGCCGTTTTCTTAACGCCCGCCCGGCACCCCAGGGAAGCGGCTCCCCAAACAGGAGGAGTACGACGGCGGGTGGCTGGGTTTGGCGCTTGGCCCGGGGCCCGGGCGGGGAAGGTCTGATCATGATCCAGGCTGCGGCGGGGGCCGCAATGACGTCCTATCAACGGCCCGGGGTTCCGGGCGCCGCCGCCGGCGCCGGCATGCTCGCCCGGGGGACGCCGTTCCGCCCCCTGGCCGTCGCA
>NZ_JARFXU020000010.1:55904-146834 GCF_029581595.2 Arthrobacter sp. NQ7 | reverse complement strand
GTGGTTCCCGCCTCTCGGGGTCCATCCCCACTTACAAAGTGCAGAGAAGTAGGAGACGCAAGGGGCCGCGAACGAAGCCATCGCATTGCACGACGGGTTGCGGAGCGTTTGGGTGTGGCCCCGGCTCAAGTGGCCTTGGGCTGGGTCAGCGCCCGGGGCGAACGTTTGGGGTTCCTGTCGTCCCGATTCCCGGCACGAAGCGGGTCCGCTGGCTGGAGCAAAGCGTGGCAGTCCTTGACGTGGTTCTCGATCCGGAAGCCTTCGCTGAGCTTGACCCCGTCGGCGAGAAGCTTTCAGGCGTTCCTGGCGCCACGCTTCGAAGCCAGTGGCGACAACTCGCCCATTGTGTCCGTCTGCAGCTTCTTCCGAGGCCAACCACTCCACCGGTGCCGCCATGACCTCCGGGTCAAGCAGCTGCAATGACACAGGCTCCGTTCCGGAGGGCACCATCCCTGTCCTGGTGGCCCGGCCGGTTAAAAGCATGTTGACTCTGACTCCCGTGCCGGCCAGATCCGCGGCCATGATCCGGGAGAGGCTTCAGCCCCGGCCCGGGAATTGAATGAAACCCCTGCCGTTCATCGTGGAAGGTTCATCGAAATATTTACGATCCGCCCGCGCCCGGCGGCCGACATCCTCGGCGTAATTTCCCGTGCCATTAGAAAATAACCAGTGAGATTCGTGTCAACTACCGCACGGAACCCATCCACCGGTACATCCCAGAAACCTTGAGGACGTGTCTTGAACTCAGTGCTGACTGTCTTCATACCGAGCCCGGCGCGTTGTTGACCAGCATGTCGACGCCGCCGAAAGTGATCCCCACGGAATCGACAAGCCCGGTTACGGAAGCCTGATCAGGGACGTCGGCAACAAAACCAGTTGCCCCCCGGAATCCCTGAAGCCACCTCCCTGACCCTGTCCGCCGACCTGCCGGTCAAAACAACAGTGGCGCCGGCGCCCGCCAACGCCCTGACCATAGCTAGTCCCAAACCACTCGTACCACCGTGACAAGCACCCGCACGCCCGCCAAAACTGTAATCCACCGCCACCATCGGTCCTCCAAACCCTCCCATCGGCACAACACCCAGCCCAGCCACTCCAGGGCCTTGGCGCCTGCAGTCGGTGTTCTATGCATGGTGCATGGCCCGGCACGTCTCCATACGGGAACAATCGAGTCCATACGCGAACAATCGAGCGGCGCCCGGCGAGAACCGGGCGCCGCTCATCGATTTCTGGGGGCTGGACTCTGGCTTAGAGACTTAGTTGCCGTGGGCTTCGATTGACACCGGCTGCCATTCGTTCCACGTGGCCAGCCGGGACTCGTAATCCTTCGTGGCGATGTCCAGGGGCGCGTTGCCGAAAAAAATGCGCAGGGGCGGGTTCTCGGCGTCCACCACCTTGAGGATTGCGCCTCGGGTGGCCGCGGGGTTGCCCTTGTTGTTTGCAGAGGGCCGGCTTGCTGCGGCCTTGCGGACCTCGGCATACACGTCCATCTGCTCACTGTGCGAGGCGGACGGCCCTGACCAGTCGGTCGAGAAACCGCCGGGTTCCACGAGCGTCACCTTGATGTTGAAGCCCGCGACTTCCTGGGCGAGTGACTGGGAGAAGCCCTCCAGGGCCCATTTCGACGCATGGTAGGCGCCGACCGTTGGGAAGGCGCTGATTCCACCGATGCTTGATACCTGGATGATGTGCCCCGAGCCTTGTTTCCGCATGATGGGAAGTGCCGCCTGGGTGACCCACAGCGCACCGAACAGGTTCGTCTCCAGTTGCGCCCGGACTTCGTTTTCGGCGAGTTCTTCAATCATGCCGAAATGTCCGTAGCCGGCGTTGTTCACAACGACGTCGAGCCGCCCGAAGTGCTCTGCGGCTTTCTGGACGGCCGCGATGTCGCCAGCCCGTTCGGTGACGTCGAGCTGGATTGGCAGGAAGGTGTCCCGATACTTCCCGGCGAGGTCGTCAAGCGTCCCGGGCTTCCGCGCGCTGCCTGCCACGTTGTCCCCGCGCTCCAGGGCAGCTTCGGCCCACTCGCGGCCAAAACCCTTGGACGCGCCGGTGATAAACCAGGTCTTACTCATGAGTACGTTCCTTTCGATCGTGTACACGGACAACTAACGCCCAGCGGCCGCAAACCCTTCCCCAAGGCATAATCCACCGGTATGACGGCACCCGGCGGCGCCGGTTCCTGGGCTTGCTGGGCCCGGACCTGGATAATGACCTTCTCGAGAAAGTCGTGAATGTAGCGAGCTGGGCGGTGACGGTCCGGTTAATGAAGACGACCGAGGATGGCGCCGAGCGATAGCAGCGGCTCTCTACAATATAAGTGAACTCTAATGACTAGGAGAGCCCTCACCCCTGGACGACAGGGAGCGACCAGGAATCATTCAATCAACTAAAAAGAAAGCAAATGAGATGAGCGACGAACTCAGCCACAGCTATTCGGTCTTCATCAGGGCAACACCACAGCAGGTCTGGGAGGCCTTGACCGACCCTGACTTGACCGTCCAGTACAACTTCGGCTCAGCGGCGAAGAGCGATTGGCGAACAGGCTCCCACTACGCCATGACAAGTGCCGACGGATCTTCCGTAATGTACGACGGCAGGGTTCTCCTGTCCAACGAGCCGCGACAGCTTGTCCAGACCGTCAACATCAAGTTCGACCGGGCCCACATCGGCCACAAGGAAATGACTATCAGCTGGGACATCGAGCAGTTCGGCGAAACGTGCCAGGTGACCATTAGCCATCGAGGCCCGGACTCTGAGGCCCAGCTATTCGAAGTGCTCACCAGCCACTGCCCGAATCTCATGTCCGGCCTAAAGACCCTCCTCGAGACAGGAAAACCACTCCACATCGGCCAGTCCGCAACGGCCCTAGCCTGAGGGCGATGCAGCCCTGGCCTCGGACCTGCCCGCCGCAGGCGATATTCGGTTCTTCCGGAAACACTGGGAGGTAGTAGTGACCACTTTCTTATTGGTCCATCCAGCCTGGTTCGGAGGCTGGTGCTGGAACAAACTGGCGCCGCAACTCCGTGCCCATGGACACCAAGTCCACACGCCGACGCTAACCGGACTATCGGAGCGCGCCCACCTGGCCAGCCTCAACGTGGGCTTGGCGACCCACGTCGAGGACATCACCGCCGTCGTGCTCTTCGATGACCTGCGCGACGTGGTGCTGGTCGGATCCAGTTCCTCCGGCACGGTCATCACCGGTGTGGCGGCTCGTATACCCGACCGAATTGCCTCGCTCGTCTACTTGGACGCCTTCGTCCCGGCCGATGGCCAGTGTACCCGCGACCTGCTCCCGCTCGAACGACGAGCGGCCCTCGACTCGCTCGTGGAGACCGAAGGCGACCGCTGGCTGCTGCCACGTTTTGCAGCGCCTCCCTGGCTCACAATCGTGCGCGACATGTGGGAAATCACCGATGAGGTCGATATCGAACGGGTTTTGCCCCGGCTGCGGCCGACGCCGTACCGGCATTTCACAGACCCCGTACAGCTTGGCGGCACCAACCTTGAGGGCATTGACCGGCTCTACGTTCGGTGCCCCCGCCAACCGGCGCCTTTCGACGCCTTCGCCGAGGCGGCGCGCTCGAGCAGGGCGTGGAGATACGAGGAGCTGGACACTCCACACCTGCCGTTCATCACTCACCCGGACCTGGTCACTGCCCTACTCCTCGACACCGCGTCGCGGTAAGAGCCCTGCCACCCTACCCGGAGATTGCCGACCGCGGACCAATCAAGGATATCCCGGCCGAATACCAGCACCTACAAAATCCCCGTGGACAAGAGCCACGACATTTTTGCTAAGTCCGGCACCACCGATGGAAACACCATGACCTGGACCGTCGGGGACTCGGCGAACTCCACCGCGTCCTGGTTCGGCAGCTACCAAGGCATCGGCGCCTAATGGGAAACCAGAACATCACGATCAACGGCAAGTTCTATCCCGGCCTGGACGGAGCCGACATCGCCGGCAACCAATGGGCCCGCCTCATGAACGCTGCCGGGCCAAAGTACCAGGGCGCCCGATGTTGCCTGGACGTATTCCGGGCAATCGGTGAATAGGTCGATGTCATGATGTGATGCCGAATTTTCATGCAGAACCGGCCCCACTCTGCTGGCCGCTGGCGACTGGGCTTAGGCCGCACAGGGATCCTTGATGCCCGGGGATTTCCCTGTATTGCGGGTGTATCGAAAATCGCATACGCCATCGCAACAATCTTCTGTCTTCAATGGAGGCATGGACCACAGCGCATCATTGTCTACTCCAGCCCGACTGGTTGGGCCCCCGTTAGCAGTCCAGCGTTTATGCGATAGCTAATTGGTTTTCTTGCGTCCAGTTTTCCCAGTAGCGTTTCGGCGTCATGCCGTCCAGGGATCCGTGGGGCCGTTCATGATTGTAGATAGCCTTCCATTCCTCGGCCAAATACCTGGCTTCGGCCATGGTGTCCATGATTTCTCCGGAGAGTTGTTCCCTTTTGAATTGGGCGTTGAAGGATTCGATGAAGCCGTTTTGCCAGGGTGATCCCGGGTCGATGAAGGCAGTGTCGACGCCGGCGGTGTTGCACCACCCGATCAGTGCGGCGGCCGTGAATTCCGGCCCGTTGTCACGCCTGAGGTAGGCCGGGACGGTGCCGGTTTCGGCAATGATCTTCTCCAGTACCGCGACCACGTCCGTGGCTTTGAACGACCGGCGCGGGATGATGGCCAGCGCGGTGCGGGTGTACTCATCGATGACGTTGAAGAAGCGGATATGCCGCCCGCAGGAGGTCACGTCCGACTGGAAGTCGAAGCTGACCACATGCATCGGATACTGGGCGGTGAGGCGTTTCTGTTCCCCGGCGCCGGGCCCGGTTCGGCGCTTTTTCCGTGCCCTGGGTTTACAGACCAGGCCTTCATCGCGCCAGAGCCGGCACACCCGCTTCCTGTTCAGCGGCACGCCGTCCCACTCAAGCTGGGCCAGCAGGTGCCAGCGCGCTTTCCGCCAGCCCCACGCGGGGTGCTGCCCGGCGACGGTGCGCAGGGCCGCGCGGAGCCGGGCCTCCTCAAAGCCCATGTCGGGCTTCTTCTTGCGGAACGCAGACCGGTTCTGCCCCAGAAGCGCGCAGGCGAAGCGTTCGGACGCCCCGGACTTCTCCACCGCCATGCGTACGGCACGGCGGCGGGGTTCGGGGCTCAGAATTTTCCCTTTGCCACCTCGTTCAGAATGTCGATGGCCAGTTCCTTCTCCGCCAGCAGCCGCTTGAGCCGGGCGTTCTCCTTCTCAAGCTCCTTTGTCCGCTTGGACGCTTCGGCGTTCTTCTCGGACCCGTACTGGTTCAGCCACCGGTACCACGTCGCCTCGGTGACCTGGAGTTCCTTGATGACCTCGACCATCGGGCGCCCGTCATTAAGCATCTTTTGGCCCTGGCGGACCTTGGCAATGACCTGCTCCGGGGTGTGTCTGCGTGCCATGATTCGTGAATTTCCTCCTGTGTCCATTCTCGGACACGAAACTCACACAAACACTGGACTTCTACCTGGGGACCCAACCAAACTTCCTTGTCCGCGTCGGCTATTTCCGTTCTGGTGCATACCGTTACGTTTTCCGGCAATTGCTTCCCGCGGACCAGGTGAACGAGGATCTGCATCAGTATCGTTCAGACGACTACATCCCTGGTGCAACCATCGACCATGTCATGAAGCTGGAAGCCTTCGACTTTAAGCTGGCCAGAGTCTGCCAGGAACGACTTCTGGAATTTGAGGTGCGTTTGAGGGCTGCCATTGCCCACACGCTCGCCTCAAATGACGTCGCCGCCCACGCGTCCAAGGAATTTTTGGATACGCGAACCTGCGACAAGGTGATCGGCGACCGCACGAAATTTGAGGCGTGGACGAAGACCTGGCGCGATGCCGTTGCGTCCGGATCGAAGGACGAAGACTTCATCGAGCACCACCTCTTGAAGTACCCAGATCTGCGCCCTGAAGCTGGTGAACCGATACCGCTAACGCGCCCGGCCTGCCTATTGGAGCCTGAGTCATTAGTTGACGGAATCACGGCTATCGGCTCTTTAAAATGGGCGGGGAAGTGGCTGGTCATCTCGGACTGAACGCGGTGTTTCTAGCCCTGCTCGTCGGGCTTTCTGCCAACCTCATTTTGGGGCGTTTGAGAATCGGCAAACGCGAAGAGAACTATGCCAAGCCACCAGCATTGAGATGTGGCACGTGGCCTACGCCTTTTATTGGAAGAGTGAGGAACAAATCTGGCGAAAGCAGTACCGCCAGAAGGTTGACGCCGTAAAGCTCGCACGTGCGGGTTTGCGTCTCGTGGCACGGTGCTCCCGGTTGTTCACCTCGTCCATGAACGCCTCAGACCTTCTCCAGCTCGGCGAACGTGGAGTACTCGGCCCGCAGATTCGTAGCTCGTCCGAGGGAATGTGCCACGACGACGGTCGCCGCATCCGGCGTTCCCAGCGCCACACTGACGGCATCCTCCCACGAGGCCTTGTCAGGATTTTCCGGGTCGGGAAGCGGAACGACTGCCATGGCTATCCCTTCAGTCTCCACAGCAGTTTGAAGCCGGGGGAACCAATTCGCATCCGGTGAAGATTCGTACCCGTGGACGATGACGACCCGCTGGACAGGACGAACCAGGACACTGTCGTCTCTGACTTCCATAGGAAAGGTTTCTCCTGCTACTGGTTCATAGGAAGACCCTGACCGTCGAAGCAAAACGACACTAGCTCCCCATGTCGAGAGAGTCTGCGGTCAGTGGGCGGGGCACCTGCTCCCCGTTGATGAAAATTTGCCGGAGCGGCCAAAGGGCCCGACTTCCCTTGTTCCTGGCGTTGCCTATCCATCCTGCTGTTCAGTTAGGAATGAGGTTATGGCGGTCTGGAGCTCGGCGAGTTCCTCGTCGGACATCGTCCAGACTCTGCTAACGCGGGCGTCCTTTCGGAATGTGATTCTCACGTCGTCCGTGGAGAATATTTTGTCCGGATTATCCTCGACTTGGAAGTGGCATCCGTTCATTTCTTCCTTCGTGAGATGCGGTCCTTCAACCGGCAAGCTGTCTGTATTGTGTGGATGTTGTGCTGTGAGTGGGCTGTACGGGCTCGTCGGCTGTCACCCAGGAGGCCGAAGTCGGCGTTGTATTCAGATCCACGTTTAGCCCGCCCCTTGTCGGCTGAGGGAGCGTGTTCGATCGCCCTGACTTCATGGTTGAACTAGTCAGGCCGGGCGTCGCGCAGGGCAGATGTTTGACTTTATGCTCCCGCGGGGAACGGTCCTGCTCCTGCCAGCCCGGAACGGGGATTCGTGCCGACCAAGGCGCAAATCCAGCGACCGAGTTCCGTTGCTATCTGCGTATCGATGCCGGTCGGAAAGCCGGCGCGTTCGAGCATCCAGACGAGGTCCTCCGTGGAGCTGTTTCCGGCTGCTCCGGGAGCGAAGGGGCATCCTCCGAGGCCGCCGACGCTGCTGTCGAACACGTCGACACCCGCCGCCATCGCCGCATAGGTGTTCGCCAGGGCGGTGTGCCGGGTCTCGTGCAGGTGGGCCCTTAACTGCAGGTCGGTTTCCTCGCGCAGCTTGGCGAAGGTCTCGCCTACCTGCCATGGAACGGCGCAGCCGATCGTGTCGGCCAACGCCATTTCGGCTAGGTTCGCGAGGCTCATCGCATTTCGGACGACGTCGAGGGTCTGTTCGATCGGGACGTCGCCTTGGTAGGGGCAACCGAAGGCGACGGCGGCGGTGACGCTGAGCGGGATGGAGGCCGACGAAGCGATCGCCGACACCTCTTCCAAGGTGTTGAGCGCTGCAGCAACTGTGGTGTTTTGGTTGGCTGTGGCGAACGCATCGGTCACCGGGAGGACGTAGTTCATCTCGTCCATCCCGGCGTCGACGGCCCTGTGGGCGCCACGGGTGTTCAGCACCAAGCCGATGTAGCTGACGTCGCCGGTGCGCGGGACGGCCGCCATCACGGCGTCGGCGTCGGCCATCTGGGGAACTGCCTTGGGATTGACGAAGCTGACGGCTTCGATCCGCTTGGCTCCCATCCTGACCAGCTCTTCGATCAGCCGGACCTTGTCTTCGGTGCTGACGGGGGTCTTCTCGTTCTGCAGGCCGTCGCGCGGGCTGACGTCCACGATCGATACCGGCCGGGTGTCCTGGGCGAACGCCATCAGATTGCTCCTTCGCTGTGGGCCTTTTGCACGTCTTCATCGGTGAGGTTGAGCAGGCCCTGGTACACGTCGGCGTTGTGCGAGCCGTGAACCAGGGGCCCGTTCCAGCTGATCCTGCCGGCGGAGCGCGTGAGCTTGGGGACGATTCCGGGCTGGACCACGGCTCCGAGCTCGTCGTCCGCCACTTCCACGAGCATGTCCCGGGCCTTGAGCTGCGGGTCCTCGAAGATATCTTCAACGGTGCTCACCGTGCTGTTCGGAACACCGTGTTGGTCGAGCAGGCTGACCAGCTCACCGGCGGTGTAGTGCGCCGCCCAGTCGGCAATGAGGCCTTCCAGTTCCTCCTGGTTGTGGCCCCGCTGCGCATGGTCGCGGTATTTCGGATCCGCCGCCAGGGCGGGCATTCCCATCGCGTTGGCCAGGCGCACGAAGACCGAGTCTTGGTTGGCCGCGATGACAACCCACTTTCCGTCGCTGGACCGGAAGATGTTCGACGGCGCGATCCCCTTCAGTCCCGAACCGCTGGGTCCCGGGACAATGCCGGTAGCGGCATAGTCCGGCACGGCGCTCTCCAGGAGCGAAAAACACGCCTCGACGAGCGAGACGTCGACCACCTGGCCGGTGCCCCCGTGCGCATCCCGCCAGTACAACGCCAGCAGGATCCCCTGCAGGGCATACAGCGAGCCGAGGCTGTCCCCCAGGGAGATGCCGGTGCGGGGCGGCGGCTGGTCGGGGTAGCCGTTGAGGTGCCGCAGCCCGCTCCGGGCCTCGGCCACGGAGGCATAGCCGGGCTTTGACGCTTCCGGGCCGGTCTGTCCGTAACCGGAGACCCGGGCGATGATGAGGCCGGGATTGACCTTCCACAGCTCTTCCGGGCTGAGGCCAAGCTTTTCCATGGTGCCCGGGCGGAAGTTCTCCAGGATGACGTCGGTTTCCTTGCAGAGCTCGAGGAAGAGCTCCCGGCCGCGGGGGGCCTTGAGGTCCATGGTGACGCACTTCTTGCCGCGGGACTGCACCGACCACCACAGGGTGTGGTCGTTGACCCGCGCCCGGCCCCATTCGCGCATGGGGTCCGGCCGGTTCGGGGATTCGATCTTGATGACTTCGGCTCCGAAGTCCGCCATCTGCCGTCCTGCGAACGGTCCGGCGATCAGGGATCCAAGTTCGAGGACGCGCACGCCGGACAGGGGTCCGGCAGCGTCGCCGGCAGCCTGGGTCGCGCCTGCAGGGGCCGACGAGGTGTCGGCGACGGTTCCGGGGCGGTCCCAGTCGCCGGCGCCCTTGTCCCGTTCGGCTGTGCCGGTTTCGAAAACCTTCATGAAATCTCAACTCCTGGTTCCTGATGCGGACCCGTGGGCGCCGTACACGCCCGTGGGGTCGGTGGAGCATCGTCCTACATGAACCAGTATGCATGCAGCTCTTCATATTGTGAACAGAAAATCACGATATGGGTATTTCTTCGGAGGGAAGGCTCCCGCCGATCAGCCGGGTGCCTTCAGCAGCTGCAGCGATGACAGGCTCGATCCAGGAAGCGCACACGTCATAGGGCATCCGCATGGTGGGCCCCATGACAGTAAGTGCACCGTAGAGCTCGGCCTGGGGTCCGAAGATCGGAGCGGACAGGCCACTGGCCCCGGATACCCGCTCCCCGGTAGTGATGGCAAAACCGTCCGCGCGGGTCTTCGCCACCGCGGCATCAAGGTTTGCCGCGTCGGTGATGGTGCGGTCCGTCATGGACTGCAGGCCCGAGCCGTAGACCTTCTCCGCCAGGTCGGTATTCCAGGCGAGCAGTACCCGGCCCGCGGAGCCGGCATGGAGCGGCATGATGTCGCCCACCTCCACCGCCCGTCGAAGGACCCGCCGGGTTTCGGCCACCGCGATGCAGACCCTGCTGCCCCGGGACTCCCGGAAGATGCAGACCGTTTCGCCCAGCTCATCGCGCAGCCGCCGGAGGACGGGCGTGAGCAGTTCGAGGAAGTCGAGGCCCTGCCGGGCGGGGGCCGCCCAGTGGGTCATGCGCAACCCAATCCGGAAGTGGTCACCGCGCCGGTCCAGCATTCCTTCGTGCACCAGGTTAGTGACAAGCCGCTGCACCGTGGAGTGCGGCAGCCCCGTCTCGTTCCGGATTTCGGCGAGGCTCATCTCGGGCCGCCCCAGCGAGAAGGCGTCCAGGATGGACGTGATCTTCTTCAGCACCAGCAATGGGGCGGCTGCGTTTTCGGTTGCGCTCATGGATGGATTCCAGATTCCTTCTACTCTCAGGGCTCTAGGACGGTTGTTTGTAACCTCTTGTAGTGTGACAGACGTTACTGTTAGCCTTATGCCCACTATATGACTATCAACTCATAATGTGGTTAACGGGAGAACAGCAATGACGCAGCCCTATCAGCCCAACTCTTCGAAGTTCGCGGTTGAGCTCAACGGATGCACCAAAGAGTTTGCAACTCCGGGCGGTGGATCGTACTTCGCGGTCCGGGACATCGACCTCAAGGTGGAACCCGGACGCTTTGTCTCTATCGTTGGACCGACGGGTTCAGGCAAGTCCACCATCCTCAACATGGCGGCCGGCCTCCTGAATCCTTCGTCCGGCACGGTCCACAGCTTCGGCGAGCCCGTCCACGGCGTGAACCGCCGGGCCTCCTACATGTTCCAGCAGGATGCCCTGCTGCCGTGGAAGTCGGTCATCGACAACGTCAGCCTGGGCCTCACCCTGGCCGGGGCCTCCAAGGCGGACGCCTATGACGAGTCACGCCGCTGGCTGGAGAAAGTGGGGCTGAAGAACTTCGCTGACCGGTACCCGCACCAGCTCTCCGGCGGCATGCGCAAGCGCACCGCGGTTGCCCAGGCCTGGATCGTCAACCCGGACATCCTGCTGATGGACGAGCCCTTCTCCGCGCTCGACGTCCAGACCCGGCAGATCATGGAGAACGAACTGCTCCAGCTCTGGCAGGAGTCGAACAAGGCCGTCGTGTTCATCACCCACGACCTGGACGAGGCCATTGCCCTCTCCGACGAAGTGGTCATCCTGGGTGCCGGCCCGGGCAGCACCGTCGTCGGCAGCTACGAGATCGACATCCCCCGTCCCCGCGACCTCCTCGATATCCGCGACGATCCAAAGTTCGTCGAACTCCACAGGGAAATCTGGGGACGCCTCAAGGTCGAGGTATCCAAGACGTACGAATCAGCACGGGAAGAGGAAGAGAGCGACGCGGCATGACAGTGGCACCAGCTTCCAAGAACACACAACGGTTTCCCCTCCGGAAGGACCGGAGCCCGGCGGCAGTCCACGGCCCCAAGCGCAGGCGGGGCGAAGCCTCCAACCTGTCCATCCGGATGGGACAGCTGGCCCTCGCCGCCGTCGTCCTCGGCGCCTGGGAACTGCTGGGACGCGTCGGCGTCATCGACCCGTTCTTCTTCCCCCTCCCCTCCGACATCCTGGTGACGGTGTGGCTCTGGATCTCCAGCGGCTTCGTCTTCCCGCACCTGTGGATCACCCTGCAGGAATCGATCCTGGCCTTCCTGACGGGCGCGGCAGCCGGCCTGGTCCTGGGCTTCCTCATGGCGCGGGTCCGGTTCCTGGAGCGGCTCCTGGATCCATTCCTGCAGATTTTCAACGCCCTTCCCCGAGTGGTGCTCGCCCCGATCTTCCTGCTGTGGTTCGGGCTGGGAATCTGGTCCAAGGTCGCGTTCGGCTTCACCCTGGTGTTCTTCATCGTCTTCTTCAACACCCTCGAAGGCGTCAAGAGCGTGGACCGGGTCCTCGTGGACAACGCGAAGATGCTCGGCGCCAGCGAGAAGCAGCTCCTGCGCCACGTGTTCATCCCCAGCGCCCTGACATGGATCTTCTCCAGCCTGCACATCAGCGTAGGTTTTGCGATCACCGGCGCGGTGGTGGGTGAATACCTCGGCGCCTCCGCCGGCGTGGGCTACGCCATCGCCCAGGCCCAGGGTGTCTTCGATACCAGGGGGGTCTTCGCAGGCATGTTCATCCTGATGTTCGTGGTCCTGATCATTGACCTCCTCGTCAACCGCCTCGAACGGCACCTTCTCAGGTGGCGTCCGGTCCGCTCCTCGTAACCAATTTCCATCACCGCTGAAAGGGAACTCCCATGACACAGAATGAAACCCGGCACCGGCGCCGCGGCCTCCTTCGTCCCCTGACCGTCCTTGCCTCCGTTGCCCTGGCGCTCTCCGCCTGTGGCGCCCCTTCGGCGGCGCCTCCCAGCCAGGGCGGCACAGCCGGCGCCGGCGGCGGCGACAGCGCCAAGGTGATTCTCGGCGTCGGCGGCCAGACGCTCCTGACCTACCTGCCCACCACGCTGGCCCAGGAACTTGGCTACTACAAGGAAGCTGGCCTGAACGTCGAAATCCAGGACCTGCAGGGCGGCTCGAAGGCGCTCACCGCGATGGTGGGCGGCAGCACGAATGTCACCAGCGGCTACTACGAGCACACCATCCAGATGCAGGCCAAAAACCAGCCCATCAAGGCGTTCGTGGACATGGGCCGGTCGTCGGGCCTGGCCCTTCTGGTGGCGCCCAAGAATGAAGGCAAGATCAAGTCCATCGCGGACCTCAAGGGCAAGAACGTCGGCGTAACCGCGCCGGGCTCCTCCACGGACATGTTCGTGAAGTTCCTGCTGGCCAAGAACGGCATGCAGCCCACCGATGCCTCTGTATCCGCCATCGGCGCCGGATCCTCCGCCGTGGCTGCCATGGAGCAGAACCAGGTGGATGCCGCGGTGATGCTGGAGCCGGACATCTCCGTGCTCACCAAGCGGATCGGCCACGACCCCGTGATCCTGGAGGACGTCCGGACCGAAGAAGGGCTGAAGGAAGTCTTCGACACCGATTCATGGCCGTCCGCATCCCTGTACGCCAAGACCGACTGGCTGGAGCAGAACAAGGACACCGCGGGCAAGCTCGCCAAGGCGATCAAGCGCACGCTGGAGTTCATCGACAGCCACTCCGGCGAGGAGATCGCCGCAAAAATGCCGGAGAAGTTCGCCGGCGGGGACAAGGAGCAGTACGCCAAGGTCATTGAGGACCTGAAGAAGACGCTCAGCAAGGACGGACAGTTCACCCAGGACGGCGTCAAGGCGGTCCTGAAGACCCAGCAGGTGGCCAACCCGGAGGTCGGGAACAAGGACATCAAGCTGGAGGACACCTACACCAACGAGTTCGTCAAGTAATTACCCTCCCTGCGGCCCGCCGATCCACGGCGGGCCGCAGTTGTCTGTACACACAGCGCTAAGGAATCCCAATGGCCCAGAACCTGACCCAGAAGCTCCTCGCCAGCCACCTCGCGTCCGGCGAGCTGACTCCCGGGAGCGACATCACCATCGCCGTTGACCAGATCCTCATCGAGGACGCCACCGGCACCATGACCGCCATGCAGTTTGAAATGCTCGGCGTGGATTCCATCGCGGTTCCGCTCGCGGTCATGTATGTGGACCACAATGTCCTGCAGATCGACGACAAGAACATGCAGGACCACCATTACCTCCGCACCTTCTCCGCCCGCTACGGACTGCGCTACTCCCCCGCCGGGCACGGCATCTCCCACTACATCCACCTGGAGCATTTCTCCCGGCCGGGCCAGGTCCTCGTGGGCGCGGACTCGCACACCTCGACGGCGGGCGCCCAGGGTATGTTCGCACTCGGCGCCGGCGGGCTCGAGGTGGCCGTGGCGATGGCGGGCTACGGGTTCGACTTCGTGTGCCCCGCCGTCGTGGGCGTGGAACTGACGGGCACGCTCGGGCCGAATGCCGAAGCGAAGGACGTGGTGCTGGAGCTGCTGCGCCGGTACGGCGTGCGCGGCGGCCGCGGAAAGGTGTTCGAATTCTACGGCGAGGGCGCGGCGTCGCTGTCGGTCTCCGCGCGCGCCACCATCTGCAACATGATCATCGAAACAGGTGCCGCCACCGCCGTCTTCCCCTCCGATGACCAGACCCGCGCGTGGCTTCAGGCCCAGCGCCGGGAGGACCAGTTCATCCCCCTGGCGGCGGACGCAGGGGCAACGTACGACGACGATGAGCGCCTTGATCTCTCGGCCCTCGTTCCGCTCGTGGCGCTTCCGCACTCGCCGGGCAACGTCCGTCCGGTCGCCGAGCTGCCGCGCACCGAGGTGGTCCAGGTCTGCGTCGGTTCCTCGGTGAACAGTTCCTATGAGGACCTGGCCACCGTGGCGGCGATCCTCAAGGGACACACCGTCCATCCGTCCGTCCAGCTCACAGTGACCCCGGGATCGCGGCAGATCCTGCAGACGATCATCGCGTCCGGGGTCTATGAAGACCTCATGGAGGCCGGGGCGCGGATGCTTGAGCCGGTATGCGGCCCCTGCGTGGGCATCGGACAGGCACCCACGGAAGGTGCACCGTCGCTGCGTACCTTCAACCGCAACTTCCCGGGCCGCAGCGGTACCGCGGAGGACAGCGTCTACCTGTGTTCGCCGTCGACCGCTGCTGCCAGTGCGCTGGAAGGCGCGATCGTCGACGCGTCCACCGTCAGCCGCGGCGAGCTCCGCCCCGCTGCGCCGCCGCACCCGGAGGTCCACGACCTGCACATCGCCGGCGTCCTGCCGCTAGAGACGCGCCGGAGCATCGAGATCGAGCGGGGCAGCAACCTGGTACCGCCGCCACAGCCCACCCCGCTGCCTGCCGATCTGGACGCCCGCGTGCTGATCGTCGTTGGGGATGACATCTCCACTGGTGACATGGCTCCGGACGGCGCGATCGCCATGTCGGTGTGGTCCAACATCGCCGTCTGCGCGCGTTTCATGTTCCGCCGCCTGGACCCTGGCTTCCACGACCGTGCGCTCGAGTGGGGCGGCGGGATCATTGTGGGCGGGGAGAACTACGGTCAGGGCTCGTCGCGGGAGCATGCCGCCCTGATCCCGCTGTACCTGGGCGTGCGTGTGGTCGCTGCCCGCAGCTACGCCCGGATCCACCGCCGCAACCTCATCGCGACCGGAATCGTGCCGCTGGTCCTCCCGCCGGATGCGCAGAGTTCAACCGGGCAGCGGTGGGTCATCGAGGGGCTGGCTGACGCCCTGGCCAGTGGCGCGAACTCTGTCACCGCCCGGGTGGACGGGGACGCGGAACTGACGATGGGTCTCGACTTCTCGCCTGCCGAACGCGCCGTCCTCACGGCCGGCGGGCTGCTCGCCCAGGTGCGGACAGGTGGCCGCTCCATGCTGGCCAGCGACAGCGTCATACAGGACGACGCGGCAGGCATCGCGCCCGGCCGCTCCGCACGGTGAGGCAGGCCGCCGCCGGACCTGTGCGAACACCGGCGCGCCGGCCGGGGCAGCGGGCCACGGCCATCGCTGCGCTGACCACTGTGGTAGCGGTGCTGCCGGTCTTCCTGGTGGGCGGACTGGGGGTCCAGCTCGAGCAGGACCTGGGCATGACGGCGTCGGCACTGGGTGTCGCGGTGGCCACCTTCTGGGCTGTGTCGGCACTGCTCTCCGCCCCTGCCGGACTTGTGGCGAGCGGGCTGGGGCTCCGCCGCGGGGTGCCGCTCGCCGTCGGGCTGGGGTTTGTTGCGCTGGCGGGCATCGCGTTTGTTACCCCGCACTGGGCGTGGCTTATTGTCTGGCTCAGTTTCGCCGGCGCAGCGAACGCGCTGATCCATCCGCTGTCCAACGGCCTGATCGTGGACCAGGTGGCGGTTCACAACCGCGCCTTCTCGTTTGGCCTCAAGCAGGCGGCCATTCCGACGGCGACGCTCACCGCCGGCTTGTCGGTTCCGGTGTTCGCCCTCACCGTGGGGTGGAACTGGACGTTTGCGCTGGCGGCGCTGCTGGCGGCGTCCCTGGTCCCGGTGCTGCTCCGCACCCTGCCACGCGGCGCCCCTGTCCCGCGACGCTCGGGTAAAACTTCCAGGGAGCCGCTGCCGCGGAAGCTGAAGCAGTTCCTTTTCGCGACGGCGGGGGCCAGCGCCTTGGGGGCCGGGCAGGCCAATGTAGTGGGTGCTTTCACCGTCACCATGGCCGTGCAGGCGGGCTTCTCCGCCGGCGGGGCGGGCTTGCTGCTGGGCGCCGCGAGCGTGGCCGGGATCCTGGCCCGCCCGCTGGTGGGGATCGCCGCGGACCGGGGCATCGGCGGTTCGATGGCCACGGTGGCCCTGATGATGGGGGCCGGCAGCCTGGGTCTGCTCGGGATGGCGTCGGGTTTCCCGGTCGTCTACGCGGCCGGGGCCGTCGTCGCGTTCGGACTGGGCTGGGGGTGGAACGGCCTGGCCCACTACGTGGTTTCACGCACCGCACATCCGTTCACCATCCAAGCCACGGGGATCACTCAGAGCGGAACCTACGTCGGCGGAACCCTGGGGCCGTTGCTGTTCGGGATCGTGTTCTCCCAGTCCAGTCCGGCGGTGGGTTGGACGCTGGCAGCGGTGGTCGCAGCAGCCGGAGCGGCAGCCTCGCTGGTCGCGTTCCGTTTGGAGAAGCGCCTGCGCACCAGCTAGCTGCCTAGGACAGGCGCGACACCACTGCGGCGGCGAACTCGGCCGTGGTGGCCGTGCCCTTCAGATCCGGCGTCGCAGTTCCGTCCGCGATCGTGCCCTCAAAGGCCAAGGTCAGGGACCGGGCGGCCTCGGCTTCACCGAGATGGTCGAGCATCATCGCCGCGGCCCACAGAGCGCCGACCGGGTTGGCGATACCCTTGCCCGCAATATCCGGAGCAGAACCGTGCACGGGTTCGAACATCGAAGGGTGCCGCCGCTCCGGGTTGAGGTTGGCACTGGGTGCAATGCCGATGGATCCGGCAATACCGGCTGCCAGGTCCGAGAGAATATCTCCGAACAAGTTCGACGCAACGATGGTCCGGACACTCGTCGGCTTCATCACCAACCGGGCCGCCAGCGCGTCAATGAGCACCTTTTCGACGACGACGCCGGGGAACGCCTCCACCGTCTCTGCCACCACTTCGTCCCAGAACGGCATGGTGTGGATGATGCCGTTGGACTTTGTTGCCGAGACGAGCCGTCCCCCGCGTTCGGCGGCGATGTTGGCGGCATAGTGAGCCGCCCGGGCGATACCGCGCCTGGTGAAGACGCTCTCCTGAACGGCGAATTCACCCTCGGTGCCAGTGCCGAACCGTCCTCCGATCTGGGAGTATTCGCCTTCAACATTCTCCCGCACCACCACGATATCCAGGTCCTCGATGCCGGCCATGGCACCGACGATGCCGGGCAGCAAGCGCATTGGCCGGAGGTTGATGTACTGGTCAAACTCCCGGCGGATGGGAATGAGGAGCCCCCAGAGGGTGACGTCGTCGGGCACGTCCGGTGTCCCCACGGCTCCCAGGAAAATGCCATCGCCGCTGCTCAGCTGCTCTATCCCGTCAACAGGCATCATGCGGCCGGTCTGGCGGTAAAGGTCGCTGTTCCAGCCGCGGACCCGCCACTGGACATCGAACCCGTAGCTGCCGGCGACCGCGTCGACGCACTGCATCGCGACGTCGGTGACGTCCACGCCAATGCCGTCGCCGGGAATCGCATCGATGACATAGCGGCCGCTCATCTGGATCCAATCGTTCGTAGTATTTGAACACCATATGCGGATGTCGAGGTCTTCGACCTCAACAAACCACGGCTCTGTCCAAATCAGGGGTTCTTCGGCTGGAACTGTACAGCGGCGGTTTCCAGGGCACTCCCCCGTCCGAATGGGATTGAAAACGCAGCCGAGAAGGCCGGCGGCAAGGGCAAGGAAGCGGCAGGCGCCGCCACGGGCGAGAGCCTGCGGACCGAGGGAGGCAGACCAGGCCAAGGGCGATCTGAAGCAGGCAGGCGAAAAGGTCAAGGACGCTTTCAAGAAGGACTGACCTCTGCACGGAAGGGGGCGCACCCAGCGAACGGGGTGCGCCCCCTTCTTGTGCCTAGGGAAACACTTTCCTTGCCGCTTCCCAGCCTTACAGAATCTTCACTATCGGCGCAGGAAGCGCGGTTGCAGGACAGCTTGCGGGCATGTACTTCCTTGCAGCCGGAAGACATATGAATCTGCGCGCTGGACTACGTGAGTCCAGCCCCTTTTTGGTAGTCGGCAGGCAGGTTCCGCTCAGGTCGTCTGAAAGTAAAGGTGCGCGTGGGCGGCGCACCGTTCGTTGAGACGAGCACTGCAGTTTGGGCAGGATGTGGTGGCCTGATAAGCGTGGATGGACATCTCGCCTTTGCAGACGCCGCACAGAACTGCTGGCTCCGTCCACTGATTCCTTGGCCATGTTTGGTGTGGTAGTGAATGCAGCGTGTTTCGTCGTCCACGGTTCTGCCGAAGATCCTCATGGCACTGGGCTCGCTTACTTCACGCGGCGCACGAGGATGTCCGGGAAAGCCCGGTGGGCCGCAACCGCCGCAACGGATGCCACCGCGTCCTTCACGATATCGCCTGGGTAAAAGATCAGGTCACTGGCGAAGGCAGTCTGCCAGGAGAGCTTGAGGTTGATCATCATCCCGAGGACGCCGAGCAAGTGTGATGCGACCACGGTAACCACGACTGCAGCGAGGAAGAACCACAGACCGCGCCGCTTGGCCGGGACGCGCCGGATGATCTGCTCCGCGGCGATGCCAACGAGGAAAGCGGCCAGGAGGAAACCCACGATGTATCCGGCAGACCCGCCGGCGAGGACGGCCACGCCGGCCCGGCCGCCCGAGAATATCGGCAGCCCAGCGAACGCAACGACAAGGTAGAGCGCCACCGCGGCAGCGGCACGCGATCCGCCAAGGACAAGGCCGGTCACCATGACGGCGAGCGTCTGCAGCGTGATAGGCACCCCGAAACTACCGACAGGGACCCCTGGGACGATCGCCGAGGCCGCGATTAAGGCGGCGAAAACGGCAACGAGGGACAGCGACTGGGCGTCCCACAACATTCGGGGCCGCCGGGAGCTGGTCTGGGCCGGTCCGGGGGGTGCCGGGGTCGGGGTCGTCGGATGGCTCATGGTTCCTCCAGGTGATCCGGGCAGCGTTCTGCAAGAAGACTACGCAGCCGCGCCCGGAGCCGTTTTGTAGCGAACCCACCACCGCCCCGATGAGCGATAGCCCGATCACTACAAAAGTGACGTTTTCTGGACACCGGCGATTCGGCACGAGACCCCTACAGTAGGTGGGGGCCGGCACCAGCCGACCTTCGCCAATTGCAGAGATCTCTTGGTCGGGGTTTCCGGCCGAGACCCAGAGCTTCGCGGTTACCGTGCTGGATCCTGACGCCCCGACCGGAAGCGGATTCTGGCACTGGGCTGTCTTCAACCTGCCGGCATCGACCACCTCCCTGTCCTCCGGGGCGGCGGATCATGGCCTGCCTGAAGGTGCACGACAATTGGCGAACGACGCGGGTTTCCTTGGTTTCGTCGGCGCGGCGCCCCCACATGTCACGGCGTGCACCATTATCACTTGGTGGTCCACCCGCTGGACGTGGAAAAGCTGGACATCCCGGTCGAGTCCAGCCCGGCCTACCTGCGTTTCAATCTTTTCTCACACGCCATAACCGCGCACGCCTCGTCGCGGTCTTCGAACCTGACTCCGCCGGCCGCTGCTACACCCGGCTGTTATCTGTTCCTCGATTCAGCGACACATTTGGATGCATTTCTGGGGTGCGCGGGTTGCCCGGGCGCCCGAAGCCCGGGGCACCCTTCCGGGAGGGTTAGCAGCAGCGTCCTTGGGGGTTGTTTTCCTGGCGGTCTGTTTTGTCGCGCCAGAATTCCCGTTCAGTCATCAGGGGATGGCTGGCGTCGGTGGCGGGGGGGAGGGTTTGGTGGTGGGCCTTGTATTTTTCGTAGGCGTCTTCGCCCATGATGCCCTTGAAAAACCAGTTGAAACCCGCAAGGCCCTTGCGGGCGGACTCGAGGATGGTCATCAGTGGCCTGTTCGGAGGGGTGTGTTGTGTGCGGGGAGGGCGTCCCATTCTTTCTGGAGGTCTTTTTCTGCCGGGGTGGGGATGAACCCGGCGGGGGCGAAGATCCGGGACGGGACGGCGGGGTCTTCGCTGCTGGCGTTGGCCCCGGTTTTGTAGGCCTTCCAGGTCGCGAGGGTCGCGGCGGCGATGACGATGATGGAGAGTGTGACGAACAGGATGGAGAGCACGCCCTGGATCATGGTGTTGCGGATGACGGCTTCGATCGCGGCGACGGTTTTGGCTGTTCCGAAGCTGGTTTTACCGTCGGCAAGTGCTTTGGAGAACTGCTGGTTCTGCGCGAAGTAGCCTACTGCCGGGACGTTGGAGAAGATTTTGTAGAACGAGGCGGTTATGGTCACGACGGCGGCGAATGCCAGGGGCAGCGCGATGATCCAGATGTGCCGGAAATTCCCGCGTCTGGCTACGATCGCCATGCAGACGGACAGGGCGATCGCGGCGAGGAGCTGGTTGGCGATCCCGAAGAGCGGGAACAGGGTGTTGATGCCGCCGAGGGGGTCGGTGACGCCCATGATCAGCACAGAACCCCACGCGGCGACCATGATCGCTGTCGTCATCCAGGCCCCGGCACGCCAGGAGGTGTCTTTGAATTTCGGGACGAAGTTCCCCAGGCTGTCCTGGAGCATGAACCGGGCGACCCTCGTGCCGGCGTCGACGGCGGTCAGGATGAAGAGGGCTTCGAACATGATCGCGAAGTGATACCAGAAGGCCATCATGGCGTTGCCGCCGATGAACTGTTGCATGATGTGGGCCAGGCCCACGGAGAGGGTCGGGGCCCCGCCAGTGCGGGAGATGATGGTGCTTTCGCCGACGTCCCGGGCGGTTTGGGTGAGCATGTCCGGGGTCAGGTTTACGCCTTGGAGCCCGAGGCTGTTCACGAATGCGACGGCGCCCTCGACTGTCCCGCCGGTCGCGGCCGGGGAGGCGTTCATGGCGAAGTAGATGCCCCGGTCAATGGAAAGCGCTGCCACGAGGGCCATGATCGCGACGAAGGACTCCATGAGCATCCCGCCGTAGCCGATCATGCGGCTCTGGCGTTCCTTTTCGATGAGCTTGGGTGTGGTTCCGGAAGAGATCAGGGCGTGGAAGCCCGAGAGCGCCCCGCAGGCGATGGTGACGAATAGGAACGGGAAGAGGGAGCCGCTGACTACTGGGCCATTGTCCCCGGAGGCGAATTCGCTGAACGCGGGGACGTTGATTTCGGGCCTGACGATGATGATCGCGACGGCGAGCATCACGATGGTTCCGACCTTCATGAAGGTCGAGAGGTAGTCCCGTGGTGCCAGGAGCAGCCAGACGGGCAGGATCGCGGCGATGAAGCCGTAGATGATGATGCCGACGGCGATGGTGACCTTGTCCAGGTGGAAGAACGCTGCGCCCCAGCCGGTCCCGGCGATCGCGCCGCCGCCGATGATCGCGCCGATGAGGAGAATGAAACCGATGATGGAGATTTCGGTGACTTTCCCGGGGCGGAAGAATCTGAGGTAGCAGCCCATGAACAGGGCGATCGGGATGGTCATGGAGACGGAGAAGACGCCCCAGGAGCTTTCGGCGAGGGCGTTGACGACGACCAGGGCCAGGATGGCCACGATGATGATCATGATGACGAGGGTCGCGATCAGGGCAGCGGTGCCGCCGATGACGCCGAGTTCATCGCGGGCCATCTGGCCCAGGGACCGGCCGCCGCGGCGCATGGAGAAGAACATCACCACATAGTCCTGGACCGCGCCGGCGAAAACGGCGCCGACGATGATCCAGATCGTCCCGGGCAGATACCCCATCTGGGCTGCCAGGACGGGACCGACCAGCGGGCCGGCGCCGGCGATCGCAGCGAAATGGTGCCCGTAAAGGACACGTCGGTCCGTGACGGCGAAGTCTTTACCGTCCGCCTTGTATTCGGCCGGGGTGGCCCGCCGGTCATCGGGCTTCAGCAAATACTTTTCGATGTACTTGGAGTAAAACCGGTAGCCAATGAAATACGTGCTCACCGACGCAAAGACGAACCACATGGCGTTCACAGTCTCCCCCCGGACCACCGCGAGAACAACCCACGCGACACCTCCCAGGAGGGCGATCGCTACCCAGAGAGCGATCTTTGCAGGAGTCCACCGCGGCCCCTTTGCCGTGGGGAGACCCTCCTCCACCGCTACAAGGGGCAGCCCCGGGTCCGGATTCGGGACCCCTGCCGGACAGGTTGTCGGGTTTGAACCCAGCGGCGTTGCACCCATGGCTCCTCCTTGAGATTATGCGCGGACGTGATTTTAGCTACCCGAGAGTAACACCCGGGTGTGTGGACTGACCAGTGTGGTCGGACCATTGACCGCTGATTGCACAGCATCTAATATTCAAACCACACGCTTTCCGTGAAGTGGAAAAGCCATTCCATTCATGTTGTAGACAAAGGAGTCTCTTGTGCCAGCGTTCCAGCAGATCGTCGACCCTCTTGGGTCCCTCGCCTTGGGGGCCGGGCTCGCCGCCCTTCCCCTTATTCTTCTGTTCATCCTGCTGGGCGTCTTCAGGGCAAAGGCCTGGAAGGCGGCCCTTGCGAGTCTGGCACTGTCCATCGTGCTGGCCGTTACGTTTTGGAGGATGCCTGTCGGCCAGGCTTTAAGCGCGACGGCTGAGGGCGCTTTCTATGGCTTTTTCCCGATTCTGTGGATCCTGATCAATGCGCTGTGGGTCTATAAACTGACCACGGAAACCCGCTGGTTCGCTGTGCTCGGCGCCACAATCCGGTCGGTCTCGGGCGATCTGCGGATCCTGACGATCCTGATCGCTTTCTGCTTCGGGGCGCTCCTGGAGGCCTTGGCGGGGTTCGGCGCACCGGTGGCGATCACCGCGGGCATGCTGATGGCGGCGGGCATGAAGCCCCTCAAATCCGCAGCGGTCTCGCTTCTGGCGAACACCGCCCCGGTTGCTTTCGGCGCCATGGGATCGCCCGTCATCGCCCTTAGCGGCGTTACGGGTATTCCGCTCGCAACCGTCTCATCCATGGCCGGACGGCAGACGCCGTTCCTGGCACTCATTGTCCCGCTTTTGCTGGTGTTCATTGTGGACGGCAAGCGCGGCGTGCGGCAGACGTGGCCTGCTGCAGTTGTAGGCGGCGTCGTGTTCGCCATCGTCCAGTTCCTCGTGTCGAACTTCTTCACTGTCGAGCTTACGGACGTTCTCGCCGGCATCGCCGCCATTGCAGCCGTCTTGTTGCTACTCCGGGTGTGGAAGCCCGCGCAGACGATGACGAGTGACGGCATTCCCGTGGCCGGGGAACCCGAATTCATTGCGCTGAGCCCCGATTCCGGCGGTGCCAGTCAGAGGGGCGGAGCGACAACGCTAAGCGGCGGGAAGGACCGCGGTGTGGCGCGGCTAACCCAACCCAGCCACGTGGCAGTAGGGGTACCTGATGGTGCAACCCGTCCGGCGCCTCGGGAGATCTGGATGGCGGTAGCACCCTACCTCGTTATCATTGCCGTCTTCTCAGTGTCTCAAATTCCGGCTGTCAAGTCCTGGCTCACCGCCGCAGGGGGCTTCTCGTTCAGCTGGCCCGGGCTTGATGTTGTTGGGTCCAACGGCAAACCCGTCTCCTCGCAAATCATGCGCTTCGACCATCTCAAGGCCACCGGGACCCTCCTGCTCATCTCTGGACTCATTACCCTCGCCCTGTACCGTATACCGGTTGGTGCGGGCGTAAGGATCTACCTCAAGACTCTTTCGATGCTCCGGTGGACGATCCTGACCGTGTGCTCCGTCCTGGCCCTTTCGTTCGTCATGAACCTCTCGGGTGAGACCGGAACCCTGGGCGTGGCCCTCGCATCGGCCGGCGGGATTTTTGTCCTCATCTCCCCGGTTCTGGGATGGATCGGCGTTGCGCTGACTGGCTCCGACACCTCGTCCAATTCGCTTTTCGGCCAACTCCAAGTGACTGCAGCTTCGCACGCCGGCCTTTCGCCCGTATTGATGGCAGCGACAAACTCTTCAGCCGGGGTCCTGGGCAAGATGCTCTCCCTCCAGAACCTTGCCGTGGCGGCAGCCGCTGTCGGCATCGAGGGATTGGAAAGCACGCTGTTCCGCCGGCTTCTGGGTTGGAGCCTTGGCCTGCTCGCGCTCCTTACCATCCTCGTCGTACTCCAGACCAACGTCCTCGCATGGATGGTGCCCTAAGCACCCTCACGGCACCATCTATTCACTGTAAAACTACCCGGAAAGCCCACCATGACCGCTAATTCAGCCTCCGCAGCCGCGCCGCCCGCAGCGCCCTTCCCGCCGTCGACCGCCGCGGTGCTGGCAGCCCACCCCAGGGCGACAAACGCTGCCGATGCCCGCAAAGCTGCGGCGACGGACCGCTCCGGTTACATCCCCTCCACCCTTCCCGATGGCGTGGTCCTCGCCCAAGACGTCGACGACGTCGTCGAAGCGCTACGCCTCGCCCAAGCCCACCGCGTGCCCGTGGTCCCGCGCGGAGCCGGCACCGGCCTGGCCGGCGGCTCCAGCGCCCATGCCGGCGAGATCGTCCTCGATGTCTCCCGGATGAACCGCATTCTTGCCATCGATCCCGTGGAGATGACCGCCGTCGTCGAACCCGGCGTGCTCAACGCCGAGGTCAATGCCGCGGCAGCGCAGTATGGGCTGTTCTACGCCCCCGATCCTGCAAGCACGGCCATATGCTCGATCGGCGGTAACATCGCCACGAACGCTGGGGGCATGTGGTGTGCAAAGTATGGCGTCACGCGGGAATCGGTACTGGGACTGGTTGTTGTGCTGGCAGACGGACGCGTTCTTCGAACCGGCAGGAAGACCATTAAGGGCGTCACGGGCTACGATCTCAACGCGCTCTTCATCGGCTCCGAGGGGACCCTAGGCGTGGTCGTTGAGGCTACCCTTCGCCTGCGTCCCAAGCCGGTGCGGACGGAGACCCTGGCAGCATACTTTGCGGACATCGAGGCGGCCGGCCGGGCCGCCTCCGCAATCACAGCGGCACGCATTCAGCCATCGATCCTGGAGCTCATGGACGGCCCCACTCTTGAGGCTGTGGACCAGGCTGAGGGCACGAGGCACCGTCAGCTCGGCGGAGCCTTCCTCCTTGCCCAGACTGACGGCTACGGCGCCCACCTCGAACTCGATGAAATCGTACAGGCCATCAGCCCATTCGCCACTTCGGTCCACCGCGCCGGAGATGCCGAGGAGGCCGAAGCCCTGGTCAAAGCCCGGCGCGACGCGATCCCAGCCCTGGAAAAGCTCGGACGCGTCTCAATCGGAGACATTGCCGTACCGCGGAACCGCCTCGCCGAAGCTTTCGCCGGGCTCGAAGACATCGCGGTCAGGACGGGGGTGCAGATTTTCAGCGTTGCACACGCCGCCGACGGCAACCTCCACCCCATGCTTGTCGTCGACCCTGACGAGTCGATCACTGAGGGGCCTGCGAAAGCCGCGCTCGGGGACATGTTCCACCTCGCCCAGCGCCTCGGGGGTACCCTGACCGGCGAACACGGCGTGGGACTGTTGAAACGGGACTGGGTGGGCGAGGAAATCGGCGAAACCTCCCAGTCCCTGCAGCAGGCAATCAAGGGCGTCATTGATCCCGCAGGGATCCTCAACCCCGGCAAAGCCATCTGAAACGACATGCCCTGAGCAGTGGCCAAGCACACCCCAACTGGCCCGGCACACAAATTTCCTTGACATCGAACTTTCTACGAGGAGCAACATATTATGTCGTCGCATGTGAAGACAAACGGACTCAGCGTCGCGGAAGGACTCTATTCCTTTGTCCAGGATGAAGCACTTCCCGGCACCGGGATCGAACCGGAGGCCTTCTGGGCCGGAGCGGCAGCCCTTATCGAGGAGTTCTCCCCACAGGTTCGGGAGCTGCTGGAAACACGGGACCGGCTGCAGGAGCAAATTGATGAGTTCCACCGCGCCCAGCCCGGTCCGGTGGACCCCGAGGCGTACCAGGCGTTCCTCCGCTCGATCGGCTACCTGGTCGACGAACCGGAAGACTTCAAAATCACCACCGCGCGGGTGGACCCTGAGATTGCCACGGTCTCCGGACCGCAATTGGTCGTGCCCCTGCTGAACGCACGCTTCGCCGCGAACGCGGCCAACGCCCGCTGGGGTTCCCTGTACGACGCGCTCTACGGCACAGACGTCATCGACGAAGCCGAGGGCCGCGGGCAGACCGGCAGCTACAACCCCGTCAGGGGAGCCGCCGTCGTCGCGTTCGGACGCAGCTTCCTGGACGAACACACTCCGCTGGCCCGCGGATCCCACGCCGCTGTCACCGCTTACCGGATCACGGACGGCGCTCTCGTCGCCGAAACCCCGGACGGCGAGCTTGGCCTGACGGACCCGGCCCAGTTCGCAGGCTACCGGGGCGAGGCCGGCATGCCCGAGGCCGTCCTGCTGGTCCACCATGGCCTGCACGTGGAAATACAGGTTGACCGCAGCCACCGGATCGGTTCCGGCGACCAGGCCGGCGTCAAGGACATCGTCCTGGAATCCGCGCTGACCACCATCATGGACCTCGAGGACTCGGTCGCCGCGGTGGACGGCGGAGACAAGGTGGAGGGATACCGCAACTGGCTCCAGCTCATGCAAGGCACGCTGACGGCCGATGTGACCAAGGGCGGCCGCACGCACACCCGCCGGCTCGACCCGGATCGGACCTACACCAAAGGCGACGGCTCCGAGCTGACGCTGCCCGGGCGGTCATTGCTGCTGATCCGCCAGGTGGGCCACCTGATGACCAGTGACGCCGTCCTGGACGCTGACGGCAACACGGTGCCCGAAGAAATCCTCGACGCGCTGTTCACGGGCCTCGGCTCGGTCCACGACCTGCGCGGGGCCCACGCCGGGCACAACTCCCGGGCCGGCTCGGTCTATATCGTCAAGCCCAAGATGCACGGCCCCGCCGAAGTCGCCGTCGCCTGCGAGCTGCTGGCCGGCACCGAGAAGGTACTCGGACTCGACCCGCTGACGCTCAAAATCGGAATTATGGATGAGGAACGCCGCACATCGGCGAACTTGAAGGCCTGCATCTACGAGGCACGTGATCGGGTTGCGTTTATCAACACCGGCTTCCTGGACCGCACCGGAGATGAGATCCACACCTCCATGCTCGCTGGCCCCATGGTCCGCAAAGCAGACATGCGGAACTCCAGGTGGATCAAGGCTTACGAGGACGCCAATGTCGACATCGGGCTTGCCTGCGGGTTCAGCGGACGCGCCCAGATCGGCAAGGGCATGTGGGCCGCACCGGACAACATGGCAGAAATGCTGGTCCAGAAGGCAGGCCACCCGCTTGCCGGCGCGGACTGCGCCTGGGTCCCCTCACCTACCGCCGCAACGCTGCACGCCATCCACTACCACCAGGTGGATGTCGACGCCCGGCAGTCCGAGCTCGCCGGGAAGAGCCGCTCCACCCTGACGCAATTGCTCACCATTCCACTGGGAAATCCCTCAGACTGGTCCGCTGAGGACCGGCGCAACGAACTGGACAACAACGTCCAGAGCACCCTGGGCTACGTCGTGCGCTGGGTCAACGCCGGCATCGGCTGCTCCAAGGTCCCCGACATCCACGGCACCGCCCTGATGGAGGACCGCGCTACCTGCCGGATCAGCTCCCAGCACGTCTCAAACTGGCTCCTCCACAAGATCATCACGGCGGAGCAAGTGGAGGACTCGCTGCGACGGATGGCCATCGTGGTGGACGCGCAGAACGCCGCCGACCCGGAGTATCTGCCGCTGTCCCCCTCGTTCGATGGCGAGGCATTCCTGGCAGCCCGCGAACTCGTACTCGAAGGAGCCGCCCAGCCCTCCGGCTACACCGAACCAATCCTGCACCGGCGCCGCGAAGCGCAGAAGCACACCAACCACCTTGCCAGGAGCGCCTCATGAGTCTGAACCTCGACACCGCGCAGTCCATCATCGCCGAAGCCCTCGCAGCGGCACAGCAGCACGGCTTCAAGCCGCTGACCGTCGTCGTGCTTGACCCCGGCGGGCACCTTCTCGCCGCCGCACGGCAAGACGGCGCTTCGAACAACCGCTTCGAAATCGCCAACGGCAAGGCATACGGTGCCCTCGCCCTCGGCATGGGCTCGCGGGCCCTGATGGAACGGGCCGAGCAGCAGGCCTACTTCATTGCCGCCGCAGCTGCTGCCATCGGCGGACGTCTTATCCCAGTCCCGGGCGGGGTACTCGTCCGCGGCGGCGACGGCGCCATCCAAGGCGCGGTAGGCATCAGCGGCGACAGCTCGGACAACGATGAGATGGCGGCATCCAAAGCCATTCAGGCGGCAGGCCTCACGGCACAAGTCGCCTGACCTGGACGGTACCCCACAGGTCCAGCCCCGTGGAGACCGCCTCTCCCGGGGGCTGGACCGTGTCCGGGGTCAAATAGCTTGGCCGTAGAACCACTCGATGTGCTCACGGACGAGACGCGCTGCCAAAGGCCCGTCGCGAGACTCGACAGCGTCGAAGATCCCGTGGTGGTGCGCCCGCAGGACATGCACCACTTCCTCCCATGCGCCCTGCTGAACCACCACGTCACTGATGTAGTCCCGGATTGCCTCGCGCATTGACTCCATCATCGTGCTCACGACAACGTTGCCCGCCAAGGTGCTCAGCGCGACATGAAATTGGGCGTCGAGGAGCGTGAAGATTTGAGAGGGCAGCCCGTCATCGTCCATCGCCTCGAGCAGACGGCGCGCGTCGTCGATTTGCTCAAGCGTCCATGGTGCGGCTGCGGCGTGCTCAAGTGCCCAAGTCTCGGTCATGGTCCGGGCCTCGACGATGTCCTTGAGGGGGAGTTGATGACTCGCCACGTGCATGCGCAAGGCCCCGCCGAGGGCCGAAGACGGGTTCGAGACCACAATCGTTCCTGAATTGGGCCCGGAGCCTGTCCCCGAGCGGACGACGCCCATCACCTCGAGCGACCGGATAGCGTCCCGCACCGACGCACGCGAAATACCGAATTGCTCCGCAAGGGCTCGTTCGGCGGGCAGCCTGTCGCCGAGCTTGATGACCCCCGAACGGAGGCTCTCCTCCACATGACGCAGCACGACATCATGCGCCCGGACTGCAGTGAATTCAGACATAAACCAATCATGCCGCAGCAAAGCCGGAACACGCCTCCGCGGTCCGCCCGCCGGGTCCGCCACGGCGCCACCTGGCCTCAACCTACCACCGCCAGAGAACGCGGTGGTGGTCAGCATCGGCGAGAAGACCCAGATCCAGTCCCTGGACCGCACCCATGAGAATCAGCCGCTGTCCCCGGGGGCGCGCGTCCCGGCAGACGCACGATTACAAGTGCAACGGGCCTGTCCCCCTGTTCGCGGACCTGGACGTGTTCACCGGCAAGGTCAGTGCCAATGCCTTCCACAGCAATACACCAACACCGGGTTGGTGGACTTCCTGGACCATGTTGGGGCGGCCCGTCCGGTCGTTGGACTGCACGTCATCTGCGATAACTACGCCACGCACAAGCACCAAAACGTCAAGGACGGGACAAAGGGTTCCGACGCTAACGTCTTGCCCGGGCTCAGACAGCCATGTGTCAGGAGAGTGCGCCGGCTGGTTGTCGGTCCGGGAGCGTGGACATGTTGCCGGTTTGGACGAACCTGTCGTGCCAGGAGAGTGCTTCGGCGAGGAGGTGGGGTGTGTGCTGTCCGTAGCTCTCGCGCCGGGCGCGGTCGTAGTAGTCCTGAAGCATGGGCCGGTAGTCGGGGTGTGGGCAACGGTCGATGATCATTTGGGCGCGCTGCTTGGGCGCGAGTCCGCGCAGGTCGGCGAGGCCTTGTTCCGTGACGATGATCATCGTGTCGTGCTCGGTGTGGTCAACGTGGCTGACCATGGGAACGATCCCTGAGATGCTCCCGTTTTTTGCGGTGCTGGGTGACATGAAGACCGAGAGGGAACCGTTTCGGGCGAAGTCCCCGGAGCCGCCGATTCCGTTCATGACTTTGCTGCCGGCGATGTGGGTGGAATTGACGTTGCCGTAGATGTCGGCCTCGATCATCCCGTTCATCGCGATCACGCCCAGACGCCGGATGAGTTCGGGGTGGTTGGAAATTTCCTGGGTGGGCTCTCCTCCACTGTGGGGAACACAAACTGAACGTCGTGGGTCACATTTCGGGGGCTTTGGTGTCGGGCTGGCAGCCAACGGACGACGGATTAACCGGCTGCTTACAGTCGGCGCCCAGCACGCTTATTGGCGCGACTACCGGCCCGGGCAACGGCTCAGGCTGTGGTGGCGCTGGCACGCCCTGATGCCTGCCCTGGCCTGCTGGAACGGCTACTTTCCCGGCAAACATCTGGGATGGCTGGAGGATTTACCCCAAGGGGTAGCGATGGACTGGGCACGAGGCCGCAAAGATTTCACGGCGCGCCGAGCCGGCCCTCTCCGCCAGCAGATCCAGGCACACCAAGCTTCATTCACGGCGCCGACCCTGGCAGTGGCAGCCACAGATGATCCGTTCGCCACAGATGTCGCGGTTGCCCGCGCCTTGAGTTACTACCCCAACAGCCCGGCCACTATAGTGCTGCTGAAACCGCAGGATTTCGACCGAGCAGAGATCGGGCACTTCTCCCTGTTCCACAGCAGCTTTCGCCACACCTTTTGGCCGGGAACGCTGCAGTGGCTGCGCGAGGGGGTGAATCCCTGGCCACAACACCAAGCCCGGATCGATTGATACCAAACAGTACAACAAGAGATAGTTTGGCAGCGGCGCCAACCGACAGTGACGCCAGCAGGCCGGCGAAAGCGGCAGAAAAGCGGCGCACGCACCAACTTCTTTACCGCAGGCGAACGTGTGCCTCGACGACCGGATCAAAAGTAGGACCCTCTACCCAGGAGAATCATGACCAACCTGACCTACCGCGCTTACCAGGTGACTGCACCCAGACAGGAAGCGGAGCTCGTCAGCCTCACAGAGGCCTCCCTGCCGGAGGGCGACCTCACGGTGCGCGTGACGCATTCGTCGCTCAACTACAAGGACGGGCTCGCCATGACCGGCAAGCCCGGCGTTGTCCGCGCCTTCCCCCTCACGTGCGGCATCGACCTCGCAGGTAGGGTCATCGAGGCGGGCGGGGGGTTTGCCAACGGTGACGAGGTCGTGCTCACAGGCGCGAACCTGTCCGAAACCCGGCCTGGCGGTTACTCCGGCTACCAGCGGATTGAGGCCGGATCCGTCGTCAAAGCCCCCACAGGGCTCGGCACCTGGGGGACGATGGCCGTCGGCACAGCCGGTCTGACGGCCATGCTCTGCATCCTGCGCCTCCGCACAGCCGGCATTGAGCCCGGATCAGGCCCAGTGCTGGTCACCGGAGCGACCGGCGGTGTGGGTAGCTTCGCCGTCGGCGCTCTGTCCCGTCTCGGATACGAGGTCCACGCCTCCACAGGCAAGGCCGCGGAGGAGCCCTACCTCAAGGAACTGGGAGCGACCGAAGTCATAGCGCGCGGCACCCTGGCTGCGGAGACCCCCCGCGCTCGGCAAGCAGCGCTGGATCGGATGCGTCGACAGTGTGGGCGGCGCAACCCTCGCCAACGTGCTGAGCCAGATCAAGTACTCAGGTGCCGTCGCCTCGTGCGGGCTCGCAGGTGGGTTGAAGTTGCCGACGACCGTGATGCCGTTCATCCTGCGCAACGTCTCACTCCTGGGCGTCGACTCGGTCAGTGCTTCCTTGGAGTTGCGCCGCGAGGCATGGAGGGAACTCGAGCACCTCTTCAGCGCCGATGACCTGCGTGCGATTACAACCGACGCAGGCTGGGAACAGCTCCCCGACCTGAGCCATAAGATCCTCACAGGTACCATCCGCGGTCGCGTGGTTGTAGACATTACGGGCATGGCAAACTGAGGCCGCCGTAACTATCTCAGCCCAGCAGTCATGCCCGGCTAACCGCCAACCCTCTCTTGCAACCCATGCCCTTCGAGACCGCACCTCAACCATTGTCAGGATGGACTATACCCAAACCTGACAACGAAATGTCGGGTTCTTGACTCTCTTCCAGATGGGTTACGGACAAAGCCTCCGGCAGGGACGCTTGTCCCCGTTGCGGGCGAACCCAGCATTTCTGTGAGCTATGGCCATGCACCGTGGTGTGTGGCCAGCATGGAGGGCTTGGCCGGAACTTCCACGACTTACGTGCTCTCGTTCAGGGTCTGCCCGGTAAGGTTCGTGCGCACTACTGCTAGCTGGCGTAGGGGTCGGCGATGCCGATGTACTGGGTGTAGAGGTATTCCTCGATGCCCTCCAGGCCACCTTCGCGGCCCAGGCCGGACTGCTTGACGCCGCCGAAAGGTGCGGCGGCGTTGGAGATGACGCCGGCGTTCAGGCCGAGCATGCCGGTTTCGAGCTTTTCGCCCATCCGGATACCGCGGTTGATGTCCTTGGTGAATACGTACGCCACCAGCCCGTACTCGGTGTTGTTGGCCAGACGCACAGCCTCGTCCTCACTGCTGAAGGTGATGATCGGGGCAACAGGACCGAAGATCTCCTCGGACAGGATACGGCTTCCCTCGGAGACGCCGGACAGGATCGTGGGCTGGTAGAAGTACCCCGGCCCCTCCACGGGAGCACCGCCCAGGACCGCCTTGGCACCCGATGCAACAGCGTCGGACACCAGCTCGTGGACCTTGTCACGGCTCTTTGCATCGATCAGCGGGCCAACCTTGGACTCCGGCTCGGTACCACGGGCCGTGGTCATTTCCTTCATCTTCGCGGCGAACTTCTCCGCGAACTCACCCGCCACGGACTCGTGGACGATGAACCGGTTGGCAGCGGTGCAGGCCTCGCCCATGTTCCGCAGCTTGGCGGCCATTGCGCCGGTGACTGCGGCGTCGAGGTCCGCATCCTCGAACACCAGGAAGGGGGCATTGCCGCCCAGCTCCATGGAGGTCCGGAGCACGTTTTCGGACGCGTCGGCGAGCAGGCGGCGTCCCACTTCCGTGGAGCCGGTGAAGGACAGCTTGCGCAGCCGGGAGTCCTTGACCAGGGGTCCGGTGGTGGCGCCTGCCGTTGAGGTGGGGATGACGTTGAGGACGCCGGCGGGCAGCCCTGCTTCCTGCATGACGGCTGCGAACAGCTGGGACGTCAGGGGTGTCAGGTTTGCCGACTTCAGGACCATGGTGCAGCCGGCGGCTACGGCCGGGGCGATCTTGCGGGTGGCCATGGCCAGCGGGAAGTTCCAGGGGGTGATCAGCAGGCAGGGGCCCACCGGCTTCTTGGTCACGAGGAGGCGGGACTTGCCGTCCGGCGAGACGGAGTAGCGGCCGAAGGCCCGGACTGCTTCCTCCGAGAACCAGCGCAGGAATTCGGCGCCGTACGTCACTTCGCCGCGGGCTTCGGCCAGCGGCTTGCCCATTTCCAGGGTCATCAGCAGGGCGAAGTCTTCCGCCCGTTCGGTCACCAGGTCGAAGGCGCGGCGGAGGATCTCCCCGCGTTCGCGCGGCGGCACCTTAGCCCAGGAGTCCTGGGCAGCGGCGGCAGCGTCCAGGGCCGCGGCGCCGTCCTCGGGGCCGGCGTCGGCAATGCTCAGCAGCACCTTTCCCGTGGCGGGATCCTCGACGTCGAACGTCTTGCCGGAGGCGACATCGCGCCACTCACCATTGATGAGCAGCCCGGTGGGAACGGAGGCAAGCAGTTCGGTTTCTTGCTGGGTGGTGGTTGTCATTTTTGTCTCCGAAGTTCTTGATGGGCGGGTGTGCAGCCGTCCCGCTGTCAGGGGCCGAGCGGCGAGAAGTCAGTGGCGGTCAGGTAGACCGATGAGATAGTCAGTGTGAGTTCACCATTGGCGACGGATGCGGAGCGCGCAGCCACCCATCGGGGATCGTTTTTGAACTCTTTCCAGTTTGATTCAGGGTCTCCCTCATGTCTCACCAGGTAGATGAGTGTGTCCGGGTCTTCAGCGGATAGCCAGTAGCCGATGTCGTGGATACCGTGGTCCGGGAAAAGCTTGGTGGTGTGATTGCGGAAGCGCTCCAGGAGCTCCTCCATCTTTCCCGCTGCGGCGGTGTAGGTCCGTAGCTCGAATGTCACGGTTGTTTCCTGTCGTTGATGGCGGTAGCGAGCACCGCGGTGTCGGACACAACGGTCGCCGGCAGGGGGAGCTGCCGGTGACCGGTACCGTGTCTGCCGGCGCGGTTCTTTAGCTGGTGCGTTCGTGATCGGTGTCGAACATGATGACCTGTCGGACTGCTTTCCCGTCGGCCAGCTGGTCCATGGCCTGGTTGATATCGGCCAGATTGATGCGGGTGGTGATCAGTTCTTCGACGGGGAGCTTACCTTCGCGCCAGAGCTGGGCGTACTTGGGGATGTCACGGGCGGGCACGGCGGATCCGAGGTAGCTGCCGATGATCGTCCGGGCTTCGGCCGTGATGGTCATGGGCGGGATTTGGGCGCGGGCGTCGGGGGAAGGCAGCCCTGCGGTGATGGTCGTTCCACCTACCGCGGTTGCGGCGAAGGCGGTTTCGAAGGCCCTGGGGTTCCCCGCGCATTCGATGACGTACTTGGCCTTTATACCCTGCTCAATCACCTGCTGCGGTGTGTAGGTTTCGTGGGCGCCGAGGCGCCGGGCATGCTCGAGCTTCTCATCGAGTGTGTCTACAGCCACGATGCGGGAAACGTTCTGGGAGATGGCCGTGATCAGTGCGGCCATTCCTACGCCGCCGAGCCCGACGATCATGATGCTGTCTTCTGGTTTGGGGCGGGCTGCGTTCAGGACTGCGCCCCCGCCGGTCAGGACAGCGCAGCCGAGGACGGCGGCGACATCCGGGGGTACGTCATCATCGATGGGCACAGCCGAGGCCCTGTCGACGACGGCGTGGGTGGCGAAGCCTGACACGCCCAGGTGGTGGAAGACTCTCTCCCCGGCGCGGCTGAGGTGCCCGGGTCCGTGCAGCAGGACGCCTTCGCCGTTTGTTTTGGATCCTGCCGTGCAGGGCAGCCGGCCGTCCTCGGCACAGTTCTCGCACTCCTCGCATCGGGGAAGGAACGACATGACCACCCGCTGGCCGGGCTGGACGTCGGATACGTCTGAGCCGACTTCCACGACCCGGCCGGCCGCTTCGTGTCCGAGCAGCATCGGTACCGGCCGTACCCGGTTCCCGTCGACAACGCTCAAATCCGAGTGGCAGATGCCGGCGGCTTCGAGCCGGACCAGAATTTCGGTGGGCCCGGGCTCCCCCAGCTCAAGCTCGGAGATGGTGATGGGCCGGGATTCAGCGAAGGGCCGGGAACGGCCGATTTCTTCAAGAACTGCACCGGTGATTTTCATTTGTCCGTTTCTTTTCCGTGTCGCTCTTTAGTCTGTGGCGCCTCTGCCTTGCCAGGCTGCGCCGGTTTAAAGGTTGCTTCCGCCACCTTGTCTGCCAGCGGGTCCCCGGCGCGCAGCGGGGCGTTTTCGAAGATCCCTTCGTGGGCGAGGACGGGCCTGCGGTCCCCGGCAAGTTCCGGGTATTTCTCTTCGAGCTTTTCCCGTTTGGACATCAGCCCGTGCCAGCCCCGCACCGTTTCCGGGTCTCCCCGCCGGATCCCGTGCCAGGTGTTGGGCATCTGCTCGCGGGAGGGACCAGGATCTGCAGTGCCGGAGAGCCTGATGGCGGCAGGAATCCTGCCCGTAGGGGCGCCGCATTCACGGCAGGCCGGCGTGTCATCGAACATTGACTTCAGAGCTGCCTCGAAGCGGTGGCCGGCAGCGCATTTCACATCGTAAAGGATCATGGTCCGCCCCTAGGAGTAGTATCCGTCGGGTGCGAGCCGGAGCGTTTTACGTTGCTCCGGATCGTGACCGAAGATGACGTGCGCGTTGGTGCGTTCGGCGATGCCGCGCAGCTTTTCTACGGATTCGAGCCACTTCAGGTTGTCCCACACGATTGCCGCGCCAACAGCGGGCGGACCCCAACTCGCTCCGAGATAGACCGCGTCCGAGGTGAAGATCTTGGTCCCGTCGTTGGGAAGATCAACCTGCAGCGACATCGTGCCCCAGGTATGTCCGGGAGTCGCGATCACGCTCACGCCCGGAAGGATCTCGGCGTCACCGGCGACCGGTTCGAGGTTGAGGCCCTCGAAGTCCGAAACCAGGTGGGCGCCTTGGAAAGCCCCGGAAATGCTCTTGACACCCTCGATTTCATCAGTGCTTGCAATGATCCGGGTCTTGCCGTTGTCGAACATTTTCGCGTTGGCCGCGTGATCGAAATGGAGGTGGGAGAGGACCAGGATATCGATATCACTTGGTTCCAGCTCCAACTCCGCCAGCGCTGAATCCAGGTAGCCCGGGCCCGAGGGGTCTTCCTTGACCGGGAAGAAATCCTGGAACCCGGTAGGCGCCCAACGGCTCTCCCAATCCCGTGGTACCCCCGTATCCCAGAGCACGCGGCCTTCGGGATGCTCGATCAGTACGGCATGGGTGGGGCAGTCACCCCACGCCGGAGGCGCAGTCTTGTGGCTCCGATCCATGATCGTTGTTCCGCCCTTGAGCAACAGCCAGGTGTGGTCACACTCCATGACTCCACTGGAGAGTACGTGCAGCTTCATATCGTCACCCATGACGATCCTTCCCGTAGATAACCTCTCCGTCGAGGTTATGCCCCACCTCACACCGCGCCTATGTCACTTGTAGCCATTATCTGCGCTTCTGGCGGGGCGATTTGCACTCCAGTGGGGTAATTTTGGCAGGACAGTAAGGAGGCAGGCATGGAAACCACGGGTCTGTGGCTGGAACGCATCGAGGCCGGCATCACCGACGAGGACTTGTCCAAGGCGTTAGATGAGGCACTGGGGCGCCATGAAATCACAGCCCGGGCCGCTCAGGCCGCCCGCAGCATTAATGCGCTCCTGCGGGAACGGCGGCAACGCGAGGACCTGCTCAGGGCACTCCATGACACCGCTACGGACCTGACGGGCATTAGGGACGTCGAGGCGGTATTGCTGGCAATCGTCAAGCGCACCCGCATCCTCGCCGGAAGCGACATGGCCTACATCAGTCTCAACGATTACGGACGAAACGAGACGTACATCAGAAAATCTGAGGGCGTCTCTACCGAGGATTACCGGACCATCCGGATGCCGATTGGAACCGGCGTGCTGGGTAAAGCCGCCGCCGGGCTCTCGCCCTTCCAGACAGCTGATTACCTCACCGATGACGCCCTCTCACACCTGCCGGATATCGACGATATTGTCGGGAAGGAGGGAGTTCGGGCCATACTCGGTGTTCCGCTGCACCTCTACGGCAAAGTCATCGGTGCACTTCTGATCGCCGACAGGAGGCCCCGGACGTACCCGCCGGAGCTTGTGGATCTAGTGGATACAATCGGAAAGCATGCCGCTGTGGCCATCGACAACGCCCAGAGCTTTGCGGAGGCCACCTCGGCGCTTCAACGTCTGGGAAATGAAAACCGCACCAGGCTCGAGGAGATGGGCGTCCTTCAAGGACTCGTCGACCTCGATGAACGGTTCATCGAGGTCGTGGTCCACGGAAGCGGTCTGGAAGGCTTTGCTGCCCTTTCCCGGCAGATTCTCGGCACGGACATCCTGATATTAGACGCCGCGAACGGGGCCCTTCACGAAGAACCCCTGGAGTCCCTGCACCAGGGCTCTGCCCCGCTCAGTTCCCTCATCACGCGGGAGGATGACCTGTCGGCTTTCACATCAAGCGTGGCCCAAGCCCTGGCGACCGGACGCGTACATATCTTCTCCACACCTCAGGAAGAACTTGTCCTGGTCCCAGCCCAAGCCGGCCCGAAACATCTGGCCACCCTCGTGGCCCGGGGCCCACTCACCGGAAGCCAACGTACGATCGTCGAACGGTTGGCCGTTTTCCTGACGGTTCTGCGACTTTTTGATCAAGCAACACAGGACTCTGCGCAACGGCTTCAGTACGAGGTCCTCGATGACCTTCTTTCTGACCGGGATGTTCCTCTGGACCTCATCCAGCAAAGAGCAGCACGCTTCGGCGTCCCGCCGACCGGGGAAATGACAGTGGCAGTCTTAGATTCCGCCGGCGCAGACTATGCCCGGGTTGAAAAAATCATCCGTGAAGGGCTGGGGCAGGTGAAAGCACTTATCGCCCGCCGCGGCTCCCGCACATACGTACTCGCATCAGGAAGCAAAAACATCATCGATGCCGTGGTGACGAAACTAAGGGAATCCAGAATCCCTACCACCACCGGACACGCCAGCACAGCCATGGGACTTGCCGGTATAAAAAAGGCACATCGCCAGGCCGAACTCGCCCTCTCCAGCCTCCTGGTTCTCGAACGACACGGCGAAATCCTGGACGGAAACCACCTCGGACACCTGGGACTGCTACTCGACGCAGTGCACACTAACGGGGAGCAGGAAAGCCTTTACTCCCAGATCCAGCCACTCATAAACCACGATGCCCAGCACAACACCGATCTGACCCGTACGGCCTGGACCTTCCTGGAAACAAACCACAACCTCGCCCGCGCAGCGGAAAACCTCTTCATCCACCGCAACACCGTCAAACAACGCCTCGAACGCATCTGCCTGCTAATCGGAGAAGACTGGCTCGACCCCACCCGTCAGCTGGACAACCACCTTGCCCTGAGGATCTGGCACCTGAAAACAAGCCACAATGGATCCCACTAATAATGCGCCAGCCTGCGCTTCCTGCTAGGCGGCAGATAACGGCACTGAAATGAAGAGGCCACCCCCCCCGCTGACGCAGCTGCCACTCCACCGGTGGACAACCCGGACAACAAAAGGCGCGAAACGCCGCCAGGCGATTACACGAGATGGTCTGGACTGGGTGCAGCTCGAAGCTGACGGCAGAGCCTACTTGTCTCCAACAAAAAGCACTCTCTACAACGAGCGCTCACGGGGATGGCAATTGGGCTTCGGTGTCCAGGGATGCCGACCCGGCCCCTGTGCTCACAGGGTGGCGATTATGTCGAAGTCGTGTCCTGAGGCCATTGCTAGGTGGATTGGCTGCACCGCCCTACCTTCGATGAAGTTTACGGTCCCCCGGGGTCCTTCGTAGGAGGCTTGGCTGGTGTTCTGAATGATCCGCTCGGCTTTGGTGCTGCGGGTGCGGGTTGCGGCGTCGGCCAGGAACCGAATCCCCTCGTAGCAGGATTCGGCCATGTTGTTCAGTGGGGGCGCCCAGCTGCCGTGCATCCTGCTGTAAGCGGAGACCAGGTCCATGGCTTCGTTTGTCCGTAGAGACCTGAAGTATGAGGCTGATACGTACAAGTTTTCGGTTGCCCCGGCACCGCTGGCCAGCAGCATGGTTTCTTCCATGAGAGGGCTGTAGCGGGCGATGCGGGAGGAGAGGCCTCTGCGGGCGAATTCGCGGTTGAAGTCGACGGCATGTTGACCAACCAGGAGCATCAGAACTCCGTCGCAGTTGCTGTGCTCTGCGAGGTCCACCAACTGGCGGATACGCCCTCCGCCGTAGGGCACAAAATGCTCCCCCACGATTGAGATGCCCAGCTCCTGGCTCTGGCTCCGAATTGCCTCGCTGGAAAGGCGCGGCCACACGTAGTCGTCTCCGACAACGAGCCAGCGTCTCAGCCCGGCCTGTTTGCGAAGCCATTCAAGGGCGGGCGCAATTTGCATGGAGGGCGTTTCGCCAAGACAGACCACACCCGCACTGTCTTCTCCGCCTTCATAGAGAGAGGTGTAGACGTAGGGTAGTTTTCCGGCAGTTTCCCGGGCGATGGCGAGACGGACAGAGGAAATGTGCCAGCCCGTGACGGCGTCGATGCGTTGCTCACGGATCAGGTCCCGGATCGTGGCGGCGACAGCCTCCGGCTTGGCGCCGCCGTCGACAAGCTCCACAGTGACCGGCCGGCCTCCAACGCCGGACGTTGCGTTGAGCTCGGCAACAGCCAGTTCCGTTACGGCTTCGCAGGACGGGCCGAACATCCCGGCGGGTCCCTGAAACGGGACGACCATGGCCAGGCGCCAGCTCTCATCGTACGATTGAGCCATTGTCATCTGTGTCTTCCGGGAATAACTTCCTGCGCAGCGTCTGGTGACGGGGGATAAACCAGCTGCCGTATATTATCATGGCCAGTACCGGCGAAATAAGGAGCTGTCAATGACGATCGACCTCGAAACGTCAACCGCGCCGGGCTCCTTCATTCGGGAAAATCAGCGGATCATGCACTTGCTGCGGAAAAAAGCCACCGAAGCCCTGTCGGCCGAAGGGCTGAGCTTGGACGAATGGCTTGTTATTGATGCGTTGACCAGCGCCCCCCAGACCATGACCGACCTCGCTGATTATCTGTGCATCACAGGACCGACGCTAACCCGGATCATCGACCGGCTGGTGTCCAAGGCCTTCGTTTACCGGGAGGTCGAACCCGGGGACCGCCGGAAGGTCCGCGTTCACATCGCCTCCAGGGGAAAAGCGGCACACTCGAAAACCGCGGAGGAACTGGCCCACATCGAAGATGCGGTCAAAACCGCGCACGCAGACGCCTAAACGCCAACCCACCCTCAGCCCATGTCCGCGTGGGTCCACTCTGCCGGTTCGACTGCCACTCCACCAGGCCTGATCCCATCGCGGTCAGGGCGCGGACCTGGCTAATGGCAGGGGCCGGAAGTTCAGGCGGCCTCGAACGGCGACACTCCCGCAGGCGCCCGCACCCCAAGGCACTGTCTCGAAATGCCGACACGGCCCCGAGCCCACTGACGATTACGTCAGCGTGACTCTTGACGTGATCCGGATCACGAAGTACTTTCATATGAAACATCTTTGAATGAATCCATCGGCGCCCCCTGCGAAGTGACCCTTCGACGGTGGGCGCCGATGAGTAAGCCCGTTTGCTAATTCCTAGGGCCCCAGCATCTCTCCTGCTGCCCACGGCCTTTACATCCTGAGCCAACTCGGCTTGCAGGATCGGGCCAGGTTTACCTCCGTTTTTATGAACCATGGAAAGGCATATCCCTATGTCTACAGACGTTGAACGTCCGGCCCCCGTCGAGGGCCATAGTGCCGGGATCAGCGCGAATAAGGAGTCCCTGGAGGACTACACCCTTCGGTTCGCTCCCCGGTCCTACCGCAAATGGACCGCCGGGGTCATCGCGACGGGCGCCTTGGGCGGTATTGCTTACCTGGCGGACTTCTCCATCGGCGCATCGATCGGCATGGCCCATGGCACTACTAACGCGCTCCTTGGCATCATGGTCGCTGCAGCCGCTATCTTCGTTACCGGTGTGCCTCTTGGTTACTACGCGGCCCGGTACAACATCGATCTGGACCTGATCACCCGGGGCGCCGGATTCGGGTACTACGGCTCGATCATCACCAACATCATTTTCGCCACCTATACCTTCATTTTCTTCGCCCTTGAAGGCTCCATCATGGCGCAAGGGCTGTCCCTGGGTCTTGGCGTGCCTAAACCCCTCGGCTACGCGGTCTCGACCCTTATCGTCATTCCCTTGGTCGTCTACGGGATGAAAACACTGTCAAAACTGCAGGTCTGGACCACCCCGCTGTGGCTGCTGCTGATGGTCGTCCCCATGGGGTACCTGATCATTACCCACCCAGGCTCTGTGGATACCTTCTTTAACTATCAGGGAGCGGACGGCGCCGGAGGTCCCAGCTTCGCCGCTGTCATGCTGGCAGCGGGCGTCTGTCTCTCGCTCATTGTCCAGATCGCCGAACAAATCGATTACCTGCGCTTCATGCCTCCCAAGACAGCGGCCAACAACACCGCCTGGTGGCGGGCCGTCATCCTGGCCGGCCCGGGCTGGGTCATCTTCGGCGCCATCAAACAGTCCATCGGACTGTTCATCACGGTCTACATCATCGCCAAACTCGACCCAGCCGCCGCCAGCATGACAACGGAACCGGTCCACCAGTTCCTCGGGGTCTACTCAGAAATGATGCCCGCATGGCTGGCCATGACCCTGGCCGTCGTCCTCGTCGTCATCTCCCAGATCAAGATCAACGTCACCAATGCGTATTCCGGTTCGCTGGCCTGGACCAACTCCTACACCCGCATCACCCGCCACTACCCCGGCCGACTGGTATTCGTTATCGTCAACGTCGCCATTGCGCTGCTGCTGATGGAACTGAACATGTTCGAGTTCCTCAATACCATCCTCGGTTTTTACGCCAACATCGGCATCGCATGGATCGTTACGGTGGCCACCGACATCGCAATCAACAAATACGTGCTCAAGCTCTCCCCCATGTACCCGGAATTCCGGCGCGGGATGCTCCACGCCGTCAACCCGGTCGGTTTTGTCTCGCTGATCCTCTCTGCAGGTATCTCCATCGCAATGTTCTTCGGAGCCTTTGGAAGTGCCGTACAACCGTTCTCCCCGATCTTCGCGGTCATCATCGCAGTCCTGGCCACTCCTGCCATGGCCATCATTACCAAGGGCAAGTACTACCTTCGCCGGACGGACGACGGAATCGACCTGCCCATGCTTGACGACGACGGGAACCCCTCGGATGTCCTGCTCCGCTGTCACGTCAGCGGCATCGAATTCGAACGTCCCGACATGATCGCCTCCGCGGTCCCTGCCGCGGACGGGTCCCCCCAATACGTCAGCTCCCTCATGCTCGCAACAGACAAGAACGCCGACCTCGTCCTGCCGGCACAGAAGTAACCCAGGCACCAACCAGCGGCATGTGCTTCACAGCCCTCCCAGAAACCGTTCAACCCTTCACAGATCAAGGACATCACAATGCGTCACGGTGACATCTCCTCCAGCCCCGATACCGTCGGTGTGGCAGTCGTCAACTACAAAATGCCCCGCCTGCACACGAAAGGCGAAGTACTCCAAAACGCCCGGAACATCGCGGACATGATCCGTGGCATGAAGAGAGGGCTCCCGGGGATGGACCTGGTCATCTTCCCCGAGTACTCGACCATGGGCATCATGTACGACAACGACGAAATGTACGCCACGGCGGCCACCGTCCCCGGCGAAGAAACAGACATCTTCGCTGCAGCATGCCGGGAAAGCAAAACCTGGGGAGTTTTCTCCATCACCGGTGAACAGCATGAGGAACACCCGAAAAAACCCCCGTACAACACCCTCATCCTGATCAATGACAAGGGTGAGATCGTCCAGAAATACCGCAAGATTCTCCCGTGGACGCCCATCGAGGGCTGGTACCCGGGAGAGGCCACCTATGTCACTGAAGGCCCCAAAGGCATGAAGATGTCCCTGATCATCTGCGATGACGGGAACTACCCCGAGATTTGGCGCGACTGCGCCATGAAGGGGGCAGAACTGATCATTCGCTGCCAGGGCTACATGTACCCGGCCAAGGACCAGCAGGTCCTCATGTCCAAGGCCATGGCCTGGAGCAACAACTGCTACGTAGCCGTCGCCAACGCCGCCGGCTTCGACGGTGTCTATTCCTACTTTGGCCACTCTTCCATCATCGGATTTGACGGCCGCACCCTGGGAGAAACGGGCGAGGAGGAAAACGGGATCCAATACGCCCAGCTCTCCGTCTCCGCGATCCGCGACGCGCGGGAAAACGACCAGTCCCAGAACCACATGTTCAAATTGCTGCACCGCGGCTACACAGGAATCCACGCTGCCGGTGACGGGGACAAGGGCGTGGCTGAATGCCCGTTCGACTTCTACAAAACCTGGGTCACTGACGCCGAACAGGCCCAGAAAAATGTCGAAGCGATCACGCGGAGCACTGTTGGGGTTGCCGGTTGCCGCGTCGGTGATCTTCCTGTCGAACAGGTCATGGAACTCTGACACCCGTACGGAAGGAAAATGTAATGCCCTACCTCAACGACATGTTAAACGCCCAGAACGCCAAGCGCCTCGAAGAAGAAGCGGTCGTTGAGGACCAGGCAGCATTGCAGGGGGCGGCGGAGCCTTTCAAGAAGAGTCCGCCGCCGCCAGGTGTTTTCGATCTATCCGGCTTCACGGACCGCCTAGGGCGCCGCATCCTTGGCCAGGACAATGCAATCAATGCCGTCTCGCGCGCCGTCAGCCTCGCTTCCATCGGGGTGACGGACCCACATCGGCCCCTGGCGAACATCCTCCTGGTCGGGCCCACCGGCGTCGGCAAAACCGAACTCGTCCGCCAAATTGCTTCCGAACTACGGTCAGGTCCGGATGACCTCTGCCGCGTCGACATGAACGCCCTCGCCCAGGAACACTACGCCGCGTCCCTCTCCGGAGCGCCCCCAGGCTACGCCGGAAGCAAGGAAAACTTCTCCCTCTTCGACCGCAGCAAGATCGAGGGCAACCCATACACGCCAGGCATCGTTTTGTTCGATGAAGTGGAAAAAGCCCACCCGACTGTCATCCGAACCCTGCTGCAGATCATGGACAACGGCGTCCTTCGCCTGGCCAGCGGACAGGAAACGATCTCCTTCCGGAACTGCTACGTCTTCATGACATCCAACCTGGGCTCCACGAAAGTGGCACGGAGAAGGACAAGTAAACGGCACGCCGTCACGCGGTACCTCCAGTCCCATGCCCCTGGCATGGCCGCCATGGCGGGACAGCAAACCGAGAAAGAAATATTCCAGGCTTCCGTCAAGGACTTCTTCGACATCGAACTGCTTAACAGGATCGATGAGACCGTTGTTTTCTCCCATCTGGACGACAAGACAGCGCACCAAATAGCAGACAAGGAACTTGAAATTCTGCGGGCACGCTTACGCCGGAAGTCCATCGAGATCAGTATCGACGACGACGTCATCAAGCAGTTGATAGCCAAGGGATTCGACCCAGTATTCGGTGCGCGGAGCCTTCGCAGAATAATCCGCACCCACGTAGCAGCAACGGTCGCCGACTGCATCCTTGGCGCTTCAGCTCAGGCACGCAAACACCCATTCACGGTCCTCGTGCACACAGCTGACGGACAAATCCGTGCCCGGCTTCATCACCAGGAAAAGGCCCTGCAGCAGTGAACAAAATAGTCGCCGCGTTTAGGGCCGGCACCACGGAAATCAGACAGCAGTCGGCTTTCGTTTCCCCTGATGGGCGGCAGCAACAGATGAATGATGAGGTTCACATGTCCCAGGACACTCCCAGCTCCACGGCCACCGTTCCGTCCGCTTCCGCCCAGGCCGCAGATCAGCAAGGCCATCAGGGCGACGCCTTTGCGAACCTCCTGCACGAGACACGCGCCTTCCCGCCCAGCCCCGAATTCGCGGCCAACGCGGTTGTCACCGAAGCAGAGTATGGGGAAGCCAATGCCGACCGCCCGGCCTTTTGGGCCAAGAAGGCCCGGGAGCTGCTGACCTGGAGCAAGGACTTCACGCAGGCCCTGGACTGGTCCGATCCGCCGTTCGCCAAGTGGTTCGTGGGCGGTGAGCTCAACGCCGCCTACAACGCCCTGGACCGGCACGTTGAGGCCGGTAACGGGGACCGCGTCGCCATTTACTTCGAGGGCGAGCCAGGCGACACCCGGACCTACACGTACGCGGAGCTGACCACGGAGGTGAAGAAGGCCGCCAACGCCTTCGAATCCCTGGGCGTCGCCAAGGGCGACCGCGTGGCCGTATACCTGCCCATGATCCCCGAGGCCGTCATCACCATGCTGGCCTGCGCCCGCATCGGCGCGGTCCACTCCGTGGTGTTCGGCGGGTTCTCCGCAGAAGCCCTGCGTTCGCGCATCGACGACGCGGAGGCCAAGCTGGTGGTCACCGCCGACGGCACCTACCGCCGTGGCAAGCCAAGCCCCCTTAAGCCCGCTGTCGACGACGCGCTTGCCCACGACGGCCACACCGTGCAGAACGTCGTGGTGGTCAAGCGCAACGGCCAGGACGTGGCATGGCAGGAGGGCCGGGACCACTGGTGGGCTGACACGGTGGGCACGGCATCGGCCGAGCACACCGCGGTGGGCCACGATTCCGAGCACCCGCTCTACATCCTCTACACCTCCGGCACCACCGGGAAGCCCAAGGGCATCCTGCACACCACCGGCGGCTACCTCACCCAGACCGCCTACACCCACCGGGCAGTCTTCGACCTGCACCCGGAAACGGACGTGTACTGGTGCACGGCCGACGTCGGCTGGGTCACCGGCCACTCCTACGTCACCTATGCGCCACTCATCAACGGCGCCACGCAGGTGATGTACGAAGGCACCCCGGACTCCCCGCACCAGGGCCGTTGGTGGGAGATTGTGGAGAAGTACAAGGTCTCCATCCTGTACACGGCCCCCACCGCCATCCGCACCTTCATGAAGTGGGGCTCGGACATCCCGGCCAAGTACGATCTCACCTCGCTCCGCGTGCTGGGCTCGGTCGGCGAGCCGATCAACCCCGAAGCCTGGATGTGGTACCGCAAGGTCATCGGCGGGGACAAGGCCCCCATCGTTGACACCTGGTGGCAGACCGAAACCGGCGCCCAGATGATCGCCCCTCTGCCCGGCGTCACCGCCACCAAGCCCGGCTCGGCGCAGGTGCCGCTGCCCGGCATCGCCGTGGACGTGGTGGACGAGATGGGTGAATCGGTCCCCAACGGCCACGGCGGCTTCCTGGTGATCCGCGAGCCCTGGCCCTCCATGCTCCGCGGCATCTGGGGCGACCCCGAGCGGTTCAAGGACACCTACTGGTCCCGGTTCGAGAACATGTACTTCGCCGGGGACGGCGCCAAGAAGGACGAGGACGGCGACATCTGGCTGCTCGGCCGGGTGGATGACGTCATGAACGTCTCCGGGCACCGCCTCTCCACCACTGAGATCGAATCCGCCCTGGTGAGCCACCCGGCCGTGGCGGAGGCCGCCGTCGTGGGCGCCACGGACGAAACCACCGGCCAGGCCGTCGTCGCCTTCGTCATCCTCCGGGGCGATGCCGCAAACAACGGCGACGAAACGGTGCAGGAACTGCGCAACCACGTGGGCAAGGAAATCGGGCCTATCGCCAAACCCAAGAACATCCTGGTGGTCCCTGAACTGCCCAAGACCCGGTCCGGCAAGATCATGCGCCGCCTCCTCAAGGACGTCGCCGAAGGCCGGGATCCGGGCGACGCCACCACCCTGTCCGACCCCACGATCATGCAACACATCGCGGTAAGCCTCAGGAAATAGGGGCCATGAGGACGCCAGGTCTCATGCAGTGGTTCGTCACTATGGAGGTCGGCGCCGGCCCTCAGGGTGCGGATCGGCTAAACCCGGGCGCTGGTCTTGGTGCGGATCATCTCCAGGGCCTGAACGAGGTAACCCTTGAAAACCGGGTAGTTCTCGCTCATCGGGAAATGGCCGATGTCCTTCATTTCGATGAATTCGCCGTTGCGGATCTGACTGGCCGTACGGGCGCTGTCCTCAGGGGTGGTGAGGTAGTCGTAATCGCCGGTCATGAGCACGACGGCGCACTTGTCCGTGTCGATCTCGCCCAGCTTGCCACGAAGGTCGTGGTCGACCGAGTAGAAGTACAGGTCACCCTTGAAGGCTTCCGAACCCTGGCTGTAGTAGAACCAGGTCTTCCACCGGTCTGCTTCCGGTGACTGGGGGGCCATGAGATCCCAGGTGCCGCTGGCGCACACCTGGGCGGCATTGGCATGCGGGTGCTGCCACCAGTCCAGATAAAAGCCCGGTGAATAGTCCGCTCCCTCTACCGGGATGACGGCGTCGAACCTCTCCGGGAAGCGGTGGGCGAGCTGCAGTGCGATATTTCCTCCGAAGGAGGATCCCATGAAGATGGGATCCTCCAGTTCCAGCGCATCGACGAGGGCGATGATGAAGTTGGCGTAGTGGTCCGCGCTGAGCTGGTACTCCTCGGTCCACCACTGGGTATTTTCCGGCGGGTCTGACTTGCCGTGACGGGGCAGGTCGTAGGCGATGACCCGGTAGCTGGCGGTGATCTCCGGGTCCTCCAGCAGCCCGCGCCATTGGTGGTTGTGGGCTCCGGCGGTGTGCTGGCAGACCAGGGGCTGGCCCTGGCCATTCTCCAAGTAGAAGACCTTGTATTCGAGGCCGTCAACGTCAACGGTGACGTAGTGGCCGGTGACGGGTGAAATTTTACTCATGTCAGGAACTCCTATGGTCTAGACGGGTGCGCCGGTTGAGCGCAGCAGTTCGATCTGGCGGGTCATACAGCGCAGATTCTGCATCAGGATCAGGACGTCACCCTCCAGCTTCATGTCGCGCTGGAACGTGGCTGCCCAAATGCCGTGGTACATGGGAGCCGGGACGGGCTTACCGAATTCAGCCCATGTGTGGGCGCTGGCCCGGATGGCGAACTGGTAGGGCACGTCGATGGGGCCCGGGTCCACGGAAATCTGGGCGATACTGCCGGACACCACCCGGACAACAAAGGTGTGCTCCTCCATGTCCAGCAGGTAAGAGCAGGTGAAGTACTTTCCATGGGCCTGGATTTCCGGGTCCTGGTTGTTGGCTTCGGTGAAGCTCTGAACCCAGGCGTCTACCGAAGGGGCACGTGTTGCGACCGTCATCTCGTTGTTCCTCTCAGTGGGATTCGCGGAGGAGCGGACTTCTCTGTCCGAACCTCCAAAGCGGGGTTCCTGAAGCGCCTTTCGGGCTGTCTCCGTTGGCAACCTTTCGCTGCTCCCATTCCAGCCCGGGGGGCACGCACGGTCCAATACCTGTCCCCTAACCGGCGATAGGCTCAAACTATTGGACCCGCGATTGTGGCGGGCCTTACAGTTGACGGATGCAGCAGCCACAGCTCGACCTGCGCGTCCTGCAGTACTTCGTCGCCGTCGCGGAAGAACTGCACTTCGGTCGAGCCGCTGCCCGGCTTCACATCGCCCAGCCCTCCCTCAGCGTCCAAATACGGAAGCTTGAACACTCGCTGGGCACTCCCCTGCTGATCCGGACCAGCCGCAGTGTAGCGCTGACAGGCGCCGGGGATGTCCTGCTGAGCGAAGCCAAGCGCCTCTTATCCGCCGCGCAGCGCGCCGTTTCCTTGACAAGGGAGGCTGCCAGCGGTGTGAGGGGAACCCTGATTGTCGGTTTCCAGGCCAACGCTGCTGCTGAACTGACGCCGCGGATCCTCACCGCTTTCAAGAACAATCACCCGGAAATCCACGTCCAGATGAGGTCTTTCGATTTCGCCGACCCCACCGCGGGGCTTGGAGACGGAAGCGCCGACGTGGCATTTGTGCGTCCACCCTTGCCGGCAGCGGACTGGCTCGCCATGGAAACACTGTTCGTCGAGCCGCGGGTCCTCGTCGTTGCCAGCAGTTCCCGCTTTGCCGGGTTGTCCGAGGTCTCGGTGGAACAGGTCGTTGATGAGCCCTTCGTCGCCCGCAAGGCTCCGGAGAAATGGAGGGATTTCTGGCTCGCAACCCAGGCCCGCGACGGCCAGCCGGTCCGTCTGGGCACTCAGGTAGCCACGGTCGATGAGTGTTTCGAAGCCATCCTGGGCGAGCGGGGCATAGCATTCACCCAGGCCTCCACCCAGCGTTTCTATGACCGTCCCGGACTCTCCTTCATCCCGGTCAACGATGTCCCGCCCTCTCCGCTATCTATCGCATGGCGCACCGACGTCAATGACGGGCTGGCACGCGAATTCGTCGAGACCGCCCGGACCCTCGCCTCCTTCGGAGGCGTCCCCAACCTCATTGATCCCCATATGCCGGGCGCGCTACCTTCTTCGCTCCATCTCAACTAGCGCCACCGCAATGCAGCTGCCACCCGCGCATCACCTTTGAACCACACCTCAACTTGACGGGAATACCGTCTGACGTGGCAGGAGTCAGCCAGTGCGCAGAACTCCCACTCGTACTTCAACGCCCGCCCCGTCAAAACATGTGACATAAGCACCCTCTGCGCAAGTGGACTTCGTCAGGGCCGGAATCGTTGGACTGTTTCGATGATTCTCGAGCTTGCTCAAACCGGATTCCTTTCCCCACTGTCAGGGTGAGATCCGAGAAGAGCATGAGCGCATTGTCTAGAAACCGGAAGTCCGCCACATTCTGATGCCACGCCTAGGCAAGCGGCATCTGGACGCACAAGACGTTCCTCCTGCAGCGACACGGTTAAAGTGGTCATCTTGAACGACGCCCGAAGCGTAGACTCACAGGTGCTCACAAGACTCACAGAGACTCACAGGAGGTTTTGCGGTGAGGAATCCTTTCCGTCCGACGGCGGGCGCCACTCCCCCGGAACTGATAGGACGCGAGGGCATGCTCGACGAGTTCGAGTACGGCCTGCAGCTCGGCTCGGGGGCACCTGGATTGCTGACCATCATCACCGGTGCCCGAGGAATCGGCAAGACCGCCCTGCTGAGCGCAGCCCAGGATAAAGCACGTGAGCAAGGGTGGATCGTCATCTCCGAAACCGCCACGCGCGGCTTCGTCGGGAGGATCGGCGAGACCATGCGGCTTCGTGTGGAGGAACTCGGCTCCGGCCCCAGCAGCCGGAGAATCACCGCCCTGGGTGCGGCAGGCTTCACCGTGACCACGCAGCTGCCGCCCGAGCGCCAGGTCGATTGGCGACGGTTGGGCGGACAGCTACTGAGCCTGCTCGCGGAGAAAAGGACCGGGCTGCTCTTTACCGTTGATGAGATCCACTCGGCGGACCGCACGGAACTGTCCCAGCTTGCCGCGGACGTCCAGCATTTCATCCGGGACGGCCTCCCGATAGGTCTGATCTTCGCCGGACTTCCGGCAGCGGTGCCGGACCTGTTGAACGAGGGAGTCGCCACCTTCCTCCGCCGGGCGGACCGAATCGATCTCCATGCCGCCGCCGTCAAAGAAGTCGAGCGCTCCTTCACCCACACTTTCGCCCAGGCCGGAATCAAGATCAGCGACGAAGGGATCCGGCACGCGGCACAGGCAACCGGGGGCTACCCCTTCCTGATCCAACTCATCGGCTACCAGCTCTGGCGTCAAGCCGAAATCAACGACCTTGCCCTCGAAGAGGACAACGTCACCCAAGCGATCAGTGCTGCCACCAGGCGACACGAAATGACAGTTATTGAAGCCGCCCTCTCCACGGCCTCGGAGAAGGACAAAGACTTCCTCCATGCCATGGCACAAGACGAGGGGCCTGTTGCCGCCGGCGACATCGGAAAAAGGCTCAATGCCAAGAGCAACGTCGTAGCAAACTACCGGGCTCGGCTCATCGCCGCCGGACTTATCGAAGCGCCGGCATACGGCAAGGTCGACTTCGCCATCCCGGGCCTTCGCGAGTACCTCCGCAAAATACGAACGTAGCCCTCCCCTACCCAGCAAAGAGTACGCCGGCCAACCCGACAGAATCTTCACTATCGGCCTTCAAATTTGGCCGGGGGAGAGGTCCACAGAGGGCCGGTTTCGCTTGCGGATCAGGTCCTGTGTGATGGGTGGCGCGCGTATCCCGTGGCAGCGTTGCAGCCAGAACTGGACTCTGTTTGCTGCCCTTCGGGTCTGGTTCCAAGGGTGAAGTTAGAGCGCACCGAACTTTTTACGCAGCCCCTCGAGCTTTTCATCGAGCGTGATCAGGTTCAGTTCCAACACCATGATGTCGCTATTGAGTGGCTCGAATCCGATTTCACTCCAAACGCTACTGAGTTTGGACTCGGCTCTCTTCCTCGCCAGCCCTTCTGAATCGTCCATGGGAGCCGGGTAAGTCGCAACGAAGCCGACTCCCGGGCTCAGGGTATTGATGACTTCAGCGGCGAACCAGCGGCCAATACCTCTCCCCCTAGACCCTTTTGCAATCTGCACCCTATTGAGGATAAGAAAATCCTGGCAAGGTTCCGCGGCCCGGGGGACAGTTCCTCAGGCTCAGCCGACTCTACTATTGCCTGTGGAGCCGCCAAAGGGACGCTACGCCACCTGCAGGTGACCCCGGCCATGAAGGATCCTTCGTGGGGACGGGCACGACCCGTGTCTGTGCTGCCCGGGAACGTCAGTAGCGTTGGTGCGGCCGCGGACCATGATGATTTACAAAGGGCACCCTAAAAGGATTAGCAGTGGGCTTCTATCGCCGCCGTTACCGGATCGAGCAGCGGTTCCAGCTGTCCTGGGAGAAGTGGAATGCTTGTCCCGAGGTCGCGCTTGTCTATCGCATGGACCAGCACCTGGTGGACGTACTGCAGGTCAGCCAACATCCATGACCGCAGTCGTTCATCGGTTGCCGCCTCCGCCGCCCGGATGTATCTTTGCGCCCTGGATGGTGGCAGGAACTGCCGCCAGGAACGCCATCGCGCTCCGGTAGTAGTGGCTTTTCCCCTGTCCCGTTCAGTTGGAGGCGTTCAGCCGAGGTTATGTATGTCCGTGCGTTTGTCATAGAAGGCGATGAGGCCTTTGATCGGGTTCGCGTCAGGAAGGGGTTCCTCGTAACTCCACGCGATGTTCCTGCCCTTGGGGCCGGCATTGCGGACCGACCAGTAGGAGGCGTGACCCTTGTACGGGCAAATGCTCTGCCTGTCCGAGGGCTCCAGGAGTGAGAAGTCCACGTCGGAGCGGGGGAAGTAGGCCCGGACCGGCAGCATCGTCTCGTATACCAGGACAGGTTGCTGCGCCTCAGCGATGACCCGGCCTTCGAACTCAACTTTCATCCGTTGTCCCGAGGCGCGCGCATCTACGCGGTGAAACGGGTCCCTCGGGTGGCCGTCGACTGGTTCCTCGTCTTCGCGCCAACGGTCAAAAGCACCGTATTCGAGCAGCACATAGGCGGACAGCTCAGGATCATCGGCGACGAAGGCGGCGGCCGGGAGTTCGCCCCCCGGGGTCCTGAGCGTGAATTCCTGCCCGGCGCCATGGCCTCGGTGGAAGGCCGAACCGCGGCGGGAATTTTCGGCCGCCACGGGCAGCAGCTCAGCGGTGATGTCAGCGGCGGGAACGGCATAGACCGGCACAAGGGTCCCGGCTTCCCAGACGAGCACCGTACGTCGGGAGTCCACGATGAGATCGCCCAACGCCTCACCGCGGATTCTCTTCGCTGTCGGTTCATACCGCAGATGCTCGCGGAGCGTGCTGATCTGGTCCTGCATTCGAAGTGCCATGGTCATCTTTGTCCTTTCCGGCACGGCGGACACCGTGTCCCTCCTCCGCCCGTTGGGGCCAACGTAGCCCACGGCCCCGGAGCCGGTCTGTGATCTGCATTGCAGAGGAGGACTCCGGGGTCTGGTCGTGCCGGGTCCGCGTCCCGGATGGACCTGGAGACGCTGTCCGCTGAGGTGCGAGGACAGGGAACCCCGGGGAAGCGCCTGTCGCCTCCCCGGGGGTTCCTTATTCATCGGCCCGCTTTTACGGTTTACTGCAGGTATTCGGAGAATTCTTTTTCGAAGAATTGTTTCGGGCGTGCTCCGATAACCCAAGCCTTCTGTTCGCCGTCTTTGAACAGATACACGGATGGTATTGATGTGATTCCGTATCTGCTGGACGTTTCAGGATTCTCGTCCACGTTTACTTTGACGACATCGATTTTATCACCGTATTCCTCGGCGAGTTCTTCGAGGATCGGGGATAGTTTGGTACAAGGGCCGCACCACTCGGCCCAGAAGTCCACTACGGTGGGTTTCGAGGCGCCCAGAACGTCGGTATTAAACGTGGCGTCGGTGACTTCCCTGGTTTTGCCCATGGTTCCTTTCCTTTCCTTCGGTGTGCCGCTGGGGAGGGAGCGAATGCCCCCTTCCCACGGCTCAGGCAGCGATTTCAGGGGCCGCGGGCAGGTCCAGGTCGGTGCGGGCGTAGTGGTTGAAGTAGTTGGTGAAGAGATTCTCCGCGATGTAGGCGAAGGCCTCAGCAAGCTGCTCGGTGGTCCAGCCCGCGTCCACCGCCGCTTGCCAGACGGGGTCCGAGACGTATCCGGTGTTGGCTGCCGCTTCACGGGCGACAGCGGTGATAGCTTCCAGCTTGGGATCGAAGTCGACTTCGCCCGAGCGTACGGCGAGGATCTGGTCTTCGCTGAGTCCCGCGGCCCGGCCCGAAAGGGTGTGCGCCGACTGGCAGTACCCGCAGTCGTTCTGGTTCCCCACGGCCAGTGCGATGGCTTCCTTGGTGCGGGCATCGAAAGTCCCGTGCTCGGCAATTGCGGCAGAGAATCCGTCATAGGCGCCGATCACGGCCGGGGAGGAAGCCATTCCCGCGTGGATGTTAAGCAGTTTGCCGATTTTCTTCTTCAGTTTGCCGGCAATTTCACGTGAGCCCTGGGGTGCAGTCTCAACGGTTTGGACGGGAATGCGTGGCATGTTTTTCCTCTTTCGCTTCGCTACTATTTGCGGGTGATTTATTACGGCCCGCACAGGGTGTTAATGCGCTGGGGCCTGGAATAATTCCCGGCGGTTCTCAGAGCGTTGTTTCCTCGAAATGAATCAGGTCTGATGATGCGACATAGGGGCCGATCGCTTCACGTACCTGGCGGCTCTGCTCGGTCCCCGGGAAGCGCTCTGTGTGATCAGCCAGCGTGTCCCACCCGACGCGCAGGAGGTAAACCCCGGGCCGGTCGGCGCTGCGGTGGAGGGCTACGCTTTGGCATCCGGGGGCGTGCAGCAGGGCCTCACGAACGGAGGGGTAGGCGCTCTCAAAACCCTCGTCCATGCCCTCGTGGACAGTGAAGTGTGCGTGTTCAAAAACCATGGTTCAGTACTCCTCCTTGAGCCCGGCGCTTCCGGGCCCGTTGCTTGGCTGGCTGTTATTCAAGAAGCGGCATCGTCATCAGCTGGTGGGCCCGGTCCGGGAACGCCCCGATGGGTGACGGGCCGGCAGAATGCCGTGCTGTGGGGGGACCGCCGGGGTGGTGTTGCCATCCCATCCTTATCCTTCCCCTTAGGGGAAGGTCAAGGCTGGTGAGGCCTCCGTGCGGTGGCCGGACCGGGTGCTTACAGGGCCTGCCCGAGGGTCAAGGCGAAGCGTTCCTGGGGGTCTGTCCATTGGCCTGCCAGGGTAAAGCCTGCCCCGGCGAGTTCGGCTGCCACGGCTTGGGGACGGAATTTCGCTGATATTTCGGTGCGCAGTTCCTCGCCTTCTTCGAAGTGGATGTCTATGCCTGCCCCGGGCAGCCGCACGAACATGGGATGTTTGGCGCGCAGGCGCATCTCGATCCATTCGTTCTCGGCGTTCCAGAGGGCCACATGTTCGAAGGCATCGACATCGAAATCCGCGTCCAGGCTGTTGTTCAGGACCCGCAGGACGTTGCGGTTGAATTCTGCCGTGACCCCGGCGGAATCGTCGTAGGCCGGGACCAGCACCGAGGGGGCTTTCACCAGGTCGGTGCCAAGCAGCAGTGAGCCGCCTCCACTGCCCAGCAGTTCGCGGACCTTGGCCAGGAACGCTGCCCGTTGATGTGGTTCGAAGTTTCCGATGGTGCCCCCCAGAAACGCGACGAGCCGGTGTCCGTGCCGGGGCAGGAGGTGCAGCTGTGTTTCGAAGTCCGCGAGCAGCGCATGTTGTTCAAGGTCCGGGAAGATGGCCGCCAGCCCGTCCCGGGCGCCGGCCAGGGCCGTGTCGCTGACGTCTACAGCAACGTAGCGTTCCAGGTGTCCGGTGTCGAGCAGTGCCTGGAGCAGCAGCGGTGTTTTCCGGGACGATCCTGACCCCAGTTCGATCAGGGTGCCGGCCGGGACAGCGGCAGCGATGTGCGCTGCGTGCTCTTGAAGGGCTTCGCGTTCAGCCCGGGAAGGATAGTACTCGGGCAGTTCGGTGATGCGGTCGAAGAGTTCGCTGCCAACCTCGTCGTAGAACCACTTCGGCGGAAGGGTACGTGGGCGGCTGCCCAGACCGGCCCGCACGTCCGCACGCAGTGTCCGGGCCAGATGGTCCTGGGGCAGGTGGCGGATGATCGTGTCCATGCTGTCGGCTGATCCCGTTGTCATGCGCTGTCCTTCCATGGCGCCGGGAGGGGACGCAGCGCGACCTCTCCGCCGGCGGCGGTCAGTATGGTGTTTCCGGGCACGCTGCGCCAGCCGGGCCCGTCGTCGAAGGGTTCGCTGGCCACGGCCACCCCGTCCGGCCCGGCCCGCCAGAAGAGGGTGTCTCCACAGGCGGTCGCGGCAATCCGGTGACCGTCGGTGAGCAGGAAGTTATACCTGCCTCCTGCCGCCGCGGATGCGTCCGCCGCGGTCTGGCCCAGCGCGTTCCCGGGTTCCTCGCCGCGCTCAAGCCGTTCCAGGACCAGCGCCCAGAGCAACGCCGAATCCACGGGCGCTTCCATCTCCAGCAGCCTTGATGCCGGGAGGCCGGCGGCGAGGTGTTTGACGCTGCCCGGCCAGCCGTTGACGCGGCCGTTGTGGCTGAAAAGCCAGGGCCCGGAGCTGAAGGGAGCTGCGGCAGATTCATCCGGGGCCATCGTTTCCGTGGCAGAACGCACCGCGGCCAGGATGCAGTGGCTGCGGCTCACCCGTGCCACGTCCGCGAAGGAACGGTCGGCCCAGATCGGCACCGCCCGCCGGTAGCGGGCGGGTACGACGTCGTCCTCCGCGTACCAGCCGGCCCCGAAGCCGTCGGCGTTGATGGTGCCATACTGCTGCTGACGCGGTGCCCAGGATTGCCGGAACAACCCGAACGCCGGCGCGATGAGCAGGTCGGCCAGGGACAGGGAGTTGCCGAGGTAGGCGATGTGGCGGCACATCCCTACCCTCTTTCGTCCGGGCTGGCGTCCCTGGCGGTGCGGAAGCCGGAGAAGATCTGGCGCCGGATCGGGTAGTCCCAGTTACGGAAGGTTCCCCGGCAGGCCGCCGCGTCCGTAGCCCAGGAACCACCACGCAGTACCTTGTACTCGGTCCCGAAGAAAACGTCGCTGTATTCCGGGTAGGGGAAAGCGCGGAAGCCCGGGTAAGGGCGGAAATCACTGGCAACCCATTCCCACACATCCCCGATGAGCTGACGCGCACCGGTTGCCGAGGCTCCTGCCGGGTAGGAGCCCGCCACTGCGGGCCGGAGCGTCTTCCCACCCAGGTTCGCCTGGCCCGGCGTGGGGTCCCCATCCCCCCAGGGATAGCGGTGCGACCGGCCGCTGCCCGGATCCCACCTGGCGGCTTTCTCCCACTCCGCTTCGGTGGGCAATCGGCGCCCGGACCACCGGGCGTAGGCCTCGGCCTCATACCAGCACACGTGCTGCACAGGTTCGGCATCAGGAACCGGTTCGAAGACACCGAAGCGGCGCCGGTACCACCCCTGGCCGTCGCGCACCCAATACAAGGGAGCTTCCAACCCGGCCGCCATCCGGTGCTGCCACCCTGGCCCGGACCACCATTGCGGATCCTGGTACCCGCCGGCGTCGATAAACCGGCGGTACGCACCATTGGTGACAGGGACGGTGTCGATCCAGAACGCCGGCAGGTCCACCTGGTGCGCCGGGCGCTCGTTATCGAGGGCCCAGGGCTCCAACGATGTCCCCATCGTGAAGGGCCCGGCGGGTACCGGCACTTCGTGCGGGAGATGCTCTGCAGAGGAAGGCCCGATCCCGGCCGCGAACGGGCCGGGTGCCAGGACCGGGGGGCCTTCCCTGAGCTGGTGCGTGGCGAGCATCGTCTCATCGTGCTGGTGCTCGTGCTGGATGATCATGCCGAAGGCGAACCCGTTCTCGATCAGCGCCGAACCTTCCAGCACCGACTGTTCGAGCACGTCCAGCGCTTTGTCCCGGACTTCGCCGATGTACTGGCGCGAGTGCTCCGGTGACAGCAGCGGCAACGATGGACGGGAACTGCGCGGGTGCTCAAAGGCGTCATACATCCGGTCGATGTCAGGGCGCAAAGCCTCCCGGCCGCCGACGTCGCGCACGAGCCAGAGTTCCTCCTGGCTGCCCACATGGGCCAGATCCCACACCAGCGGAGACATCAGAGGCGAGTGCTGTTTTACCAGCTCGGCGTCATCGCAGGATGTCAGCGCGTGGGTTCTGGCCCGGACCTTCTCCAAAGCACCGGCAATGCAGGCCCGGAGCAGGTCCGGCGAACCGGCCGCGGCAGATACTGGTTCACTGGATGCGTTCATGACTGCTCCTGACTGGAGGGAAGGAAAAAACTGCCCGTTCTGTGCCAATGATCGAGCCGCTCATCAGCCGGAGACCGGCCGCGCAGGGTGTACTTTTCAAGGAATCCACCCACCCGGTCGATTGTGGCCCGGTCGGCCCCGAACCGGGGCAGCGCGGCCAGTACCGCGTCGGCACAAGCCCGTGCCGCAGCCGCCAGCATGGGATTCTCCAGGCCGTCCCGGGCCGCACCCTCAGCGATCCCGGCCCTGCCCTCCAACGCTGCGCATGCCACATCGGCGGCCTCCGCCGCCTGCGGATCTTCCATCAGCGCTGTGACCACCGCGGTGGCGGCCTCCCAGTCGGCCCCTTCCTGGGCGTCGATGACCCGCAGTTCCAGGTATCCCCGGGGCCGCACCGGCGGGAACAAGGTGGTCAAGTGGTATTCCAGGTCCCCCATGGTCACCGGCCTGGGTCCGCGACCGTTGAGCCAGTCGCGCATTGTGAGCCCGCGGGGTGCGTCCCAGTCCGCTCCTGCCGACCGGATGCACAGAACGTTCGCCTCCAGGGCATAACGTGCCCACGCCAACGCCGGATCAGACTCCCGGGCCGGGCCCGTGACAGGGGTGGTCCGCGTCGGGTCGATCGCAGCCCACACCCTGTGCCGCGTACTTTTCCATCCACTGGGAGCCCGGTGCCGGAACGGGGAATTAGCGAACATGGCCACGAGAACCGGTGCTAGCCGGTGCAGCCGGTTCCACCGTTCGACGGCGCTTTGGGGTCCCTCCCCGGGGTGGCCTGCTTCCACGGAGATCTGTACGGCGGCCGTCGAACACATCATGACAAGCCCTTCGCGGCCGGCCCGGTCGAAGTGCCGTTCCATCGCCGCATACCGCGGATGGTCCAGAGAACGGGTCGGCGCACGCAAAGGATCAAGAGCCAACGGGCCTGGATAAAGTCCATCGGCGGCCAGGAGATCATTTACCGTCCGGTAATCCGCCCGGGTTGCTGCCAGCAGTGAGGCCAAGTCCGCCGCACAGGCCGAACTGATCTCCACCTGCCCGCCGGGTTCGAAACTGATGACCCCTCCCCCGGGCAGCAACCCGCCCGCCGGTGCCAGGGCCGACCGGACCCTCCCGGCAGTGACAGGCAAGCCGGGATCGTGCCGGTCATGGACAACCTGCTCAATCTCCACCCCCACAGGACCGGGAGGGCCTGTTTTGAAACACACCGACGCCACATACGTCTCCGCGTCCGCCACCGACAAGGTCCGGCAACGCTCCGGTACCCGCGCCGCCGTGGACCAACCGGGGCCGGTCTGTGCTTCGGCGTCCCGGGCGGGAACGGGCCTGCCGGTCACGGACGCCCCTGCCGCCGTTGTGTCTCTGGTCATTTCAGCCCGCCGGTCCGGGGCGGGGCGTTTACTTCTTTGCCGACCGCCGTGTTGGAGGTGCTGTCTCCGCCGGCAGCTGCGGCAGTGCGCACCGTTACCGGCCGGGGACGTCGCATCATGATGGTTCCCTTTCTCTGTGGATTCTTTTGCCTGCCGGGTTGTTGTCTCTGGGCCCGCGCCTCGGCCGGGCCGACCGGGGGTGGTTCAGGGCTGAAGCGGCGAAAAATCAACCGCTTCCAGGAACACCGACTCGATGCGGGTCACCAATTCCCCGTGGCGCACTGATTCGGTCTTCGCTTTTACCCACTCGGGGTCCGCGCTGAACTGCGCCCAGTTTTCCGCGGGTGTCCCCTGATGCCGGAGCAGGTACACGAGGGTATCGGCGTCCGCGACCGGTACCCAGTAGCCGAGGCTGAGCATTCCGTGGCGTTCCAGCAGCGCGACCGTGTGATCGCGAAATCGTTGCAGCAGATCCTCCATCCTGCCGGGAGCCGAGGTGTAAGTGCGCAGTTCAAACGTCATCGCATCGTCCTTGTTCGTTGTTCTTGCCGGCGAATCCCGCCGGTTCCCACGCTCAATGCCTGGTGCAGGTGTTTACTGGATGAGGCCTTTGTCTTTGAGCCATGCGGCGGCCGCGTCTTCCGGGTTTTGTTTGCTGCTGCCGGAGACCTGGTCGTTGAGCTTGACCAAGTCCCCGGTGGTCAGGGAGGCGGAGACCTTGTTCAGTACCTCGGCGGCTTTACTGTCGACTCTGTCGGTGCGGACCAGAGGCACGACCTGCTGGGCGGCGAAGTTGTTCGCCGGGTCCTCCAGCGTGAGCAGGTGGTTCTGGGCGATCAGCGGGGAGGTGGTGAACACGTCAGCTGCCTGGATCTTGTCATCAAGAAGTGCCTTCACAGTGACCGGGCCCCCGCCGTCGCTGAAGGGCAGGAACTGCCCCGGCACGCACCCATATTTGGCCTTCAGCCCGGGGAGGCCTTGAGGGCGTCCCTGCGCTTCGGGGGGCATGCCGAGCGTGATTTTGTCGCAGACCTTTCCCAGGTCTGCGAGGGTTTTAAGGCCGTATTTGGCGGCGGTGGCTTCGGTGACGACGATGGAATCCTTGTCCTCGGCCGTGGAGGCGTTCAGAACCTTCAACCCTTGGGGGAGCTTTCCTGGCAGGTCCTTCATCACATCTTCCGCGCTGACGGCGGTGGCGTTCTTGTCCACGTATCGCAGCAGGTTCCCGCTGTAGTCCGGGACCAGGTCGATGGATCCGTCCTGGAGCGCCCTGACATACACCTCACGCGATCCGATGTTCGGTTTGGTCGAGGCACTGATGCCGGCCGCGTTCAGGGCTCCGGAATAGATGTCGGCCAGGATCTGGCTCTCCGGGAAGTTCGCCGATCCCACGACCAGCGGGGCGCCCGTCCCCGGGCTGCCCGAGGACGGCTTTGCCAACGGTTCGGCTCCCGAACTGCAGGCGCCCAGTCCCAGGGTGAGGGCGGCGCCGGCAGCCAACGCCGCCAGACGGGAGGGTTTGAACGGGAATCCCATGGTGTTCCTTTCGGGCGCGGCGACGCTGGGGCCGCTTCTGGTGATCGTGGATGCGTGGCCGTTTCCGGGACCCGCCGGACCGAATGCAACGGGAAGTAGCCGGCACTGCAGAATTCAGTCCTTCAGGGTTCAGTCGTTCAGGGGAGCCGCTGCCGGGAGGTCCAGGTCCGTGCGGGCGTAGTGGTTGAAGTAGTTGGTGAAGAGGTTCGCAGCGATGTGGGCGAAGGCTTCGGCCAGTTCGGTTGCCGTCCAGCCTGCCTCCAGAGCGGCCTCCCATAGAGCGTCAGAGACGTCGCCGGTGTTGGCTGCGGCTGCCCGGGCCACCTCGGTGATGGTCTGGAGTTTGGCGTCGAAATCGATCTCCCCGGCCCGGATGGCGAGGATTTGATCGTCCGTGAATCCGGCTTTGCGGCCGGAGAGCGTATGGGCGGCCTGGCAGTAATCACATCCGTTCTGGTTCCCGACGGCCAGGGCGATGGCTTCCTTGGTCCGCGCATCGAAGCTCCCGTTCTCAGCGATGGCCTTGGCCATGCTGTGGTAGGCCGCGATCACCACGGGTGAATGGGCCATCGCCGCGTGGATGTTCAGGAGTTTTCCCATGCGTTTTTCCAGATTGCCGGCGATCTCCTTTGACTCCTTGGGGGCGGAGGCAACAGTGTGAACAGGAATACGGGCCATTGTGGTTCCTTCTGTGAACTTATTGGCTACCGCCGTTGTCCGGCAGCTGCCTTGCTTGCTTGTTTCCGGATACTACGCACCCTGGCGTTTGTCTTGCAGCCGGACTCGCCCGGATGCAGCAAATCCGTGTGGAGCATTCCCCAAGACCCCTGGACCGCGCGGCGGCGGGCCGTCACGGGATCCTTCAGTGAGCGCACCTGGCGCATCCCGTGGGCCTTAGGGGCTGCCCGGCCGGCCTGGCTGTTCTTGAACGAGGATGCCCGTTCCGGTGTCGAAAGCGACCATGTTCCTGATCCTCCACGCCAGCGGTGACGGTAGAGGGTAGGCCCAGGCTGCGTTGGTGATCCGGTGTCCTCCTGCCTGGACGTGGTAGTAGCGCGCTATGCCTTTCCAGTAGCACAGCGTGCGCAGCCAGCTCTTTTCCAGTGCGTCTTCGTCCACGGTTTCGCGGGGGAAGTAGTGGTTTCCTTCCAGGAACACCGTTCGCTCAGCCCGGGCCAGGACCGTCCCTGCGTAGGTTGCGGTGACCGTCGTGGGCATCGGGGCGGACCCGCCTGGTTTCGTACCTGTCATTGGGTGCTCCGGGCCATGGTCCTCAACGCCGCCGTGTCCTGAAGGCTGATCCTTCCCCTGCCCTGCCTGATGATCCCTTGGGCGGACATGTCTGCAAGGATCCGGCTGGTCGCTTCCCGGGTCGCCCCGAGCAGCCCGGCGATTTGCTCGTGGGTCAGCCGGATCTGCCGTCCATGGCTGAACCGTCCTGTCGGGGCGGTTTCAGCGAGGCCAAGGAGGGTGGAGGCGACGCGGGCAGCCAACGGCCGCAGGGCCAGATCCGTGAGGCGTTCCTCGAGTCGGGCTACCTGTTCGCCAAGAAGACGTGAGATGCGGATCGCGATCCGCGGGTCCGAGAGCAGGAAATGCTCGACATCGATCGAGTCAAGCCGGCAGATCGCCGAGTCCTCAATCGCTTCGGCGTAATTGTCATACATTTGCTGGCCCACCAGTGTCATCTCCCCGAACACCGCACCGGGTTCCAGAATTGCCATGGTCATGGCCTTGCCGTCCTCGGCGACCCGGAAGATGCGGACCCGTCCGGTCTTGAGGATGAACAGTGCCGTCACGGGTTGCGCTTGGCTGAACACCAGTTCCCCCCGGTGGAACATCCGGGCCGGGGCCATCAGGTCCATCGCCTGGATTTCAGCCACGCTGAGATCGGCGAACAGGTCCACCTCGTTCAGGCAGCTGAATCCGTGCGAGGAATCGAAACCCGGGCTCAGTGGAGAAACCTCCCGCTGGTCCGGGGACCAGGGACGGCGCTGACCTGTCAGGGCAGCGGCCACGTCCTCACCGCACTCTTCGTTCATGCCCGTCCCTTCAGGATCCGTACCGCGACAAGTGCCAGGATCACGCCGTACATCATGTGTCCCATCAACGACAGCATCACCGTCAGGTTAAACGTGAACAACGGCATACCCAGCATCATCGGCATGATCAGCAACGGGCCGATGATCCACAGCACGACCCCGTAGACCAGGCCAGTGAGGGTGCCCCGGCCGTAGGAGGTCAGGAACCGGGTGGCGAAGAACAGCGTCAACACCAGGCCGTAAACAATGGAGATCATCAGGTGGATCCCGAAACCGACCCAGGGCGACTGCGAACCCATCATCGAAGCAATGGTGACCAGCATGCCCATCATGGCCATGAGTATCCCGAACACGATGCCGCCGGCCAAACCGCCGGTGAGACCGGCAGTAACCCGCCGTCCCAGAGGGGTCGAAACCGCCGACGGGCGGTGTGCTGCGCTGGATGAAGTGGACATCGGAAGTCCTGCCTTTCCTTGAAGAAATTATTGCCTACCACTGAAACGTAGAGGCCCTCGCGCAATGATTCTGTGAACCAGCGCACAGAACGCCAGACCAAAAAGAAAAGCGGGCTGGTGCTCGAAGACAGGAACCGGCGGGACTTTGCGGAAAGTGGAATTGGCGGGGAGCGGTCCGGGCGCCTTCATCGCCGGGCCCCATCCCCGCCTGGCGTGCAGCACGGCCAAACCCCATCGGCTCCATCTGCTGGGAATAAGCAACAGGCATGGACCGGGTCGTTCCCCGGCCTGCATGCGCAGTTCGCGGAAGAGCCTCCTTAACAACGGGAGCCGGCCGCATGACAGTGCCGGCCAGTCTCGCGATTGACCCTCAGGAGCCCCTGGAGGTCCTCGTGACAGCCAAAAACCCGCCACGCACAAACGAAATAAGGGAGGCAGCAGACCAGGGATCCAAGCAGGGACAAGGACGACGTCATCACCAAAGGACCTCTACTGGCCGGTATCACATTCCGCGCGTAGGTTTATCGGCAGGCATGTGTCCGGCCTCACAGCTTTAGCTGTTATGGGGGCGCACGCCTTCACAGGACCATCGGGGCGGCAGCCCAGCGCCGTGTTGGCGCCCCGATGCGGAAGCGTCGACGGCGACGTGGCGGGGGCCTTCGTCGGGAGGAGAAGAATGGCAGGCATGTTCGAACTCTTCAATGATGAAGAGTCGGGCTTCAGATTCAGAATCACAGCTCCCGACGGGACGGTGATGGCCGTTTCCCGTTCTTTTCCGGACAAACCCTCAGCGGTTGCGGGAATCAAGGCGGTCCGGGAGTACGCCGGAATGGGTCACATCGCGGATCTGTGCCGGAAGTTACCGGGCACACCTACGTTCAGCTGACCCGGCAGGCGGCCCGCTACCTGGTGGCGGCGACTTTGTCCCAGGCTTTCCGGGCCGCGATGAGCACCGGATCCCACAAGGGTGAGAACGGGGGCGCGTAGGCGAGGTCCATGTTGATCAGTTCCTCCACTGTGGTCCCGTGCCAGAGCGCGACCGAGAGGACGTCAATGCGCTTCGCGGCGCCTTCTTCCCCGACGATCTGGGCCCCGAGCAGCCGGCCGCTGCCGCGCTCGGCTATCAGTTTTGTACGGATCGGCCGGGCCCCGGGGTAGTACCCGGCGCGGGTCGTGGATTCAACGACGGCGCAGACGGGCTCAAGGCCGGCATCGCGGGCCTCCCACTCCCCCAGCCCTGTGCGGGCGACTTCCGTGCTGCAGATCTTCATGGCTGCCGTTCCGACGACCCCCGGGAAGGTTGCGTAACCGCCGCCGATATTGATCCCTGCGGTGCGGCCTTCCTTGTTCGCGTACGTGCCCAGTGGAAGCCGGACAGGCCGGCGGGAGATGCGGTGGAACTTCTCCACGCAGTCCCCTGCCGCCCACACCCCCTCCGCGCTTGCCCGCATCCGGCCATCGACCGCTATGGCACCGGAGGGGCCAAGCCGGATTCCGGCGTCCAGGGCCAGGGCGGTGTTGGGCTGCACACCCAGGCCAAGGACCACCACATCAGCGGGTATGCTCCCCTGACCGGTAAGAACGGCGGACACGCGGCCAGCGCGCGTTTCAAACCCGGTGACTGATTCACCAAGGACGATGGTCATTCCGAAACCTCGGACCGCGTCAGTGACCAGACCAGCCATGTCCGGGTCCAGGGCCGGCAGCATCGGCCCGGCTCCTCGCCCGACTATGGTGACCTCAAGCCCCCAGGCGCACATCGCCTCCGCCAGTTCCAGCCCGATGTAGCCGGCGCCCACGATGACAGCACGGCGCGGCTGCCTCTCAAGGGCCGCGCGGAGCACGAGACCGTCATCGAGAGTCTGGACCCCGTAGATGCCCTCGGCATCGATCCCGGGCAAGGAAGGGCGGACAGGGCTAGCCCCGGTTCCAATCATCAACTGGTCAAAACCTTCCCAGGCTTCGCCGCCCGTGTCGAGGTTGCGGACCAGTACCGCGCGGCGGTCCAGGTCGATACGGCGCACCTCGTGCCGAATGCGGGCGTCGATATGGTGCTTGCGGGAAAACTCCTCCGGCGTCCGCGCAATCAGGCTCTCAGCGTCGGCCACGTCCCTCCCAATGAAGTACGGGATGCCGCAGGCCGAGTAGGAGGTATGGTTGCCGCGTTCGAACGCCACGATCTCCAAGTCCTCGGGACCACGGCCCCGGCGGGCGGCGGACGCCGCGCTCATCCCGGCCGCGTCGCCACCGATCACGACCAAACGTTCCCTCATTGCCGTCCCCGTTCCATGCGTCCACTATGCCCCACCTGCGACGGAACACCGCATATCAGGAATGCTTCAGCGCCTGCAGGAGTTGTGCTGTGAAAGCATCCCTGAAGTCCCAGGACAGGAGAACCATGAGCGAGGCCAACATCAACTTCTATTTCGATCCGGTATGTCCGTTTGCCTGGATGACCAGTAAATGGGTCCGGATGGTGATGGAAGAGCGCGACTACACGGTCCAGTGGCGGTTCATTTCTTTGCGTCTGCTCAACGCCTCGGTCGATTACGACGCCCAGTTCCCGGAGGGTTACGAGGCCGGCCACACCGCAGGCCTGAGATTGCTGCGGGTGGCCTCCAAGGCCCGCTCCGAGCACGGGCCCGAGTCCGTTGATGCCCTCTATGCCCGCCTGGGTGCGAACATCTTCGATTCCGTGGAGGACGATAATCTTGTGGGCCCCGACGGACTCGACCGCCGCGGAACAAAGGCTTTCCTCGAGCCGATCCTCACCGAAGCGGGACTGCCAACGTCGCTGGCGGATGCCCTCGAGGATGCGTCCCTGGACGCAGGGATCCAGGCAGAGACAAACGAGGCCCTGTCACTGACAGGCAAGGACGTGGGGACCCCCATCATCCATTTCGAACCACCCCGCGGGGTGGCCTTCTTCGGCCCGGTGATCAGCCGGCTGCCGGCCAGGGCCGACGCCGCCGGGCTGTGGGACCACGTTGTGGGCCTGGCCCGGTTCCCCGGATTCGCCGAGCTCAAGCGCAGCCTGCGCGAACGGCCACAGCTGCGCAGTTTCGGCCTCACCGGTGAAGAAACCGGGCTGACAGAGGACTGGCACGGCGGCAGCCGCCGTGCCAGGAAATAGACCCCGAAAGGACCGGGCAACGCCCACGCACTCGTTTGGCATGATGGGGCCATGCCACTGAACATCGATGCGCTGCGCGCAGACACCCTCGGCGCCGGGACCGTCACCCACCTGAACAATGCCGGCAGCTCGTTGATGCCTCAGCCGGTGACGGCCGCCGTCGTGGGCCACCTGCGGAGGGAAGAACAGGTCGGCGGGTATGAAGCTGCCGCGGAAGCCGCCGCCGGTCTGGAAGACGTGTACTCATCCATCGCAAGCCTGGTGGGAGGACATCCGGATGAGATCGCACTCATGGAAAGCGGGACGACGGCGTGGGCCCTCGCGGTAGCCCTCCTGCCCGTGCACGGACGGCGCATCCTGGTCGCGCGCACCGAGTACCGCAGTAACATCCTGGTCCTGATCCAGCTCGCGACGCGGCTTGGGCTCAAACTCGCGGTTCTGGAGGAGGACACCCACGGCAACATCAACCTGGCGCACCTTCGCCGGGAACTGGTCCGCGGCGACGTCGCCCTCGTAGCGCTCACGCACGTCCCGATGACAGGTGGCCTGGTCAACCCGGCGCCGGCTGCCGGCCGGCTCTGCGCCGACGCCGGGGTGCCGTTTATCCTGGACGCCTGCAATCAGTGGGGCAACTGCCCCTGGATGTGGCCCAACTGTCGTGTGACATCCTCATTGGAACCGGCAGAAAATTCCTCCGCGGTCCGCGCGGTACCGCATTCGCTTACGTACGGGCCAGTGTCCTGGAGCAGGCCGCCGCAGCGCCCCGTTCCCGGCTGCCGCTGCTCCGGGACAACGGAGAAGAGAGGCTGCAGGCGCGGCTCCTGGAAAGCAGGGAGGCGAGCATGGCCCTGCGTATCGGCCTCGGCCGCGCAGTCGACTACGCCCTGGACCTCGGCATCCACCCGATCAGGGAACGGGTTTTGCCGCTCGCGCAGACCCTGCGGTCCCACCTGGCCGACCTCCCCCGGGTCCGGGTCCACGGGCAGGAACATCCCGGCAGCGGCATCGTGACATTCTCAGTGCCCGGCAAAACGGCCCGGCAGGTCAAGGAACACCTCGCCCGTCAACACATCAACGTCTCCACCGTGGCACTGCCACCTTCCGGCACGGACGACCTGCTGCCCCTGACAGCGGCCACCCCCACGGCCGTCCGCGCATCGGTGCACTACTACAACACCGAAGAGGAAATCCAGCAACTCATATCGGCCCTGCGCTGAGACCTGATGCGCTAGGAACCGGACAGGAGGGAGTTGATGGCAGCAGCGACCGTTTCAGGGTGGTCTTCGGGGGTGAAGTGCCTGCCCTGAGGGATCCTGGTGAGGTCGCAGCCGAGTTCCTCGGCCAGACGTTCACCGTACTGGACCTGCTGGAACCTGTCTGCTTCGCCCCACACCACCCGCGCCGGAAGTCCGAGTGCGTGCAGCTGCCCGGAAACGTTGTCCGTGTCGTGCGGGGTGAGCGGAACCACCTGGCGCATCAGTGCCCGCGATGCTCCATGGGTGACATAGGGCGCCCAGTGCTCCCCTATCGATTCGAGAGCCACCTGTGGATTGTCGTGGCCGCGGTGGAGCAGTTGAACCAGCATGGGGTAGATCAGGGTCGCGGGAAGTCTGGCCAGAAAAGGTGCCATGCGCTGCATGATTTTCACGCTGGGGATCGGCCAGGAATCGTAGGCAACAGAGTTGGTCAGCATCAGCCCGGCGAAGGCATCCGGCTGCCTGACGGCCGCGATCTGAGCTACTCCCCCGCCCAGGTCGTGGCCGGCCAGTACCGGTTTCGCGTCGAGTGCCAGGGAGCCCAACCACTCAAGAAGGTAGCCTGCCTGCGCCGAAAGGCTGAGATCATCCCGCGACCCACGCGGGATGCTTGAGCCGTAGCCTGGCATCTCCCATGCCAGGCTTCGGCCCTGAACCAGCGGCATGACGTGGCGCCAGAGGCGCGGCGAGGTGGGGATGCCGTGGACAAGGATGACCGGAGCGCCGGTGCCGTGTTCGGCCCACCTTCCATATTCGTTCTCCCGCAACGGCTGCCGTTCAGTCATGTCCGTCTCCTTGAGCTTGCGTGCATCATGGCCTAACCACGGTAGCCCGCACCGCCGCCCCCTGTCTGCAGGGAGATAACTTCACCCCTCGGCCCTAATGTGCTCCAGGTTGCAGACGTGCGCCATCAGCTCCGGCTACCGTCGGGGACACGGCGCAAGCAGCAGTTGGTGAACCGGGCTTTGACTTCCTCAACGCACGGGCGGGCGCAATTCGAATGTGAAAACTCGGAGGATGAAGACATGGTCAAGGCAGTCTGGAACGGAAAAGTCATCGCCGAATCCGAAGACACCGTGGTGGTGGAGGGCAATCACTATTTTCCACGCGACGCGGTGAATCCGGTGTACCTGAAAGAGAGCGACATGCATTCCGTGTGCCCCTGGAAGGGGCAGGCGGCGTACTACAGCCTCGACGTTGACGGCAAAGTCAACGAGGATGCCGCCTGGTACTACAGTGAACCCAAAAAGCGGGCGCAGCCCATCAAGGACCGCATCGCCTTCTGGCGCGGCGTCAGGATTGAAGGATAAAACCCGGGGGTGAGCCAGGTGCGGGCCGAGGCCGGACCTGGTTTTCCCCGGCGCCGCGGCAGGAAGAAACAGCGAACAGTCTCCTTGACCTTCCCCCGGGAGGAAGGTGCAGGTTGGAAGGAGTCATGGGGGATCCATCCAGGCTTCCCCCGTTCAACTCAGGCAGGGATCCTGGTCAGACAGGAATGGTGTTCCCTGCCGCTTTAGGGAGGTTTCATGGCCGTACCGCAGGGGTTTGACTTCGATCTGGCGATTATCGGCTCAGGCGCAGGCGCGTTCGCTGCCGCGATCCGGGCCACCAACCTGGGCAAGAGCGTGGTGATGATCGAACGGTCCACGCTCGGCGGGACCTGCGTGAACACCGGCTGCGTCCCCTCCAAGGCGCTGCTGGCCGCGGCCGAGGCCCGGCACGTTGCTTTGGATGCCGGCGGGAGGTTCCCCGGAATTACGGCGTCTGCGGACGCGGTGGACATGCCTGCCCTGATCGCTGGCAAGCGCGCTCTGGTGGAGGGGATGCGCTCAGAGAAATACGTTGACCTGATCGCTGATTATGGTTGGGACCTTCGGCAGGGGACTGCATCTTTTGCCGGGACACCGGAGGAACCTGCGCTGGAGGTCACCACCTCCGACGGGGTGCCGGAATCAGTGACCGCTGCCCATTACCTGGTGGCCACCGGCTCGGCCCCGTGGACTCCCCCGGTGCCGGGACTGCGGGAAACAAACTATGTGACTTCGACCACCGCGATGGAACTGGAGGAGGTCCCGGAGTCCTTGCTGGTGGTCGGTGGCGGCTACGTGGCGATGGAGCAGGCCCAGCTGTTCGCCCGGCTGGGATCCAAGGTGACGATGTTGGTCCGCTCCAGGCTCGCCTCGGCGGAAGAACCTGAGGTGTCGCTGGCATTGATGAGCGTTTTCGCTGACGAGGGCATCCGGGTTCTGCGCCGCGCGACCCTGTCCTCCGTGAACCGCGACCCGGCTACGGGACGGGTCAGAGCAGTGGCAGATGTTGCCGGCGGCCAAGAGGAGTTCCAGGCCGAACGCCTGCTGATGGCCACCGGACGCCGCGCGATCACTGACGGTCTGAATCTGGACGCTGTCGGGGTGAAAACCGGTGACCGGGGTGAAGTCCTCGTGCAAAAGACCATGGGCAGCACCAACCCCCGGATCTGGGCTGCAGGGGATGTGACCGGGCACCGGGAATTCGTCTACGTCGCCTCCGCCCACGGCGCCCTCGCCGTGGAAAATGCCTTCAACGGCGCAGCCCGCGAAGTTGACTACCGGCACCTGCCCCGAGTGGCCTTTACCAGCCCGTCCATGGCCGCCGTGGGCCTGACCGACGAGCAAGCCAACGGCGGAGGGATCAGCTGCGAATGCCGGGTGCTGCCGCTGGAATACGTTCCGCGCGCCCTGGTGAACCGGGACACCCGCGGCTTCATCAAGCTCGTGGCCGAGAACGGCACCGGGAAGATCCTGGGACTGACCGCGGTCGGGAAAGAGGCGGGCGATATTGCCGCCGCGGGCGTGTACATCCTGGCTGCCGGGATGACCGTGGAGCAGGTCGCGAACCTGTGGAGCCCCTACCTGACGATGGCGGAGGGCATCAAAATCGCCGCGCAGTCCTACACCACCGACATTTCCCGGCTCTCCTGCTGCGCCACCTGACCACGCCTGCAGCGATACCTGTACACCACGAAAGGGAATGAACTGATGGAAGAACACTTTGACGTAGCCGTCCTCGGCATGGGCCCCGGAGGCGAAGTCGCGGCCAGCCAGCTTCTGAAGGCCGGCAAAAAAGTTGCCGTGATAGAGCGCGAACTGATCGGAGGCGAATGCGCCTACTGGGCCTGCGTGCCCTCCAAAACCCTCCTGCGGCCCCCCGAAGCGAAAACAGGAGCCGCCCGGGCGCCCGGAGTGACCGGGGCGGAACTGGAGTGGGCAGCGGCCAGTGACTACCGGGACTATATGATCCGCCACCTCGATGACAAAGCCCAGGTTGACAGCTATACGGGGCAGGGCGCCACCGTGATCAAGGCCGAAGCCAGGATCACCGGGCCCGGGACCCTGCAGGCCGGGGACAGGACGATCACCGCCGACCACATCATCATCGCCACCGGATCCGAGGCCGTCGTCCCCGACCTCGAGGGCGCCGGAAACGTGACCACCTGGACCAACCGGGAAACCTTCACCACCACGAGGCTGCCCGGCCGCGCGGTGGTCATCGGGGGCAGTGCGGTGGGCACCGAAACCGCGACGTTCCTGGCACGCTTCGGCGTTGACGTTACCCTGGTGCACCGCGGCAAACACCTCCTGGAGCGCGAGGATCCCCGCGTCGGGGAACTGGCACAACATTATCTCCGGGAGGCCGGCGTGAAGGTGCGGCTGGAGACGAACGCTCTCAAGGCCACGCGCGAGGGCAACGGGAGCCTGCTGGAGCTCGATGACGGCACATCGGTCGATACCGACGTCGTCATTTTCGCCACCGGCCGCAGGCCACGCAGCAAGGAACTCGGTTTTGAGGCGGCGGGGGTGACACTTGGTGCCAGCGGTGCGGTGGAGATTGACCAGCATTGCCGGGCCGCAGGGAACGTCTGGGCCATCGGGGACGTCACCGGTGTGATGCCCTTCACCCATGTCGCCAAGTATCAGGGCCGGATCGTCGCCGACGCGATCCTCGGCCAACCCAGGGCCGCCACCTACGAGGGGATCCCGAGGGTGGTGTTCGGCGATCCAGAGATCGCCGCTGCCGGGATCACCCAGGCCCAGGCCGACGAACAGGGACTCTCCACCGCCTTCGCAGAACTGGACCTGGCCGCATCACTCGCCCGCCCCTGGACCTACGAGCGGGAGCCCCGCGGCCACCTGGGCCTGCTCACCGACACCAACAAGGGAGTCCTGATCGGGGCGTGGGCTGTGTCCCCGCTGGCCGGGGAATGGATCCACCAGGCTTCCCTCGCGATCCGGGCCCGGATCCCGATCAGCGTCCTGCACGACCAGGTCGCCCAGTTCCCCACCTACAGCGAGGCCTTCCAGGGCGCCCTCGACAAACTCAAGTACCGCAAGGAAGACTGATTCCGGCGGCCGCCGGGCTGCCCTGTTTGGAGAAGGAGAAACACGGTTGAAACCTTCAGTCATTGTTTTTGACGTCAACGAGACCCTGTCCGACATGTCCCCGCTTGGCCACCGGTTCGTCGAGGTCGGCGCGCCTGCCCATCTGGCAAAATTATGGTTTGCCACACTGTTGCGGGACGGTTTTGCCTTGACGGCCGCCGGAGACAACGGAAGCTTCGCCGCGATCGGAGCCGACGCTCTGCGGGGCCTGTTCACCGGCGCTGAACTGAACCGCGATGCCGACTCGGCCGTGAAGCACGTCATGGCCGGCTTCGCCGGTCTCGGGGTGCACCCGGATGTCCCCGACGGCGTCAAAGCCCTCGATGCCGCCGGCTACCGGCTTGTCACACTGACCAACGGCTCAACGCAGGTGGCCGAGAAACTGTTCGCCGACGCCGGCATCCGGGACAGGTTCGAACGGCTGCTCTCCGTCGAGGACGCACCGGCCTGGAAACCAGCCAAAGCATCGTACGACTACGCCGCTTCGGTCTGCGGCGTTACACCCGAGCAGATCCTCCTCGTGGCCGTGCATCCCTGGGACACCCACGGCGCCGCCCGCGCCGGCCTCGCCACGGCCTGGATCAACCGGACGGGCGCAACGTATCCGAACTATTTCCAGGCGCCCGACTACACCATCTCCGCCCTGCCCGAGCTTTCCGAAGTCCTGGCCCGGTAACAGCCGTGTTGTGTGCCGGAGAAAGGAATGATGCCGGATGAGTGACTACCCGGTCCAGCGGAAGACTGTCCAGGTCAACGGAACCGCCTTGTCATATCTTCAAGCCGGTGATGAAGGCCCTCCCCTGCTCCTGCTCCATGGCACGTTCTGGAGCAGGGTGTGGCTCCCCGTCCTCCCGGAACTGGGCACCCGGGCCCGGTGCGTCGCCCTCGACCTGCCGGGGTTCGGCGGCAGCGGCGGTGAACTCGGCCCCCGCACAGCCACCGTGCCGGAGCTGGCCCGGACGGTGCTGGCGGCAGCGGATGCGCTGGGCCTGGGGACGTTCGATCTGGCCGGTCATGACATCGGCGGCGGGATCGCCCAGCATGTGGCCGCCAGGTCCGGACGGGTGGAGAGGCTGATCCTGATGAACTCGGTCACGTTCGACTCCTGGCCGGTCCCGGCTGTCGAACGCTTCCGCGACCCGGACGTGCGAGCCTCCGTGGGCGTTGAAGAGATGATGGCGGCCCGGGCTGAGACCACACGCAGGGCTGTGGCCAGGACCCTGACGGAGGAGGAAGTCGCCGACTACATCTCGCCTTGGAAGGATCCGGCCAGGGTCAGGTCCTGGATGGCGATGGCTGCAGCCGCTGACGCCAGATACACCCTGGAGCTTGTCCCGGCCCTGATTAAAGCTGCGGTTCCCACGCGGCTGGTCTGGGGCACGGAGGATGATTTCCAGAAAGTCGCGTTTGCCCGCCGCTACGTGGCCGAGATCCCGGCAACGGACCTGGTGGAGGTTCCGGGTAAACACATCCCCACCGAGGACAGTCCCCAACAGGTCACCGCGGCCATCCTCGACCACCTCGCCCCGTAAGTCCTCCCAGCAGCCGCTTCAGAGGGCCGTGTTCAGCCGGCGCGGTGCCCGGACCGCCGGGGCAGTTCCGGTGGCGTTTCATGCCGGAACCTTCGGGGTTGGTGAAATCAGGGCAGAGGTCTCCGCTGTGGGCTGCGGGGCCACTGCTGCCAAAGCTGAAGTGGGGAGTTGGAGCCGGACCGTGTCCCCGGGTGCGGGGTGCGGGCAGGTGGTTTCTTCCGCATTGAGCGTCACACCTGCGGCTTCGACCGTCATCAGCCGCCGGGGGCCCCTGGCCCGGATCCGGGTGATTACCGCCGGCAGTCCCGGGTTGTGGTCCTCCAGGACGATGATGCGTTCGGGCCGGATGAGCAACGTGGCTGGTCCTTCGGCCCACGGGTGGTCCGCGGGCAATGCATGGGCGCCCAAAGCGGAGTAGTGGACGCCGCCGCGGATCGTCCCCGGCACTTCATTGGTGCCTCCCATGAGGCGGCTGACCTGAAGGGAAACGGGCCGGGTGTACATTGCTTCAACGGAACTGTGCTGGAGCAGTGTTCCTTCGCTGATCAGTGCCAGCTGATCGGCTACAGCTGATGCTTCGTCCCTGTCGTGGGTGACCATGAGCACCATGGGGTTTAGTTGCTCTCGCACGTGTGAGAGCAGTTCGTGCATGGCTGAGCGGAGCTCTGGGTCCAGGGCGCTGAAGGGTTCATCCAGCAGCAGCACCGCCGGCCGCGCGGCCAGGCCGCGGGCGATGGCCACCCGCTGTTGCTGGCCTCCGGACAGACCGGAGACGGCCCGTCTGCCTGTTCCTTGCATCTGGACCAGCTCGAGAAAGGATTCAGCATCCGCCCGGGCACGCCGGCGCGGAACGCCGCGGATCCTGGCGGCGAAAGCGACATTGTCAAGGACGTTCAGGTGCGGGAAGAGCAACGGCCGCTGAAAAACCATCGCCATCCCCCGGCGCTCAGGCCGGACCGTTGCGAGGTCCCGGCCCTCGAGCAGGACACTGCCGCGGTCAGGTATTTCCAGGCCCGCGGCCGTCCGCAGGAGGGTGCTTTTGCCGGACCCGGATGGGCCCAGTACCGCTGTGCAGGAACCGGGCGCCAGCGACAGGCTGAACTCCTCAAGGGCCGGATGGGGGGCGCCCTTGAACGACTTGGACAGCCCCTGCACTACCAGTCCCTGCCTCATGGCCGGGCTCCCGGACGTCGTCGCCCTGTCATCCCCGCGAAAAGCAGCAGCGCCAGCGGCGGTGCCAGCGCGATGAGTGACAGCACCGCAACGATCCCGTCGTTGCCGGTCCCTGACGCGGCGGACGCCACCAGCAGCGGTACCGTCACCAGCGAGCCGCCGCCGATGAGGACAGTGACCAGGTAGTCGCTCCATCCCACCAGGAACGCCAGGAAAGCCGCCCGGGCCAGGGCAGGTGCGATCAGGGGCAGCTGGATCCTAAGGAACACCTGGCCACGGGTGGCCCCCAGGGTGCAGGCCTCTTCCTCGAAACCGATGTCATGGGCTGCATACGCCAGCCGCATGACGTAGGTCGTGTAGGGCAGGGCATAGACCGTCAGGACAAGGACTACGCCGGCGTAGGAGGGGACCTGCAGGCGGACCAGCAGGACATTCAGCCCGAAGACCGCGACGAAGGCTGGCAATGCCAGCGGAGCGAACAACACGGCGCTGATCATGGTGGACCACCGGGACGGGTGGAACGCCAGGCTCCTGGCTGCCAGAACGCCCAGCGGCGTGGCTATGGCACTGACCACAAGCCCCAGGCCCAGTGAGCCGGCGAACGCCGAGGCCGCGCCTCGGGACAAGGCTGACTCAACGTTCTGCAGTCCCCAGTCCTGGGGCAGCGGTGCCGGATAGGACCAGCGGTCCGCGAAGACCCAGAGGCCCAGGGGTACCAGCGGCAGCACAAACCACACCGCAAGGGCCGCGGCAGTTGCCGACCTCAGGATCCGGCCGCTAGCACGGGAACGCGTCAGCCCGTTCTGCGCCGCGTCTTTCGGTAAGGTCTGCTGGTTGAGCCCAGGCGGCAGGGTTATCGCCACAGCGGGATCTTTCGAAGGCAGGCCAGTGCCATGAGAACTGCGCCCAGGGACACCGCTGCGGTAACCACGGCGACGGCGGCCGCCTCAGGCCGTGAGGTGAGCGTCACGGAATTGTACAGGCGCAGGGCCATGACGGGCAGCGGCTCAGGATACGGCCGGCCCAGAAGCCATGCAACCTCATAGGAGCCGAAGCTGTAGATGAACGCTATGGTCCCGGAAGTCATCAGGGCGGGCAGGCTCAACGGCAGCAGCACGTGGCGGAGCCGCCCGAGCCGCCCGGCGCCCAGGAGGGCCGCTGTTTCCTCATAGTCAACGGACCGGGTCGCCAGCGTCCCGGCGAGGACGAGTCCTACGAACGCTGACTCCTTCCAGGCGTACTCAAAAATGACAGCGGCCCACCACGGACCTCCCACAAGGGGCGGCCAACGCTCTGCCGTCCCAAAGACCCTGGCCAGCAGCCCGGAATCGGCCAGGAGCAGACCCGTCGCTGCCGCGCCTACAATATGTGGAAGAGGGATGGACAGTGAGCTCATGGCCGCCAGGAGCTTCCCGCACCACCTGCCCTGCATCATGATCAGCGCTGCCATGAATCCGGTCAGGCAGGCCAGGAGCGTGGACGTGCCGGCGATGGCCAGGGAGAGCCCCCCGCCCACCAGGAGGTCACCGGCATGGGCCGTGTAGGCGGCAGCGGACAACTCCGGACGGCCAACCAGCGGCATCAGCCCCAGACTCTGTGCTGTCACCATGGCTGATCCGCCAACGACGACGAAGGCGACAATCACGACAGCGGGGACTGCCAGAAGCACCCCCCGGACGCGGGGCTTCAGTCGGCGCCCCACCGCGGTCCGCGGCCGGGAGCGGGTTGTCAGGACCTCAGTTTCCGGCAAGAACATGCCTCCGCCAGGCCTCATCCAGAGCGGGCACCCAGGCAGCGGCGAGCTCCGGATTCGCGTTCTTCGACAACACCTCATAGCCGGGCACCACAGGTGAGGACGGGAGGTGGTCGAACAGGGCGCGCCCTTCGGGGCTGAGCGCACCCGGGTACAGGACCGGGAATTGTCCCCAGATCGCGGGGTCGGCTTTTTGGGCCTGCTGCTCTTCGGACAAGGCCAGGTTGGCTACGACCATTGCGGCGGACCGGTGAGCGGACGTTGAGGGTATGGCGAGGAAGCTGGCGTTTCCCACCGTTCCCTCCTCCAGGGTGAGGACTTTGGTCGTGGCCGGATATGTTCCCTCCGTTACCAGTTTCGTTAGTTCCGCCGGGCCGTAGGTCATCGTGAAATCCACCTGCCCTCCCGCGTAGAGAGCGTTCAGTTCGCTGGAGGATTTCGGGTACGTTGATCCTTCCCGCCACAGCGAGGGCTTCAGGTCCTGAAGTTCCGTCAGGAGGGCGGGGGTGAGCCTGTCAAACGCGGCCTGGTCAAAGGCCGGCGGCACTTTCGCGTAGCCCCCGGAAACGCTGTAGAGCACTTCGCGGGTAAAGACCGAGCCGGTGAAGTCCGGCGGCGCCGGGTACGTGAACCGGCCCGGGTGGGCTTTGACCCAGTCCAGCAGGCCGGCGAGGGTTTTCGGAGGATCGGGGACGGCGGCGGAGTTGTAGGCGATGGTGAACTGCGCTTTGCTCCACGGGGCTTCGCAGCCCTCCACCGGGGTGCCGAAGTCCTCTGAGAGCAGCGGGTCTGCCGGGTCGGTGAGGCTCATGTTCGGCAGCAGGGAAGTCCACCCGCAGGCCCACGCCCCGGCTTCCTTTCCGGTTCCGAAGTTGTCGCCGTTGACCCAGACGAGGTCCACTTGGCCAGCGGTGGTGCCGGACTGCTTCTCGGTCAGAACGCGGTTGAGGGCGTCTTTGGTGTCGGCTACCGGCACGCGTTCGAGCGTGACGCCTTCCTTTGCCGCGGCAGGGATGAGGTGTTCGTCCACGTAGGCGTTGCCTTGGGTGTCCCCGCCATACATCCACAGTTTGACTGTTTGTCCCTTCGCTTCGGAGGTGATCTGCTCCCAGCTCTCCGCTCCGGGCGGTTGCGCCGGGGCCGGCGGGGGCGCGGCGCAGCTGCTGAGGAACAACACCCCTGTTACGGCTGCCATAATGAGAGCCCGGCTGCCCACGGCGCGGGGTGATTTCACCGGTCGGTCCTGACTTTGGGGGTGAGGGGGAGCAGCTTGCGCAGGCCGGCGTTCTCGGCCGGGTCCAGCACGGAATGCTGGACGCATGCGGGGACCAGCTGGCCGGTTTCGGGATGGCTCATGGTGTACATGCACGCACCCAGACGTTCCTGGACCTCGCGGGTCTTCGGGTCCTCACTGGTGATGCCCTTGCCCATCAGGTCCCAGGCGGGTGCTACGTCCGCTGCATCCATGAAGTTATGGACCACGAAGGTCCGGAACGATAGTTTTCCCGCCCGTAAGGCGGCGAAGACGTGGCGCAGGCCGCCGGCGCGCGTGGCAAGACGGAACCCGAAACCAAGAATCAGGGGGATGTCGCGGGGGTGGGCCAGCAGGGCCCTGATGACTTTCAGAGCAACGATCCAGTGTGGCGTCCCGCCGAAAAACATTCCACCGAAATGGGCCAGCACCCGGTCCCGGGCGGCGAGATCCTTCGGGTCGGCCGGGTCCAGCAGCGGTGCCATCGTGTCCCCGGCCCGCAGGACCACAGCGCTGCGGTTGCAGCGCGGGTCCCCGAACTGGGCGCCCTGCCAGGGGATGGGCTGCCCGGCGCCCGCCTCGATCCGGTCCCACACCGCATCAATGGTGATGTCGGAGAAGTCCTTGCCCCATCGCCTGTCATCGCCAATGTACGCGGCGGGCTGGAAGGACAGCATGTCGAACGGCATCTTCAGTACCGCTCCGGTCACCCCGGCCACCTGATCGATATTCGCGGGGGTGACCGTCATGTTGTGGGCGAGGTAGGACCTGACGCGGTGCTCCCGGCGCAGGGCTGCGAACATCGCGGCGAACCGTTCACGGAAAGGGTTCAGTTCCTCCTCCGTCCTCGGACGGGGCGCTCCCCTGCGGCCACGCATGAGCGAATCAAAATGGGCGGCGAACGATACTTTCCGGAACCGCGGCTGTCCAGTGCGGTCCAGGGCGACGTCGAGAAGGTACTGATAGTCGAAGTCGCCATGGGTCATGGACATCGGTTCCCGCCCTGCGGCCTGCATGGCAAGCAGCGCGGCAGCGTGGTCTTCTGCTGGCAGCAGGCTCACTTCCCCGCCGATAAGCTGGGCGTGGGCGCGGGGTCCGCGGACCCGGCGGAGGAATCCGAGCTGGTCCTTCACCGCCCGCACGGTATGGCCGCCGTCGATCCGTACTTTATTCGCGTCTGCTGAGTGGTAGCACGGGGTGCAGGTCAGGTTGCACTTGGGAAAAACCCCGTGGGTTCCTTCGCATCCCACCGCGGCCCTGCCCAGCAGTTGAGCCGGGGTTTTGACCTGCCCGGGCAACCCGGACCAGCGCCGGTCCAGGGCCTCCCGGCTCTCGGGGTGGATGGGCCGGGTCGCCAGTTCCAGGCGGCGGAATGCCGCGGCGATCTTCCCCGCAGGCCTTCCTCTCCACACCCCGGCGCCCGTACGGCCGGGCATCGGAACGCTCCCACTGTCTGAGGCACGGGCTCCCGGACCCATTGGGCCGCCTTTCATCCTGCACGAAGATAGTCGTTGATACCGGACAACCCTACGGCCCAAGGCCGGGGCGGTTAAGTAACCTGGGGCACACAGGGACCGCGTATTTTTCCCCTTGCCGCTGAGCGGACAGGAGGCCAACCAGAACGGCCCCGGCAGCTCAACTCTCTGATGACACGCCGTGCAGCCGCGCCTGTCCCGCCCACGCACCGCGCACCTGGCCCCTTTCGTGGGGCGGACATGCTGCTGAGCCTCACCCCCGCAAGCAGGGTGAGTTGGTTTTGTGCCGGTCACCATGGACGTTCTTACCTCACCGGCGCAGTAGTGTTCGCCGTGCTCTTCCTTCGCCCCTTAGCCGCGTCTGACGAAGTTCATTCGTGCCTCCAGCCTCCTTCCTGCATGCTCGGTGGAAACATGCATGCTTGGTCGAAAGAGGGCCGCCGCAGGCGCAGGCCCTGGACCGAACGCACTTCTTCGGGATCTGGCATCCGGCGGAGCTGGCATGGGGTGTTCGCAGCCATCCCCGCTCGCGGGCTGGGCGGGCGTGGTCATCACGGGTCCGGTGTTTAGGTTCCGCTGCCGCCGCGCTGCACTTTCCGGCGCCGGCCAATCCCTGGCAGCGTTCCGGCGCGGATCTGCAGATGTCCTGACCGGGCGGAGGCCCGGATGACGTCGGTGCAGTCCTCCTCGACGGCCTGCCACGGATGCGCTGTGATGTCCGCGCCGGCCACGGCGCAGGCCGCCCGGGCCAAGGGAGCGAGCAGCCTGGCCCAACTGACCGGGTCCTGCATGTCTACCACGGCGACCCGGGCATCATCGCGCAGCAGCTCCGCCGTGTTGGCCCAGGCTTTCCGCCATTCCGGCATCAATGAGAGCGCGTAGGTGGCCAGGGCGGCGTCAGAGAGCCCCTTTCCGCCCTGGCTTTGCATGACGGCACGGATGGTTGCGGGGTCCATTTCGACGGCGTCCGCCTGGATGAGAATGATGTTGTCCCATCCGGCCTTTGCGGCCCGGCGGCGCGCCTGGTCCAGCATGCGGTCGCTCCGGTCGATTCCGACAATGGTCCCCGAGGGACCTATTCTTTGCTGGAGCAGCGGAAAGTTAAGCCCGGTCCCGCAGCCCAGGTCCAGGACCTGCTGCCCGGCCGCCGGGGCCAAGCCGTTGATCCCGCGGACCCTTCCGGCCCGGTACACCGGATATTCTCCGGAAAGGGCATCGTAAAACGGCGCGAATGCTGTGTACTTGTCTGGGATAACCCACTCCTTGGCTGAATGAATGCGCAGGAAGCAGCCGGCAACGAACGTAAGGATCTTCATCATGGCATCCAGCGACGGAATGATCGACTTCCTGGTCCTCGGCGGAGGAACAGCAGGAATTGTCGGCGCCAAGACGGCCGCCGGTTTCGGTGCCAGCACCGTCCTGGTGGAGCAGGGACGCACCGGAGGGGACTGCCTCTGGACCGGCTGCGTTCCCTCCAAAACGCTCCTCTCCGCCGCCGCGCAGGCCAAAACGCTGCGGGAGCACACCGGCCGGGAAGCTGACTTCCCGGCCGTCCGGGACCGCATCGCCAACGCCATTCGCACGATCGAACCCGTAGACACGCCGCAGGCCCTGGAACAGGCAGGCGTCGAAGTCCTGTCCGGCCGGATCACCTTCACCGGAGCCGGAACCGCAGCACTGGACGGACGCCCCTTACGGTTCCGGCAGGCGTTGATAGCCACCGGCGCCCAGCCTGCGGACCCCGGCGTGCCCGGGCTGGACCCGGCCCGGACCGTCACCTCCGAAACAATCTGGGACCTGACACGGCTGCCGGCCCGCCTCGCGATTCTGGGCGGCGGCCCGATTGCCTGTGAACTCGGTCAGGCCTTCGCCCGGCTCGGCTCCGAGGTCACGATGATCGTCCGCTCCCGGATCCTGGCGAAAGAAATACCGGAAGCTGTTGACATTGTGCGGGAAAGCCTCACGGCCGATGGGGTGACCATCCTGGAAAACTCCAGCATTACCCATGCAACCAGCCCCGGGGATATACAGCTTCAATTGGCGGACGGAACGGTCGTTGGCGCCTCCACCGTGCTGCTGGCGACAGGCCGCACTCCACGGACCACGGCCCTTGGGCTCGAGCACGTCGGCGTCCGCGTGGACGGGCGCGGGCACGTGATCACTGATGCACGCATGAGGACCTCCAACCCCTTGATCTGGGCGGCAGGTGATGTCACCGCGCATCCGCAGTTCACCCATCTGGCCGGCGTCCACGCCAGCGTGGCTGCAGCCAACGCGGTGCTCGGCCTCCGGCGCCGGATCAGCACCGCGGTCCCCCGGGTCACCTACACCTCACCGGAAATCGCCACCGTCAACAGCACCGACGGCGGTGAGACCGGGAGGTCCCGGACTCTGTGGCATTCACACCTGGACCGGGCCGTCACGGAGGACAGGACCGAGGGTTTCACACGCCTGCTGGTGGGCGCGGGCGGCCGTGTTACCGGGGGCACCATCGTGGGCCCCAGGGCAGGGGAATCCCTCGCCGAGCTGTCCCTGGCTGTGCACAAGAAGCTGCGGACCTCAGACATCGCCGGTGCCACCCACGCCTACCCCACGTACTCGGACGGTGTGTGGAACGCCGCCGTGGCGGATGTCCGCGAACGCCTGGCTTCCCCGCTGACCGGTACTGCCATCAAGGTGTTGGCCAGGATCCGGCGGCTGGCCATTGACGGGGGCCGGATCAGCTCAGGGCCCGGTACCCTGCCAGGATCCGGTGGGCGGCGCTGACCCCTACCAAAACGGCCCAGACGCTCGCGGTCAGCCAGGCGATCCCGGGGAAGATCAGCCACACGCTGTGCACCACAATGGTCTCAGCCCCCTCGGCCAGTCCGCCGAGGAAGGACAGCGACCGTCCGTCATCGAGCTGGCGTCCGGTTTTCTCCGCAATGGAGGAAAACGCGAGGAACACGGCACCGTTGATGTAGTAGGCGAAGAGGACCAACAGGAACGGCAGCCACGGGGCGGCGAAGGCCGACGTGGCACCCAGCGCCACCCCGACGACAGTGGCGCCGTAGACGACGAAGTCAGCGCTGATGTCCCAGAATCCGCCCCGGCCGGGATCCTCCTGCCCTGACCGGTGGCGCCTGAGGCGCGCCAGCGGCCCGTCCAGGCCGTCGGCCAGCCTGCTCAGGAGCCACGCGGCCAGCGCCGGAAGCCACCATTGGGCCGCGGCCAGCCCCGCGCTGGCCAGACCCAGGACCAGGTTCAGGCCGGTCAGACGGTCAGGGGTGACCCAGGTCCGGTCCGCTGCCGAAGCCATCCGGTCAAGGACGGGCCCGGTGTGGTGGCGCAGCAGGGCGTCAAACATTCCCTGCCCCTTTCTGCCGCCGCGTGCGTGCGGCCACGACCAACCCGGCGATGGTCAGCAGGCCCAGAGCGGCCGCCGCGGCCTGAACCTGCCATCCCAGCTGCGCGCCGAAGGCGCCCAGGGTCACGTAACTGAGAGTGCCCGGCAGGATTCCCAGCGCTGTGCCCAGGAGATAGGGCCACCAGGAAACGGACGTCAACCCGGCCAGATAATTGATCGCGGTAAAGGGAAGCACCGGCACCAGCCGTACCCCGACTACCGCGGCGAAGCCTCTCCGTCGAAGAAGACCGTCCAGTTTCTCCACTCCCGCTCCCGTGAAAGCCTCCACGGCGTCCCGCCCCAACCAGCGTCCCAGCCAGAAAGCAGCCGTCGCTCCCAGCAGCGCCGCGGACAACACCACCCCCGTTCCGCCGGCGAAACCAAAAACCACGCCGGCACCAATAGACAACACATTCTTAGGCACTGGGGAAAGCGTCAGGGCGGCATAGCCCAGGACAAAAACTCCCGCACCCCACGGCGTGCCCGTGAAATACCGCTGCAGATCATCCACCGACGGGAGGGGGAACAAAAGCAGGGCCGCAGCAGCAGCGGCAATGAAAACCAGCAACCACACCAGACGGATCAAGGCCCGGTGACGGCCCGGCAGGGACCGTGCCACCGGTTAGCCCTGCGTCCCGCTGTTGGCCGGGGTTGCAGGCCCCCCACTTTTTTCTTCTGCCCGGCTGATCGCCCAGGCAGCGTTGACCAGGCCGATATGACTGAAGGCCTGCGGGAAGTTGCCCAGCAATTCCCCGCTGCCCGGGGCCACTTCTTCCGAAAGCAGGCCAAGATCGGTCGCGAAACCCGCCGCGGATTCGAAAACACCCCGGGCACGTTCAACGGACCCGGCAAGGGCCAGGGCGTGGGCGAGCCAGAACGTGCACAGCAAAAAAGTCCCTTCGGCCCCCGGCAACCCGTCTTCACCCCCATACCGGTACACCAGGCCCCGCGCATCCGTCAGATGCTCCTGGACCGCATCAATGGTTGCCAGCATCCGGGGATCATCCCCCGGCAGGAAACCAACAATGGACAGCATCAGGGCCGAGGCATCCAGGTGGTCTGAACCAAACGCCTGCGTAAACGCGTTTGCAGTTTCGCTCCAGCCCTCGCTGGTTATGGCTGCGGCAATCTCTTCCCGGGCCTCCCGCCAACGCGGAACCCTGTCAGTGGCATCCAACAGGGCGGCAAGGCTGATTGCCCGGTCCACGGCCACCCAGCACATGAGTTTCGAGTACAGGTAATGGCGGGGTGCACGGCGGAGCTCCCAGATCCCGTGATCCCGGGACTGCCACCGGTCAGCGGCGGCATCCGCGGCGTCTGCAAGGAACCTGCGGGTGTCGGAGTCCATGCCGGCGAGGTATTCGGGCAGGGTCGCCGCAGCGTCCAGCAGTTCCCCGTACACATCCAGCTGGCGTTGGCGCCATGCACCGTTGCCGACCCTGACAGGGGTGCTTGAACGCCACCCCGGCAGGTGCGGCAGTTCCCGTTCTGACAGGTCACGTTCCCCGCCGATCCCGTACATGATCTGCAGGTCATCGCCTCCACCCAGTTGGCCGGAACCGGCCGTGGCCAGGAAGCGGAAGAACTTTCCGGCCTCGTCCGGGCAGGCGGCAACCCAAAGGGCCTGCAGCGTCATGCTTGCATCCCGTATCCAGCTGTAACGGTAGTCCCAGTTGCGCGGGCCTCCAACGACTTCCGGCAGGGACGTCGTGGGAGCGGCGACAATCGCCCCCGTGGGGTAGAAGGTCAGCGCCTGCAGGACCCGGCCGCTGAGCGCGACCAGGTCCTGCCACGGACCGGTGTAGTTCTGGTGCATCCCCGACCAGCTCGCCCAGCCTTCGACGGTGTCCGCGAGCCGGCCCCTGATCTCCTCCTGCCCCCAGAAAGCCGGCGCAGCCTCCGAGCTCGTGGCGTGGTCCAAGGCGAAGCCACAGGTGTCACCTTTCTCCATGACGAGGCGGGACCGGGCGACGTCGCCGTCGACCGCGAACAGGACAGGCGCGGAAAGCGCGAGCACCGCCGCCCCTCCCCGCACCAGCAACCCGCCTGATTCGGGCCGGACCAACGGGCGTATGGACCCGTATTCCGGCCGGGCCACGAAGACCACGTCAAGCTCCACCGTTCCCCGCGTGCAGGAAACCACCCGCAACAGGGCCCCGGGCGACCCGGAACCTAGATCATGGCCCCTGTCCCCATCCCCAAGAGCCAGAGCATCGGTCAGGATTATTTCCCCCTCACCGGCATGAAAAGTGGTCTCGAGGACCATGCTCGGACCGACGTACCGGCGGGAGGAGGTAAAGTCGCCAACCGGACGGATCGACCAGAATCCGGCCTCCTCACCCAGAAGCCGGCCCAACACCGACGGGCTGTCGAACCGCGGAAGGCACAGCCAGTCCACCGACCCTTCAGCGCTGACCAGTGCCGCTGACCGGCAGTCAGAGAGCAGCCCGTAGGCTGCGATCGGCGTGCTCGTCATTCGGCCGCCCCCGTGGACACTGTCGTGCCCGGCAGGGCATCCCTGCAGGGCCGCCGGCCCCGCGCGTCCGCCCTCATGGCTGTGCAGCGAACTGTTCAACGGCGTCCCCGGTGGAAAGTACTGCCCCGGCAATATAGTTGAAGTTCGTCAGGGCCGCTTCATAACCGTCTCCGAGTTCGGGATGCTGCGCCGCGGCTGTCGCGTCGGCCACAACGGCAACCTCAAAGCCCTGTTCGAGCAGTTCACGCAGGTGACTTTCGACGCAGAGATTCGCTGACATGCCGGCCAGGACGATCTTAGTGATCCCCCGTTTACGGAGCTGGAGCACCAGGTCATTCTGCTCCGGCCCGTAGACCTTGTGCGGGCTGCAAATCACCGTCCTGCCATCGTCCAGGAAAGGCTTGAACCGGTCCAGCCAATCCGCACCGGATTCCCTGAACCCGGCCAGCTCCAGCGGCCCGGAGCGGTCAAACATCCCAATCTCATGCATCTTCTTCTCCAGCGTCCCGCCGAACTCCCATTGGTGATCGTGCGGAAAATAATAGTGCGGAGACACGAACACCCCGTAGCCGCCTGATTTAGCGGATGCCAGTAATTGCTCAATGTGGTCGACGGTATGGTTTTTCTCCACGCTCTTTCCTACCAGTTCCCATGCCACACCGTCGGGGCTGAGGAAATCATTCTGTGGATCGGTCAGGACAAGTGCGGTCGTTGCGCTGTCAAACTGCATCGAATTTCTCCTCCGTCAAGTCGGATACGTGCACAGCACGCCTGCCTGATCAACCTAGGCCCCCAACTACACCCGGTCTGTAATCTGCCGCACAAAGCAATCGGCCACTCGTGCCAAAGCATCCCATCAAGGGTTGCCTTCGTGGCCGCGGCGGCCCTTTCAGCGGCCAGGCGCCGCAAAAGGGGGACCCATGCACGGGCCCTTCGTGCGTCAGGAGTATCATCGCCACCCCGGCGGGGACGGCGTGCGAAGTTCCCTGCCCGCAGTTACTGCAGGAATAGCTCGCCGAGGCCGCCCTCAGCCCTGCACGACCAGCGGGGTAATGAGCCGGGACAAACACTGTGAAGGTCAGGAACGCATCAGTGCCGCAACCCGCGCAGGTCGGGATCCGAGGGGTCAGACCCGTGACGAGGTCCCGTTGGGGTTTGCCGGGGAGCGCGTGGACTTCAGTCGACATTACAGGTGCACATCCTCTTCGGATGAAAGGTTAGGTGGGTGGGTGTTTAGACAGGACTTGCAGATCAACTGCACGGGAGCCTCAGCCCAGGAATCCCGGAGGTTCCCTGGCTTCCCGGAAGATCCACCGGTCCCTCCGGCTGCGGCAGCACAACGGTGGACCCGGCGGCCAACGGAAACTCAGCTCATGCAGATGACCGCTGTGGGAGGGGCCAAAGGGAATGGGTGCGCCAGATAACCCGTTGCCGCACCCATTCGAAGCCACCTGCATCCTGATCCTGCTAAAAATTGCCTCCATAAACACAGTCTTGACCTTGCCCTGTGGAGCAAGGTCAAGAACGAATTTCCTGAGCTGAACAGGCCGCCGGCGCCCGCCCGGTATCGGCTGCGGACATGAGCATCATCCCAATCAGATGAACATGGGCGGCAATCGATGGCGCGACGGCCAGTCGTACGGTAGCCCTCAGCACACCGGAGCACATCGCTAAGCGCTCTTCCTCGACCCCGGCACGAGGACTCTCATCAGCAACGGCCCTTAAGCCACCGGAACGTAACCTCACGGAAACCGCTCCTGTCCCGCAGGAACCGGCCGGGAGAGGCTCTTGACCTTCCCCCAAGGGCAGGGACCACGATAGGCGCGAGAACAAGAACAACAGAATCCCGTTGAGCGGCCCACATCGAAAGGCGCAGCAGTGAAGCAAACGGTCATGAATCACCACCGTACCGTTGCTGCTGCGGGCCTCCCGTTTCCGGAGCGGGTGCCTTTTTCGGGGAAGGGGCAGCCCCTAACTGACAGGTCAGGAACTTAAAGGAAAGGACGCCATGATGAAGGCGAAGATCGGCATCATTGCCGGAAGTACGCGCCCGGGCCGGGCAGGCCGGGCCGTAGCCGACTGGGTATACCAGCAGGCCTCCGAATGCGCAGGGGATGCGGCGTTCGAACTTATCGACGTAGCCGACTACGGGCTGCCGCTGCTCGACGAGCCGCTGCCGCCGTCGCTGGGCCAGTACAGCAATGAACACACCAAGACCTGGGCGGAAGCCATCACGGCATTTGACGGCTACATCTTCGTCACCGGCGAATACAACCATTCCGTACCGGGGGCACTGAAAAACGCCATCGACTTCCTCTATTCAGAATGGAACAACAAGTCCGCAGGTTTCGTCAGCTACGGCAGCGCTGGCGGCATCCGGGCCGTGGAACACCTGCGCCTGATCGCCGCTGACCTTCAAATGGCCGATGTCCGCGCCCAGGTCGCCCTGCCCCTGGCCAGTGAGTTCACCAACTACACCGACTTCGCCCCGACTGAACAGGCCACCCAGGCGCTCGGCCCGCTCCTTGACCAAGTGGAAGCCTGGGCCCGTGCGCTCAAGACCCTCAGGACCAAGCCGGGCGCCTGAGGGCTCCCGCTCCCGGGTTTCCCGTCCGGGGGCTTCCGTTCCCCCGAGAGGCATACCAGGTACAGGGAAAGGCTCATGAAACGGCGGATACGCCCCGGAGTCTGTGGCCAGAGCCAGCTGCAGAGGCCGGGGATCCTCGCGCCCAGGCACCGACCGGCACTGTCGGCGTGGTTCGCTGAACAGGGCGTCCCACCGCTCAGGAAATCGTTCGCACCCGTCAAAGGGGACCTGACTTGTGAACGCGCCTGCAAAAGGTCATGAAGGCGCTGTCTCCCTGTGCCAGCGGTCATTTTCCAGCGTCGTACCGTAGGGAACATCCCTGCTGGCTTCAACGGTGAACAAGGACCTGCTCCGGCGGGTGATGAGTATTCCCCGACGGTCCCCGGCCACAGCGGCCGCACGCAGCTGCTGAACGGCGTCATCCAGGCCGTTCTGCAAGGATTCCGCGTCCTGGGCGACTACGTGGAGGACTTCGGGGGCCGGCCAGTGGGGCAGCCCGGAGTTGGGGGCGGCTGCGGTTATCGGCAACGTCTTCCTCAATCTGTTAACGTGCAGGGCCTGGCCCGCACGGCCACTACAGGTCATCCATTTCCGGCATGCGGTGGGCCGACCCTGCGCCGGACGAACCATACCGGGCCTTTGCGGCCGGGAAGCGCACAGCCCAAAACCTCCAACAGGATAAACCCTTTCCGGGAATCATTCCCCGAAATTCCCCGTACGGCCCGTTTCCCTTGACAAGGGCCCCACCTGTGCGGATGTTCATCACCGGAAGCTCCTAAAGGGCCGGGAGACCTTTAGGGACTGTGCGGGTGCGCCCTTGACAGGTAGAGGCGCCAGGATGCTCACGGGCGGGCGGTCCTGTCCTGGTTCAAGGGCGTGCCGCCGGGGTGTTTCCCGGATTGTGTGAGGTCGGGCGTGGACGTGGCGCAGGAGTCGTTGACACCCGGTGTGCCGTCTACCGGTCCGGCTGCCTCAGCCGCGGCGCCCGAGGGACCACGGGCCCGGCTTCTGGCGCGGGCGCGTCGGCGCAGCGTGTAGAGGACCGCGCCGGCCAGGACCAGAAAAGCGATGGCCAGGACAACAGGGGTGGCCAGGACCCCGCCGAGAAGTACGAGACCGCTTCCGGCGAGCAGCGCCGGGCCCGCGCAGCAGGTGACCGCCAGGAACACAGCCCCGATGGTGAGCAGGATCCCGCCCGGGCCCTGCCCGGGATTCAAAGGACGTTCAGACATTAAAATCTCCTAAAAACGGGTGCCGGACGTTGCCCAGGTTCCGTGGTCGCCGCCCCGCGCTCGATACCGGCGGTGCCGGCACGGGTGTGGGCGGGATTTTTCGTGAGAGGACCTTCCCGGGAGCGTGTGAGGGAGGGACCCATCCGCACACTGCGCCCGTGTGTTGCGGCGCCGCCGCCCAGGAGTGCAACCAGGACAAGACCGGCCGCCACAGCCTCGGCCCCAGTCACCGCCACTGGATCCGCCAGCAATGCACCGATCCACCCTAAGGCCCCGAAAACGGCCCACGCGATCAGCAGCGGCGCCCCGCAGCAGGCCAGCTGCCGCAGGACAAGAACCCAGGGCGCTCGGGGACCGGGTGCGGCCCCTGTCACAAAGGTCGGCATATTCATTCCTTACCCTTCGTCCGCACGGAGTCGGCCATGGACCGGTGGCCAGCGGCTTGACCACCGGTCTAGTGCCAGTGTCATCCTTTCCCTATGGGTCAATGTCAAATTTCCCGGGCTGTCCGCGCCTGCCCGTGGCGGGTATTGACACGGTCGCCGCTCATGCTGTGTTCGGCGAAACCTTAAAATATTTCACTTCACAAGCACGGGTTGGTGGGGGATATGTTTGGGGCATGGATTGGGGTGTGTATTGGTTCATGTTTCCCGGATGCATCCTGATCGCGGCAGTGGCGACCTTCAGCGGGATCAGCGGCGCGGCGCTGCTGACGCCGGTTTTCCTGATTGGGTTCCCGCTGATGCGTGTGCCCGAGCTGGGTACGGCGGCGGCGATTGGGACGTCGCTGTTTTTGGAAGCCGCCGGTTTCGGGGCTGGGGTGTTCAGGTATCTGCGGCTGCGGCTGGCTGATTTGTCAGCCGTCCGGTCCCTCGTAGCGCTGACGCTGCCCGCAGGTGTTCTCGGTGCGGTGCTGGGCGAGCACGTGCCGGGGCAGTGGTTGCGTATCGGCTACGGCGCGGCCATGTTGGGCGTGGCCTGGCTGATAGGTTCGACCGGCAGGAAAACCGTTGTTCGCCGCCCTGACCGGCCCTGCCCATGCCTGGTCTGTGAATCTGAATGTTCGGACCCGGAATGCGCTGGCCCGGACCGGCGCTCGGTGCGGGCCGCTGACGGTCAACGGTATGACTATTGCGCTTCCGGGATGGGTTGGCAGCGGGTTTTCTCCGGAGCCGGAGCCGTGTTGGCCGGGATGATTTCTACCGGTGTCGGCGAAGCGACGCTGCCCACGCTGGTGCGTCGGTCCCGGTTCCCGGTACCGGTCGCGGCCGCCACGTCGACCCTGGTGGTGGCCGGGACGGTGGTGGGGGCCGCCGCGACCCATTTGATCCAGCTCACCGCTTCCGGAGGCCTGGCGGCGATTCCCTGGAACCTGATTGTCTGGGCGGTTCCGGGAGCTGTTCTGGGCGCCCTGGCCGGAACCCGTCTCCAGGGGCGCGTCAGTGAAAAGCTCACGCGCCGGTTCTTCTCCCTGCTGTTTGTCGGTATCGGCCTGGCATTCCTGATGGCCTTCACGGTCTTCAACGGCGCTTTCAACGCCCGCTGATCAACCTCGGCCTGGCCGTAATTCCTTGGCCCCGATGATTTTATTCATCAGGTGAAAGCCGGCAGCAGCTAAGGAAAGCCTTTCGCTGCCGCCGGCTTAGCTAAGCCTGACTGCAGGCAGGTCTTAGCCGACCTTGTCCATCGCGTGTCCGCAGCAGCATGTCGGTGCGTTCTGCCCGGCGTCACTGTCAACGGCGCCCTTGGTCACTGTCATCTCACACCCGCACCCGGAATCGGGGCAACGGTACTGTTCACCTTCCTGCAAACCCATCTGACATCACCTTTCCTTTTCTCAGCATGGCGGCCGCGTTGTCACGGCCGTTGTTACATCTCCACCCTTACACCTTCCCCTGCAAGGAGAGTCAAGGGGTGTCCGGGGGCGGATAAAGGGTTGGGGAGGCCGCACGGCCTCGTGGCGGGCTGGAGAGTCCCGGTTCACCTGCCGGTAGGGGCGCTGGTGAACG
>NZ_JARFXU020000010.1:0-55804 GCF_029581595.2 Arthrobacter sp. NQ7 | reverse complement strand
CGCCCGGGTTGGCCGCGAAGGTGTCATGGCAGCCCTGGGAGCAGAAGTAGTAGGTGTTCCCGTGATGGTCGTGGGTCGCCGCCGGGCGGGCCGTGTCCACGTCCATCCCGCAGACCGGGTCCACCGCAACATTCGGGGTCTGACCGGCGTCTGATCCAATAGGGATGGTCTGTGCCGCGCTGGTGAATGCGCCCGGGTTGGCCGCGAAGGTGTCATGGCAGCCCTGGGAGCAGAAGTAGTAGGTGTTCCCGTGATGGTCGTGGGTCGCCGCCGGGCGGGCCGTGTCCACGTCCATCCCGCAGACCGGGTCCACCGCGCCATCGGGGGTCTGATTGAGTCCGTCTTCTGGCTTGCCGGCGACCTGGGCTTGGCTTGCATCCGGTGCCGGTGCTGCCGCCCCCATGGGTTCGGCGCCGGGCTGATGGATGTATTTGCCGGGGTCGTTGACGAACTTTTCGTGACACCGGTCCGAGCAGAAGTAATAGGTGTTTCCGGCGTGCACGTGGGTGGCGGGGGCGTGTGCGCGTTCTACCTGCATCCCGCACACCAGGTCCTGGGCGTATTTTTCCATCCCGCCGTAGCGTTCCCTGTTCCGATACAGCCAGTACACGACCGCCGCGGCGGCGATGGCGATGATGTTCAGCCAGGTGGTGTAATTCCACTCGAAGGACGTGTGGGCGATCTCTGCGGGACGGGCGGGAGCGGGGATGCCCAGGGCACGGAAGAGCAGGTCAACGGCGAGCCCGGAGACGCTCATGACGGCCCAGAACGAGAAAAAGATCCGGGTGGCGATCCGGCGGCCGTAGAACTTGCCGTAAATGATGACCAGGGGCAGTGCGATGAGGTCCGCGAAGACGAACGCGACGGTCCCGCCGAAGCTTAGGCCGCCTTTGAACAGGGCCGCGGCCAGGGGAACGTTCCCGATCGAGCAGACGAAGCTGATGAACGCCACGAAGGGCCCGACGATCACGTTTTCCAGATCCGTCCAGAACCCGTGGCCGGAGAAGAAGATCACATCGTAGGCCGAGGCCGGGACGGCGACGGCGAGGATCCCGGCGACCAGGTAGCCGATGAGCAGTTCACGGCGGAGCATGCTCACGTCCGAGACAGCGTAACCGGCCGCGTCAGCCCAGCCTGCCATGGAGCGCAAGCGCCTCCACAGGCCCACCCCGTGCCGCTCGGCCTCGTCCGACACATCGGGGCGGCCCTTCACAGCGGCCCGGGCGTTGAGCTGTTCCCTGGCCTGCTCGAGTTCGGCGGCGGGGAAAACGCGTGGGGCGACCAGCACGAACAAGGCGATCATGATCGCCCCGCCGACGAATTCGGCCAGGGCGAACTGCCAGCCGATCAGCAGCCACAGCACGATACCCAGTTCAACCACGAGGTTCGTGGAGGCGATCATGAAGACCATCGCGGTCGTGAAGTCCGCGCCGCGCTGGAACAGCGATTTCGCCAACGCTGTGGCCGCGTAGGAGCAACTTGAGGATGCGGCGCCGAGGAACCCGGTGCGCACCACAGTCCCGGGCCGGTGATCCCCCATGGCTTTCTGCATCTCATGCCGGGACACAAAGGCCTGGACCGCCCCAGAGAGCGTGAACCCGAAAATCAGGGCCCACAAGGTGGCCCAGAACATGAAAAACGCTTCCAGGACGCTCTGCCCTGCTGTCTGCAGCACTACCATCAATCCATTCCTTCGCTGCTCGTGGTTCCCGGACTCCGGCCGGGGCCGACAGGTGTCGCGCCGCCCCCTGAACCAGCGGCCTCTGAACCGGGGGCCTGGGTGGTGTCCGGGGTCGTGATTCCGTTGGTTCTGCCACTTCGACGGCCGCGTAAACGGGCCAGTGCATGACCGATTTCCCGGATGACGAACGCGGCCCTCCCGGCAGGCCCGGCGTCACAACCTGGCAGGCCCTCAACTATCGCGCACCTCTTGGCGCTGTCCCGGCCTCCCTGCCCGGTGCTGCTGTCGCGCCGGGCAGAGGTCCTGGCAGCGGCCACGGGGACCATCAATTCTCTGCTTTGCATGATTCTGCCTTTTTCCATATGGTCCTTCTGCTTCCCGTTTTTGTCGCCGTCCGGCCCGGGCTCATGCTGGCACCAGCCTCCGGGCGCACGTGCAGGCGCAAGCTGCGGTATCGCGCCGAACCATCCTAAAACTTTGCCCTTGGGGCAAAGTCAAGTCGGGGTCTGGTGTCATTTCTACCGGCCGGGGATGGGTGCGGCCCTGAACGGGGCCATCCTCCGGGGCAGGTTTTCCAGAACCGTCTGCCGGGTGCCCTGGATGCGTTCGACGGCCCTGTGGCTGCTGATGTTGAACAGGTGCGGAGATCAGCTGCAGGTGCTTGAGGCGTTGGCGTTCGGGCAGCATCGCGACAGCCGACGGGCGTCGGGTGTGCATCGCCACCCGGTGCTCCTCGGGCAGGTCCGCCAGCGAAGCGGTCATGATCCGCACGGTGCCGGCGAATTCCCCGGTTCAGGGCCAGGGCGCGGCGGGATGAGGATGAGGAAGCCGAGCGGGAAACCCAGAGGCCCCGCCAAAAGCTGTAGTAGCCGCAGCAGCTGATGCTCAACGCCCTGCCGTCGAAGATGGGAAGGAAGCCGTAGACCATCAGGGCCAGCCCGGCCCACAGCACGCCTGCTTGCCCATCATGAGGAAAGGGGTCCGGCTCACCCAGCCGGGTCTTGAGCCAGCCCCGCAGCGCGGTGAACCGGCGGGGGCGGTGATAAAGGGTTCGGGCCGGGGTTCCAGCGCCCGGCAGGGTGCAGAGGTTTCCTGCCGGAAAACCAGCGGCACCATCCCGGGCGGGGTAGGAACCCGGTCCCGGGCGGCTTCGTCAATCATTGCCGGGCCGCCGATGGCAGGTTCGCTGCCGCTTACTGCCCGTCTCATGCTTCCTGCTCCTGGGCCGCAAGCCGGGCTTTGCGGGCTTTGACGCTGCCGATGGCGTCGAAGAGCAGGGCCGGGCGGGTGCCGATGGAGTTCAGGAAGATCGCCGTGACGGAGGCGGCCATCGCGATCATCGCCCAGACCGGGTAGACCAGGCCGGTGGCTGCCAGCGGGACTCCGATGCCGTTGAAAGCGAAGGCCAGGGCGACGTTGGTCCGGGTCCGCCGGTAGGCGGAGTCGCTGATGGTGCGGGCGTCCATCACCCCGGCGACGTCTTCGCGCAGCAGCACGATATCCGCGGATTCGACCGCGATGTCCGTACCGGCTCCGGCGGCGATGCCGACGTCGGCCTGCATCAGGGCCGGGGCGTCGTTGATCCCGTCGCCGACCATCGCGACCCTCGTACCTCCGGCCTGCAGCTCCCGGACGATGCCGGCTTTGCCTTCGGGCCGCACCCCGGCGCGCACATCACTGATGCCGGTTTGTTCGGCGACCCGGCGGGCGGCTCGTTCGTTGTCCCCGGTGACCAGGACCGGTTCCAGGCCTGCGGCGCGCATCGACGCGACGGCTGCAGCCGCGTCGGGACGGAGGCGGTCGGCCAGGGCGATCACCCCGAGGGCACGCCCGTCCCGGGCGATGCCGATGACGGTGTTCCCGGCCGCTTCGAACTGATCAATCCGGTGTACCAGGCCCGACAGGGCCACGCCTTCAGCGGTCAGGAAGGCCGGTGAGCCGGCCAGAACCACGGCGCCGCCGATCATGGCACGGACCCCGGAGCCGGTGACCGATTCAAACTCCCAGGCAGGAGCCGGGGTGATGGCCCTGTCCCGGGCAGCGTTGACGATGGCCCGGCCCAAGGGGTGTTCGGAGTGCTGTTCGGCCGCCGCGGCCAGCGCCAACAGCTCATGGGCGGTACCGGTAGCGGGTTCGGTGGCGGTGACGGCGGGTTTGCCTTCGGTGAGGGTGCCGGTCTTATCCAGCACGATGGTGCGGACCTGGCGGAAGGTTTGGAACGCTTCCCCGGTGCGCATCACGATCCCCTTGTCCGCGGCCGTTCCGGCGCCCCGGACAATGGCCAGCGGGGCAGCGATACCCACGGCGCAGGGGTAGCCCATGACGAGCACGCTCAGGGCCGCGAACACGGCGCGGCGGACATCCGGTTCCCCGGTAAGGGCCCAGCTGCCGGCCAGCCAGCCGAGGAGGGCAACGGCGGAAATGGTCAGAATGGTGGGGGTGTAGACGCGCAGGATCCGGTCGACCAGGTGCAGGATCCCGGGTTTGAGGGCGCGGGCGTCCTCAACATGGCGGATGACCTGGGCCAGGAACCCCTCGGCCCCGGTTGCCCTGACCTGGACCAGCAGCGTCCCGGTGCCGTTGACGGAACCGCCCACGACCTGGTCCCCGGGGCCGGCGTCGACCGGCACCGGTTCGCCGGTGACCAGGGACACATCCACCGCGGACACCCCGTCACGGACCCGCCCGTCCAGCGGGATCCGCTCGCCGGGACGGACCCGGACCAGGTCACCGACACGGACCTGTTCGACCGGGACCTCCGCCTCGGCCCCGTCAACAGTCACCAGGCGGGCCAGGTCCGGCTGGAGATCCAGCAGTTTGCGCACCGACTGACTCGATCGGGTCTTGACCAGCAACGAGAGCCACTCTGAGAAGACGTGGTAGTTCATGATCAGCACAGTGACCGCGAAAAATGCCGCCGTCGGATAATCCGGCAACACCCCGGTCAGCCCGATCAACCCGCCGGCGATCCCGGCGAACGCGCCGACCTCCAGCAGTACGTGCTGGTTCAGGATCCCCCGCCGTCCCGACTGGTACGCCATCCGCAGGATATGCGGGCCGATCCCGAACACCGCGGCCAGTGCCAGGAGCCCGGCACTGACACTGACCACCGGTTCGCCCAGCACCCCGGCCGCCCGCAGGACCAGGGCTGCGACACCGGGCGCCACGACACCAGCGGCCCCGGCCAGCGCCCGGGCCCTCCCTGCCGGGCGCAGCAGCACGTACGAGAGCGGGACCATCAGGACCACGACCGTGGCCGGGACCAGAACCGAAAGTACCCCGGTCACCACAGCGATCAGCCCGATCGCTGCCAGGCTCGCCGTGACCGCCGCCAGCAGCCGAACACCTTCCCGGACCAGGGCCGCTTCCTCTTCCTCGAACGGACGCAGCTTACGCGGGTCATAGAGCTCGTACCCGATGTCCCTCAGTGTGCCCAGAATCAGGTCCGGGGAAACGATCTGCGGGTCGTAGTCGACCAGGGCCTGTTCATGGGTCAGGGACACCGCGACCGTGCCCACACCGTCCATCCGGCCCAAAGCTTTCTCGATCGTTCCCGTGCACAGCGAGCAGTGCAGGCCCGCGAGCCGGGCCCGGATCCGCTCATGCCCCGGTTCAGCGCCCGGCTCCGATGCCCACAACCGGGCACTGTCCTTCGTCGCGTTAATCATTCCGCTGCCCTCGGTCCGGCTCGCCATCAGGTCCAGCCTTCATGCCCGCATCTGACTCTGTTTCGCTGCCCTTCACGGTGTAGCCGGCGGCGGTGATTTTCGCCGCCAGCACCCCCGCTTCCACTCCCGGCCCGACATGGACCCGGACCCGCCCGGTGGTGTGATCGGCGGTGGTTTCCCGTACTCCTTCGACCCGGCGCAGGGTGTTGCCGATCCGCTGCTCGCACCCGGTGCAGGACATGCCCTCCACCTGCAGCGTGATCAGCGCCGGACCTGCCGCGTTGCCGGGAAAAACATTGTTGTTCATTGCTGATTCTCCTCATTCCCGTCGGGGCTTGTCCTCGTACTCCGGCCATGCTAAAACTTTGACCCAGGGACAAAGTCAAGGGTGCGTTGTTCGCCGCCGCCAGAGAAAACAAAAGGAGTCCGGATGAAAGTTGGACAGGCAGCCGACGCAGCCGGGGTCACGCCCAAGGCCGTGCGCTTATGGGAGTCCAAAGGGCTCCTCCCACCGGCGGGAAGAACTTCCACCGGATACCGGATCTTCACCGATGAAGACGTTCGGATTCTGCGGTTCATCCGGCAGGCAAAAGCACTGGACCTCAGCCTCGAGGAAATCGGGGACGTGCTGGACCTCCAGCGTCACGGCGCGGTCACGTGCGGGAAAGTCACCGCCTTGCTCGATGCGCACATCGAACGGCTCGACCGCACCATGACTGACCTCAAGCGCCTGCGCCGGACCCTGGACCGCGCACGCAAAACTGCACGCGATACCCGCGCGAGAGGCCAGGAAGCGGTCGTCTGCCACATCATCGAAAACACCGGGTGAACAGCTCTTCCCCCGTCCTGGGTCTCACCCGACGGCACGGGGGTATTCCCAGGATGCAAGGGACACAACCGAGATGAACCTCACCCGCGGTCCCTTCAGCGGAAGTTAGAGGTAACTGCAGATCCGGTTGGGATCGCAGTCCGCCGGGTCGCCGGCGGAGGCGGTGTGATGGAATCCGGCGACGGCATCCCGCAAGGCGGCCAGTTCTGCGATCTGGGCGTCCAGGTCAGCGAGTTGCCCGGCAAGCAGGTCCCTGACGTGGGTGCAGGGGGCGCTGCCGCGGTCGCGGAGGGTGAGGATCTCACCGATCTGGGCCAGGGTCAGGCCCGCAGCGCGGCCCCTGCGGATAAACTCCAGCCGCGTGATCGCGTCGTTACCGTACTCGCGGTATCCGTTTCCGGTGCGTTCCGCGGGCGGGAGCAGACCGCGGTCCTCATAGAACCGCAGGGTTTTAGTGCTCGTTCCGGCAGCTGCTGCCGCCTCACCAATCCGCATCATCTGCTCCTGCCGTGAAGGGGAAAGCCGGGGGTCCGATAAACCCCGCTTGACATTCCAGCATAGGGGAAGGTCAAGAATGGGGATACGGCAGAGCTGCAGTATCCCAAGTCCCGCTTCGGAACTGCCAGGCAGGCCCCACGCCCTCGGAGTTCCCGGCGGCCCGTTTTGCCGAAACCGATCCTTCCAGACCGACCCCTACCGGAGGTACCGTTGACCACCCAGACCACACCAGCCGCCCTTTCCGGCGGTGTTCCCGCACCGGCAACACCGCCCGCCGTTCCGGTGACGGCCCTCATTGACCTGCCCGGCCTCCGCAACGCCGCACCCATCGGCGGGGGCTGCTGCTCGCTCGCCGCCGATGACGTTGTCCGGGACGAGCTTGAGAGCTGGCCCGGGGTTACGGTCGAGAAGATCGATGCCGAAGCTGAAACCGTCCCGGTCCGGTACGAGCCGGACCGTGCTGACCGGCTTTCCGATGCCGTGGACGCGGTCCGTGACCTCGGCTTTGACCAGGCCGGCATCCGCGGCCGCTGACCCCAGTCCGGAAAGTTTCCGGCCGACCGGCCCTCTTGACCTTGCCCTGCAGGTCAATGTGCAGACTGGGCATGAACATTAGCCATTGGCGACGCGGCGACCAAAGAGGTCTTCGCACCCATTTTCTGGAAGGTCTCATGACTGAAGCAACAGCGTTTGATTATGATCTGGCAGTGGTCGGCTCCGGCGGTGGGGCGTTCGCCGCCGCGATCCGGGCCACCGGCCTGGGTAAGCGGGTCCTGATGGTGGAACGGTCCACCGTCGGGGGGACGTGCGTGAACACCGGCTGCGTGCCGTCCAAGGCCCTGTTGGCTGCCGCGGACGCCAGACATATTGCAGCAGATGCCTCCGGCCGGTTCCCCGGCATCAGCACCTCGGCCGCGCCGGTGGACATGGCCGCCCTTCTCGCCAGTAAGCGGTCGTTGGTGGAGGGGATGCGCACGGATAAGTACGTTGACCTGATCGCGGACTACGGGTGGGACCTGCGTCAGGGTAACGCGGTGTTCGCCGGAACCCCTGAGGAACCCGCCCTGGAAATCACCGGACAGGATGGTGTCCGTGAATCCGTTACCGCCGCCCACTACCTGGTCGCTACCGGTTCGGCCCCCTGGGCGCCCCCGGTTGAGGGTCTTCAGGATGTGGAGTACCTGACGTCGACAACGGCGATGGAACTGGAAGAGGTCCCCGAATCTCTGTTGGTGTTCGGCGGGGGCTATGTGGCGTTGGAACAGGCGCAACTTTTCGCCCGCCTTGGCTCCAGGGTGACCATGCTGGTCCGTTCCCGCCTGGCCTCGGCGGAAGAACCCGAAGCATCCCGGGCACTGATGGGTGTTTTCGCGGACGAGGGCGTCCGCGTCGTCCGCCGGGCGATGGTCACCGCCGTCCGATACGACCCGGATACCGCAGAGGTCCTCGCGACCGCCACAGTGTCGGGCGGCCAGGAGGAATTCCGGGCCGCCCGGCTGCTCGTCGCCACCGGACGCCGGCCCGTCACCGATGGTTTGAACCTGGACACCGTCGGGGTCAAGACCGGTGACCGGGGCGAAATCCTGGTGCAGAACACCTTGGCCAGCACCAACCCCCGGATCTGGGCCGCCGGCGACGTCACGGGTCACAGCGAGTTTGTCTACGTTGCCGCCTCCCACGGTTCCCTGGCGGTGGAGAACGCCTTCAACCAGGCCGGCCGCGAGGTCGACTACCGCCACCTGCCCCGGGTCACCTTCACCAGCCCGGCCCTCGCCGCGGTCGGCATGACCGACAAGGAAGCCAACGCCGCCGGGATCCGGTGCGAATGCCGGGTCCTGCCCCTTGAATACGTCCCCCGGGCACTGGTGAACCGCGACACCCGCGGCTTCATCAAGATCGTTGCGGACGCCGATACGGGACGGATCGTGGGAATCACCGCCGTGGGCAAGGAAGCAGGCGACCTGGCCGCAGCCGGTGTCTACATCCTCGAAGCCGGCATGACCGTGGACCAGGTCGCGAACCTCTGGTCCCCGTACCTGACCATGGCCGAAGGCATCAAAATCGCCGCCCAATCCTACAAAACCGACGTCTCCAAACTCTCCTGCTGCGCCTCCTGACCCCTTCGGGCACCACTCCCCTGAGGCCAGTACACGCCGGGATCACCCCTGCCACAAATACTCACTTTAGGAGGGACCCCGGTGGATGCGAATAACACGGCGAACGGTGGTGCTGCGATTATTTCGTCATCAGGCAAGGCGGTGCGATTACCACATGAACATCGGGGTCGGACTTCTGGCTGTGTAGGCGCACGGATCTGCTAGGAGCAGCCGGCTGTGGACGGATAATGAGCGAGGCCCGCTCGTCCCCGGGTCAGGGACCACGGGAAACCTGAGCATTTGGTTCCATAGCCATTCTGATCCTGCTGCAAAGGCTGGAGGTCGACCAGAGCAAGGCATCCGGCAGCAAGTTCGCGACCTTCACCTACCTCGACCAGGTACTGGCTCTGGATCTGCGCCATCTGGTGGGCAAGGTGCGCGGGTAGTGGCGGCTTTTCAACGGTCACCCATTTTCTATCCGGCCGGGGTCTGGTCCGCTGCCACAATGGTCCAGTCAGCCCCTGCGCGGCAGAGGTCATTCCAGCTGCCCGTCGGCGCGGACAGCTCCGGTTGCCACGCCGGGGCGAGTGAGGCGATCAGAGGGCGGATGACCGCCTCGTGGGTGACAACGATGACCGATCCCTCCGGGTTTTCATCAAGGACCGCATCAAGGGCAGGCCTGACCCGGGCGAGAACGTTACGGGCAGACTCGACCCCGGGTGCGTCATCAACGCTTCCCCACTGTGCGATCACCTCCGTTTTGAGCCGGCCCGTCTGGGGGCCGTAGTCACGGTCGTTGAAGCGTTCATCCACCACATGGGCCACCCCTGCCCGCTTCGCGATGGCGGCTGCGGTGTGTACCGCCCGTTGCAGGGGGCTTGAAATTACGATGGAAGAACCCTTTGCCGCCAGGGCTTCGGCGAGGCGGCGCGCCTCGGCTTCCCCTGCCGCATCCAGTGGCGGGTCCGCCAAACCCCGCAGCCGTCCTTCAGCGTTCAGTGCGGTTTGCCCGTGACGGGCCAGGTAGAGGTGCCGCACACCGTTCTCCGGCACTGTCATGGATACTCCTGCCTCCCTGCTTCCGTGCGCCGTGGTGGGACGACGGTGGTTTGTTATGGCTCGGTGGAGGGGGCGAATATCCGGGCGTACAGGTCCTCCCCGAAACTGGTGGCAGTCGGTTCGCCCTCAACCATTGTGAAGGTCCGTTCTCCGTTGTCCCGGCGCTCGGCCTGCAGGAACAGGGCCCCGGCCCGGTGCCGGGTAAACAGGGCGTGGGCGAGTTCGAAGAAGTGCGTGACGAAAACGACCCGGATGCCGGATTCGACCAAAGCGGCGATGACATCCCAGGCCAGGGCGGAGCCTTCGCGTTCGTTGGTCGCTGAGAACGATTCGTTGAACAGCATCAGCGACCCTGGCCTGATGGTCTGGGCGATCCGGTTCATCCGGTCCAGTTCCTCATCGAGTTTTCCACTGGTGAGGTTGGGGTCTTCCTCGCGCCGGTAGTGGGTGTAGAGGCCGGTACAGATGCCTGTGCTGAAGTATTCGGCGCAGACAAATATCCCGCATTCCATCATGAGTTGCGCGTTGCCGATGCTGCGCAGGAAGGTCGACTTCCCTCCTTCGTTTGCCCCGGTGACCAGGATCAGGTTTTTGGATTCACCGTTGACGTCACTGCCGATGACAGGCCCGGTGGAGGACAGTCCCAGGGCCGCGTCGCAGAGGCCTTTGGCGCACAACCAGTTCGGGGAGCCGGGCGCCTCGGGCTTGGGAAAACAGATCGGAACGGTGGCGGACAGCCGTTCGCGCAGGTTCAGGCACCCGACATAGAAGGCCAGTTCGGAGCGGAGCATCGAGAAGAAGCTCACGATGTGCTGATCCGACCGGGCCAGGGCGTTGGCCACGAGGATCAGGCCGCGGTCTTTGAGCTCGGACAGGGCCCGGTATCCGCTCTCGTCACGATCATTGATCTGAAAGGTGTAGCTGGATCTGTCGGGGAAGAAGAACCGCTGGAACCAGTTTCTGGGGTCCGCGTTGGGCCGGCGGAGGGTGTACCCGGTTCCCTCGTTGGCGGCGCCGAGCCCGGCACTGATCAGGGGTGCCGAACGGAACCGCAGCGTCTCCAGGTGCCCTGCGATAGTCCGGAAGTAGTCATCGTCAAGTTCCTCTGTGATCATGCTGAAGAGCCGGGTGAGCCCGGGGGAACTGAACCGGTGGCCGTGCTCGGCGGCGAGGTTCCTTAATCGCCGGAGCATGGGGACCAGGAACTCGAGTGATTCGATGGCTGTGCGCAGGACCGCGTCCGGGTACCGCAGGAAAATGCTGTGGTAGACCTTTTTTTCACCGTCAATGGTCTCCACCGCGAGGTCGTAGAGGTCCCGGATGATGGCCGGGTGTTCCAGGCAGTCGACCAGGATGTGCTGCCGGTAGAGGATGTCCGCCTGCTCTTTGAGTGGTGAGAGCAGGGTTTTCCTTGCGATGTCCTGCAGGAAGGTGTCTCCTGCGGCCATTGCATGCACTACCGGGACCAGGTTCAGGTCCCGGATCAGGTCGTGTTCATTCTCCGGCGGCGCCCCCTGGGGAACGTCCCGGTCGGGGAACATCAGATACGCCTTCATGGGGTCAGCCGCTCCTTCAATTGCTCGTAGGTGAGGCCGTATTTTTGGGCCAGGACCCGAGCGTAGGCCATCCCGTCGGCGGGCCTGCGCACGACTTTGAAGGTTCGTTCGGCCGGGTTCCCGGGGTTGACCGTACTGACCATGCTGACCATGGTGCTGCTGAGCGAAACCAGCTCATCGACGAACGTCACGCAGACGCAGAGCAGGTCCAGCTCAACGATCCGTGACATCACCTTCCGGCCCAGGGCCACCGCGTCCCGGAGGGCGGTGGAGGTAAAGATTTCATTCAGGATGACCAGGCTGTCAGGTGTTGCCGCTTCGAGGATGTCGTGGACCCTGACGAGGTCGTCCATGAGTTTTCCTCGAAGGTCCTTGGTGTTTTCTCCCTGTTCGAAATGGGTGAGGATGCGGTCCGGGAGGAAGATCCGGGCAGCGGTGCCCGGCACGGGAAGACCCAGGCCGGCAAGATAGTGGAGTTGCCCCACGGTCCGGGCAAAAGTTGTCTTACCACCCTGGTTCGGACCTGAGACAAGAAAAATGCGTTCCCGGTCGTGCAGATCGAAGTCATTGGTCACCACCGGGCGCCCATCGCCCACGCATTGCGCCGCGAGGGCAAGATCGAACGTTGAACGGACGGCCAGCTCCTTCGAGGTCCGGGAGACCTCCGGGAGACAGAACGGCAGGCCCGAGCGCTGCAGGGTGGCAATATGGGCCAGATACGCGAGGTAAAACTGGACCTCCCGGTCAAAGCGGGTGATGACCTCATCGATGTAGCCGGCGTGCCGGCTGCAGAAGTCCCGGAGGGATTCGAAGGTTTCAGGGAAGAGCCAGGCAACCCCATCGAGCACCATGGCCTCCACATGGTTGATGTCCACGGTGGTCGGGGGCGCTTCGAGGCGGTTCTTCACCTCTCCCTGCTGAAATTTGCTGAACGTCGCCGCGACCTCGGCGCTGTAATCGGCTTCGTCCTGATACCGGGAAACGCTCACCTGCCCGCCCTTGATGCGGAAACAGTATGTGGCGTTCGCCAGATCGTCCTTAAGGCGTTCCGCGTCCTCCAGCAGAGCCTGGAAGGATGCCGAACCGACGTACTGGTTCAGGTAGTCCCGCAGCGTGCGGAAACCGGACGACGTGACCGCTGAGGCGGCCAGGTCCGTGGACAGGCTGCCCACGGCCGTGCAGTAGATGGTGGCGGCGTCCAGGAACAGGGCCTGCTTCTGATACGGGTAGTGCAGCTTTTCCGACAGCGCACGCTGGTTGCGCATGCTCTGCATCCGCCCGGCGAAAGACCCCAGGGACGCCAGTAAGGAACCGTCCCGAAGGTCCTGGAGTACTTGATGCCGGTAGCTGATCTCTTCGACACTGGCCAACGGGGCGTAAAAGAAGGGTTTCAGGTTGAACTGATCCCTGCCCGCGGTCACCGCAGCAATGACCTGGTCAAGATGCAGATCGGCCAGAAAGGGTTCCTGCCCGGAGAGACCGGACCCGCGCGCGGTCCCTGCGGCCGCCCATAAAATGCTGGTGAACACCGCGGCGGTTGGTTCTGTGCGGGAAGATAATTTCGCGTCTGGGAACATGTGCCCCGCCTCCGTCCTTGAAGTTCTCTCAGACAGGAGCCATAAGCCGGCCGGCGGTTGAAACCGGATTTATCCGGTTCAGGCGGGTTCCATCACCTGGCTCCATGATAGCTAAATCGGGAAACATTGGGCCCTATCGTCTGGCCCTCTTTGCTGGGCTGGGAGCAGGACAGGCCAAGTGAAGGAGCCGGTAACCGGAGTTAAGGCAAGACTCGTCAAAGCCCGCTGCCGCGCCTGCTCCCTCTCCCAGCAGCGGTGTGTCCAGGGCATTAAACAGCGCTGCAGATAGCATCACGTGCACCGCATCCGGGCATCTGTGCTGGTCCCACCCGGGGGCCTCTGAGGGGACACCCCCGTCATTTCCTTGCCAGTTGGCCCCGCCATGTGGTTGATTACTGGCAACGGTGATGGATCTCGCCGGGGCGGGTCGCACCGTCCGAACCGCCGCCCCCGGCTGATAGTTCCTGTTCAGTGCCACGCACAGACGGAGAACTATGCCTAATTCCGCCACCGCCTCCCCTAGCCGGTATGAGCATGCCGACGAGGGCCGCAAAGACTTATGCCGTCCCCTGTCCCACGTTGCCCGACAGGAGACGCTCTCGTGACTGACTACAACGCACTGCTTGAGTGTGGGGACTACCTCCAAGGCCTGGTCACCGGAGTCATCGACATCCCGATGGGTTCGAGCCACAAAATCGAGTGGGACCGCACCACGGGCCTTTTTCACCTGGACCGCGTCGACCCGGGGATTTTCGCCAAACCGGTGAACTACGGCTTCATTCCACAAACCCTGGACGAGGACGGTGATGAACTGGACATCCTGTGCGTGACCCGCCAACCGCTGCCCACCGGGCTGGTCGTGCACGGCCGGATACTGGGCGTCCTGAACTTCCGCGACGGGGACGACATGGACTACAAGATCGTCGCAGTCCCCTCAGATGATCGTGATGAGGGGAACAGGATACGCACCATCGAAGACCTCGGCACCAGGTGGCAGGAACAGATCACCCACCACTTCAACCACTACAAGGACCTGCAGCCCGGCACACGCACCCGCGTCCTCGGATGGGGCACGCCGGAAGAAGCGGCCAGGATTGTCGGTGAATGCAGCCAACGCTGGCGGGCCCTCAAAACCGGCCGGTCCCGGCCATGAAGACCCCACTCGTGACGAACGGAAACCGATGGCCCCTTTCACCGCGTCCGAAGCAGGCGGCATGACCAGCATGCTCACCATTGCCATCGGTGCCCTGGCGGGATCCTTGCTCCGCATCCTCCTCCAGCGCGGCCTGGGCACAGCTGCGCGGCCACGGACCGAATGGGTCGCCGAATCCGTGTTGGCCCTTGTCCTGGGCGTGATCACCGGCGGGATCTTGGCCGCCGGGTCGGGCCCGTCCTCTTCGCCGGTGGCGATGGGCGTGGCTGCCGGGGTGACTACCTACGCCGGGACAGCCTTCGCCCTGTCCTGGATGAGGCAGGAAACGATCGAACGGGCACCTGTCGTGCCCGCTGTGCATCTTCTCGTCTCCCTTGCCTTCTCACTTGCCGGGGCCGGGGCGGCCGCTGCCGTGTGGCTGTCATGAGCAGGACCCCCGCCTGCCCGCCCGGACCGCGTCGCCAGGGAGGCCGCCGTGGCTGACGAGGCAAACACTCCCGCCCCGGACCCGAAAGCGGTCACCGGGCAGGACGCGTCCGGGGGCGGGGAGGGAGCGTGGCTGAACAAGGGGATCCTCGGGGTCGGCACCGCCTCGTTCTTCAGCGATGCCGGCCACGAGTTGGTGACCTCCCTGCTTCCGTCGTTCCTGACCTCGACCCTGCATGCTGGCCCGGCCGCCCTGGGTGCTATCGAAGGGGTGTCTGATGCGTTAGTGGGGTTGAGCAAGCTTGCCGGCGGCCCCCTCGCCGCTGAGCCTTCCCGCAGGGCCAGGATCGCTTCGGGCGGCTACCTCCTCACGGCCGCCGCGACGGCGCTGATCGGGGTGGCCACGATGGTGTGGCAGGTCGCGGTGCTCCGCGCCCTCGCCTGGGCAGCCCGAGGAATCCGTTCACCCGCCCGGGACACCCTGCTCGTGTCCATCACACCGCGTGCCGCCTACGGCCGGGCGGCGGGCATTGAACGGGCAGGGGACAACGCCGGCGCGATCGCCGGGCCGCTGCTGGCCGGGCTGCTGGTCGGACTGATCGGGGTACGGGAAGCCATTCTCCTGTCCTTCATCCCCAGCATCCTTGCCGCCGCCGCCATCACCCTGGCCGCCCGGCAGGCCCGCACTGTCCTGGCCGCACCCACCGCGCGGGCCCGGCTCAGCTTCAACCTCGGGGAACTGCGCCGCAGCGGAGCGGCCCGGGCGCTGGTCCCGGTGTCCTTTTTCGAACTCGGCAACCTTGCCACGACCCTGCTGATCCTGCGCGCAACCGACCTGCTCACCGGAGAAGACAGGGACACCACCGCCGCGGCAGCCCTGGCCATCTTCTTCTATGCAGCCCACAACGGCGCAGCGACCCTGGCAGCCCTGGCCGGTGGCCGCCTCGTGGACCGGGCAGGGCCACGCCCCGTCTTCGCCGCCGGCGGCGCCGTCTACGTCGGCGCCTACCTGCTCTTTGCGTTCAGCCCCCACACCTGGGCGCCCGTGCTGGCAGGATTCCTTCTCGCCGGCATCGGCATCGGCTTCGCGGAGACAGCCGAATCAACAGCGGTCGCTCTCGCCCTCCCGGACAGGCTGCGCGGTAACGGATTCGGCGTCCTCGGCCTCGTCCAATCCGTCGGTGACCTCGGCGCCACGGTCACGGCAGGGATCCTGTGGGCGGTCTTCTCACCCGCCGCCGCTTTCACCTACGCCGCCGCCTGGATGCTCGCCTCGGTCCTTTTCTCCCCCGCCCTCACCCCGGCCAAGGCAAGGGCGGGCTCCTAAAACAGCCTGGGTACAGACGCCCGGCACAGGGCCCGGCATCGTCCTACACCGCTGCTGCCAGGGCCAGGCCCGCCGCCGCGGCAGCTACGCCCATCACCGCGGTGCCGATTCCGTTGAGGAGGGCCAGCCCGGCGCGGCGGGACTGGATGAGTCGGACGGTTTCGAAGCTGGCGGTGCTGAAGGTGGTGTATCCGCCAAGGAACCCGGTTCCCGCGATGGCCTGCAGCTGGGCCGGTGCGGCGTGGACGATCACCGCCCCGGCGAGAAGTCCCAGGAGGAACGAGCCGGTGACGTTGATGGCGATGGTGCCCACGGGCAGGGCGGTACGGACTTTGGATCGGACCAGCCCGTCGACGACGAACCGTGTTCCGGCGCCAAGCCCACCGGCCAGTCCCAGGAGGATGAGAGTCAGGGCGTTCACCGGCGGCCCTCCTGCCCGTGGGGGCGAAGGGTCGCGTCCTGGCGCCGGGCGGTCATCCTGGTGTGGTGCCCGGAGGCGACCCGGATCCCTGCCACTGTTGCTATCGCGCCGCCGATCAGGGTCACCCCGGCATAGAGCAAAGCATCGCCGGTACGCCCTGCGCCGAGGAGTGTGTTGGTTTCCAGGGCCAGGGTGCTGTAGGTGGTGAAGGCGCCCATGAACCCGGTCCCGGCGATCAGGCGGATAATCCGCAGGCGCCCGGCGTCGGGGCCGCGGCGGACCAGGGCTTCCAGTAACGCTCCGAGCAGCAGTGCTCCGGTGAGGTTGATGATCAGGGTCGGCAGCGGCCAGCCGCCCGGGGACGGCAGGACGCCGCTGAGCCCGTACCGGGCCAGGGCGCCAAAGATGCCTCCGGTGATGACGACGAGCACGAACCCTGGGTGCAGGTGGACAGGCCTGTGGGTGCGCGCCTGACCCAGCGTCCCGGCATCAGTTTCATCGTCGCTGGTATCGGCCAGGTCACTGTCGATGGGCAGGGGCCTGTCGCCGGTGGTGTCGGTCCTTTCGTCGGGTGGGCCCGCTGTCGTGGTCTCGGGGGTCGTTGGTTCCATCAGTGGGCCTCCTTCCGGTGATGCCTGGTGTAGGGGGCGAGCGGGACGACGAGGACGGGCCGGTGCTGGCGGTGCGTAAGGTGGACTGCGACGGACCCGACGAGCAGCTCCTCGAAGCGGGCTCCGAGGCCGCGCTCCCGGGTGCCCACCACAATGACCGATGCCTCCACTGACTCGGCCAGCCGTCCCAGTGCCCGGGCGGGGTCGCCCGCGAGGGTGAGGAAGGACCAGTCGATGCCGGTGCCGGCCAGGGCGTCCTGCAGGCGTTCCCTGATGCTCTCGCTGATCCCTTCGATGTCGTCATCGATCCCGTCCGGATCAATCGGCAGGGACTCGACGCGTCCGTCGGGCTCTTCGGCGAGGTAGCTGGTGACGTCAACGTAGGCGCAGATGAGTTTCACGTTCAGGCTGTAGGCCAGCTCCGCGGCGCGGTGGGCGACCGCCAGCGGCTGGCCGGGAACCACACCCATCAGCACCGGCCCGGTGATCCGGCGCGGGACATAAGGCGTCTGCCCGGTCACCGCCGCGGAGGTGTTCTCTGGTTCATTCATCGGCGCTCCTGTCATTGGCCGTCGGTGTTGAGGAAGGTCCCGGTGGGCCCATACGGCAGGGACGGGTCTTCGTCGGTGATTTCCAGCAGCCGGTTGTACTTGGCGACGCGTTCCCCGCGGGCCGGTGCCCCGGATTTGAGCTGCCCGCAGCCGGAGCCGACCACGAGGTCAGCGACGAACGTATCATCGGTCTCCCCCGAGCGGTGCGAGACCATCGCCCCGAATCCGCCCTCGGACGCGGCGGTGAGCGTATCGAAGGTTTCGCTCACGGTCCCGGCCTGGTTCGGTTTGATCAGCACCGCCGTCGCCGACGCATGCTTGATGCCGTCCCGCACCCGGTCCGCGGAGGTGACGAACAGGTCATCGCCCACCACCTGCACCCGGTTCCCAAGCGCTGCGGTCAGCGCCGGCCACCCGTGGGTGTCCTCTTCGGCCAGCGGGTCCTCCAGGCTCCAGATCGGGTAATCGGTGATGAGCCTCTATAGTAGGAGATCATCTGCTCCGGGCTGTAAGCACGGCCGGCCACGGTGTAGTTTCCGTCCGCGTAGAAGGAGTTGGCCGCCGGGTCCAGTGCGATCGCCACCCCGTGCCGGCCCGGGGTGTAGCCGGCGTCCTCGATGGCGGCCACGATCAGGTCCAGTGCTTCCTCGGGGCGGGCGATCGCCGGGGCGTACCCGCCTTCGTCCCCCAGGCCGGTCGCGAGGCCCTGCTTGTGCAGCCGCCGGGACAGGGCGTGGTAGACATCCGAACCCCAACGCAGCCCGTCGGCGAAAGTGGGTGCCCGGCGGGGGCGATCATGAATTCCTGGAATTCCAGCGGGTTGGCGGCGTGCTGTCCGCCGTTGAGGACATTGAAGTGCGGCACGGGCAGCCGCCCGGCCCGGCCCAGGGTCTGGGAGATCCAGACATGCAGGGGCGTCCCGGCAGCGGCGGCGAAGGCGCGGGCGGCCGCCATCGACACTGCGACGACCGCGTTCGCTCCGAGCCGGGACTTTCCCGGTGTCCCATCCAGCCCGGTCAGTGCCTGATCCAGCTCCGCCAGGTTCTGCCAGCTCCGGGACATAAGCATTTCACTGATTTCCCCGCGGACGTTGGCCCCGGCTTTGGTCACGCCGCGGCCGGAGTACTCCTGGCCGCCGTCACGCAGCTCGACCGCCTCATGGGCCCCGGTGGATGCCCCGGACGGGGCAGACGCGACCGACACCCTGCCGTCTTGTGCCGTGAGCCAAACCTTCACCGTCGGGTAGCCGCGGGAGTCCAGGATCTGCAGGGCACGCACCCCGGTGATCTGAAGTTCATACATGATGATTTTCTCCTTTTCCTTGTCGTCGTTTCAGGTTCCGCCTGCTGCGGCTACCATGGCGGCCGCGGTCCGCGCCGCCAGCGGATTCAGGTACTCCCCACCCCGGACCAGCGGCACGATCTCCGGGGTGAAGCGGTAGGCCAGCGGGTGCCCGGTGGGGATGTTCAGGGCCTCCACCTCGGCATGGGAGAGCCGGTCCAGGACAAGGCACAGCGCCCGCAGGGAGTTACCGTGCCCGATCACCAGCAGATCCTCTCCTTCACGGATCCTGGGGCGAAGGTGCTGGTGCCAGAAGGTCCGAACCCGTTTAATCACTGCGCAGAGGGACTCGGTGGCCTGGACGGCTTCCGGCGGAAGGCCGGCGAACGCGCGGCTGCGGCGGATCCTGCGGAGCTGGGTGCCCGGCATGGGTGGAGGCGCCCCGTAGTAGGAGCGGCGCCAGAACCGGAAGACCTCCGGCCCGAGTTCGGTGAGCAGTTCATTCCGTGCCCTGCCGGTCAGGGAGCCGTAACTACGCTCGTTCAACTCCCACGCAGCACGGACCGGGACCTCAGTGGCGCCCATGGAATCCAGGACGATGCGGGCAGTGTCCCGGGTGCGGCGGAGGGTTGAGGTGAAGACGAGGTCCGGGGAGAAACCTGAGGAGGCCAGCAGGGTCCCGGCGCGGGCGGCTTCCTCTACGCCTGCGGGGGTCAAGGGAGGGTCGAGCAGGCCGGTGAACCGGTCCTGGGCGTTCAGGACGCTTTGGCCGTGGCGGAGCAGGAGAAGTCTGCCGGGCGCGGGCATGGCTCACCTACCTTCGGATCAGCAAAGGTAGGAACCATCAGCCAGGGAGGCGGTTCGAACACCCCCCACATGTGCGGGCTGTTCCGGCGGGATCCATCACCGTGAACAGAGACTACAGGCACCCCAGCGCAAACCGCCACCATGTGACGGGCTCATTCGCCCTGTTCAGCACCCTGACTGTGAGGTTCAGGCCATCCTTCCCCGACGTCAGTGGCCAGGTACAGGGGCAGCCCCCAGCCGGCGAAGAAGCCCATCGCCTCGATCCAGGACGTATTCTCAGCAGCCCCGACAGCGGCCCCGTGATCAGTCATGGAGTCGGTCAGGTGCCGCATCCGGGCCCGGATCTCCCGCAACCGCGCAGCCACCTCATGCCGCAGATCCTCAGCGAGGGGACGTCTTTTCGCAAGGTGGTAACAGCACAACAGCACCGGGTCGCCGGTCCCCTCCGATGAGGGATCGCAGTCCGGGCAGACCCTCTCCCGCCACAGGCCCACCGTTTCGAGGCACCATGTCGTGGAATGCACCAGAGTGTTCGCCTCGGCGGTCAGGGCCTCGGTATTGGAGTTCGCGTACCCAATCCGCAGCCCGGGCAGGTCCGGGGAGGCCATATCCGCGCAGATCCGGCACGGCCCGACCGGGACAAGGACATCATCAGGGTGCCGGTGCAACAGGGAACTCTTCTGGTCCAGCCCATCCGCGACGTGCTCAAGGAGATCCTCGTACAGGATCGTGACATCAAAGGGCTGATGCCCGCCCCGGGCACCAGCACCGGCCTGCCACAACTCGACCTCCACCACCGCGTAAGCCCAGGCATGCCGGGGACACAAGCCCAACGACGCCCGCAGCAACCGGCGCATACTCCCATCCATGATGTCCCCGTGGATGAAAGACCACAGCTGGCGGACTTCCTCCATCGACAACTCCAACGGGCCCACCGGCACCAACCCGCCAGTGACCCTGTCGCGCTCCCACACATCCGGGCCACGGGAACGCCCCTGATGTCCTGTCACAACCCATCACCTGCCCTCCAGAACCGGGCAGGAACCATCAGCCACGACCGGCAGTCTGGACAGGCATTTAACCGGTCCCGGTGGGATCCATCACCGTAATACCAAGGGTAGACCCGCACCAGGAGGACCGGGCAGCATCTGTCCAAAATTGTGCCTGGCCCACATCCCCCGGAAGCCCTTCGTCCTACCCAAGTCCTCTTCTTGAGAAAGAAGCAGAGGACCGCCGGAAAACTGCACGGGTGCCCTGGAAGTTAGGCCGGATGGATTTACGTAAGTATCGCGACCCTGCTTGCAATTCATCATGTGAATGCCGGCTCGTTCGTCTTCACAAGCCATCGATGAGCGACGGGTTCATGCTGCGCAGACAGGGTCCGCCAGTGACGGTCGGATGGGATAGGGCCGACCGACGCTGACGGACTGCATCAGAGTATCAAGGCTGGCGCTGACCCGGGCCTGCGGGTGTCCGCCAAGGCTGCTTTCCGTTTGGTCGTGCGGGGCCCGGGTTTGGGTGTCGCAGCCGCGATGAAAAAACCTACAGGCTCCCACTCGGAGCAAGAAATAAAAGCCGTACAGATGGCAAAACGCCCGTACGAGACACGGCCAAACCGCAAAGCTAACGCCCGGGTATCGACCGGGGACCAGGACGCAGCCCAGGTGTTGTGGCGGAAGACGTTCTCGGGGGGTCGTATTCGGTTTTGATCCTGTCCAGCCGGGAGAGAGGAAAGTGGCCGAGCACACCTAGCGCTCCGTATTGGTACCCGCGAGAGACTGCGGACCGGCTTTACCGGCTTCCGGATAGCCCGTGAGGATGAAGGCCGAGACTTGCATCTGTGAAGATTCGTGCAGTCCGGGTAGCAGGGCGGGATTTTCCGGGACGAAGAATGAGAAGACGATGAGCGCCGCTCCGACGATCCTGCTGAGCGTGCGGCCGTGACTCCATGTCTTCTCCAGCAGAACCGTTGCGGCTATGACGGCCATCCACGCAAGGTTTGAAAGGCCGACCGCTGTCAGCACCACCATCAGGCCCCAGCAGCACCCGATGCAGTACATGCCGTGGTAGATGCCCACGCGGACGTCCCGGAGCGGGCCACGGTAGCTGGAGGTGTGGAGCAGGAACGCGATCGGTGAGCGGCACTGGCGCAGGCAATAATCCTTGAGCGGCGTGAGCTGATAGGCGCCCGCGGCGGCCACTATTCCCGCTCCCACCCAGGACGCGACCTCGGGCGCCGACATTGCCAACTGCGATGCCAGCAGCGCAGCCACGAACGCGCCAGCCCCGAAAAGTGCCCAAGATACAAGGTAGCCGAGCACGAGCGCGATGGTCCTTCCCGCCCGGACCGAGGCGCTCCGGGTCGCTTGGATGGACCGCAGGTACACCGTGGTCAGTGGTGTCAGTGCCGGAAGCATCATCGCGGCCATCATCAGGGTCCATGCCGCGAGAAAGCCGCCGAACTCCAAACCCATCGTCCCGGGACCGGGAGGCATACCTCGGAGCCCCAGGATGGTGAAGTACCACGCCACGGCTCCACAGCCAAGCAGCACCAAGAGTGCCGCCTGGCTTCGGACGTCCAGATGCGTCCGCCCTGGCAATTCAGGCGGACCAGGCGAACGGAGCCGAGAAGGAATTCTTCCCGGTATTGTCCCACGACAGACCAAACACATCCACGGTAGACGTGGTCGCATGCCCGGCAGCCAGGGTGTCGGCAGGAAAGCCAACCCCACTTACCTTAACGCCTGCACCGGTGGAATCGAGGGAGGAAACGAAGTCCTCCACTTTTACCTTGATGACACTGTCGATCTGGACGCTGTGCTCGCGCCCGTCATCGGCGTAGGCGATAGCGCGGGACTCCATGCCCAGCATTTCACCGACCAGCGGGGCGAGGCCTTCCATTGGGCCTCCGAGTTGGCCGCCGAAGACCGCACCCAGCGCTTCGGCCTGCTCCGGGGATGCCGCTGAATCCATCAGCACGCCCATCTTCCAGCCCCCCTCGCTCATCAGCGCGGGAGCGTCGGCCACGACGGCGACGTTCAGGCCCCCGACATCGATGCCGTTAATATCGCCCTTCTCTACGTGGAAGGCCAGCATGACGTTGCAGCGGTCTCTGTCACCGGGGGCGGTGAGACCGGAGGTCGAACACGGGCAGACCATATCGCAGTTGCAGTTTTCGAAGTACGTGCCTTCAATTTGCCATGCCATCTGAGTTCCTTCTTAGGGTGGGCCCCCGGAACCCCACAGCCGTAAAGTACTCCCGCCGGTGACAGCCGTCAATACCCCGCGCCAACGCGCAGAAAAGCTCTTATAAGCTCGGTTGACCACCATTCCCACCACGACGCTCGCCAGCTATTGGGAATGGCCGAGGGGTGGTGGGATGCCGTGGCTGCTTCCACAGAATCCCGCCACAGCCGGAATCGCTTATCCAACGACGCTCACGGGCCCGAGCGTATCCGTGCCCGATAAGGAGGGTGAATGACGGGTGATTCCGTCGGGTTCGTTGGTCCTCCCCTATGGGGCGACCTGAAGCTGGGAATTTCCGATAAACGTAGGGATGAAGCCTGGCAGGGTCAGGTAGCTGCCAATGGTTCCGGTGTAGTGACCGTATGTGTCGGGCACCGTGATGGTCGTCGGGAAGCCTTCCAACCCGTTCAGCACGACCCCCGTGATGGTGAGGGTGCCCCCGCTGTCGGTCCAGGTTACGTCCCCGGAGTCTGCGGCTGCCCCTTGTCCTGCATGGCCGCAATCCGAGCCCTTGTAGTCGCCGGTTCCACCCTTGTCCAGTTCAATCCACAGCCACACACCGCCCCCGTCATGGCCGCTGACGTTGGCCGAGAGCTCGTACAACGGTTCGTACTTCACCTGGTCCCAGGGCCTTCATATCCGACCATCGGCACCAACTACGAAGACAAGGGATTAGATCTCCTGCTGACGGCAGTGTCCAAGCAGCGCGTTTGCCCGATAGCCTAGTTTCAGGTCGTACTGGGAGGGACCAATGGCACGCATTTCTACGGGCATGACCATGCGCACCGAGGCGGGCAGGCGCGACGGATTCCTCAGGGAATACGGCCTCCTACCCGAGGATCGGCTTGCGCACCCCGTCGAGACATCTCAGGAGCCCCTGCAGTGCCTGGTCGAGCTGGCCGCGAAGCTCTGCAGCGTCCCTTACGGAGTTGTGAATGTGGTGACCTCAGACCAGCAGCGCCAGATCGCGGCCGCTGGCCTGGAGCCCGGCATCTGTGCCCGTGAAGATTCGATGTGCGCCAAAGTCTTCCTCTCCGGGAGCTCTACGGTGGTAGAGGATGCTTCAAAGGACCCTCGCTTCGCGTCCAACCCGTTCGTCACCGGCGACCTTGCCAGTGTGCGGTTTTACGCCTCCGTGCCCCTGGAGACTTCCTCGGGATTCGTGCTCGGATCCCTGTGCGTCTTCTCAGACACCGCCGCTTCACCCTCTGCGGAACAGATCGGAATGCTGGAAATTTTGGCCCGCCAGGTGGTGGAACTGCTCGAACTTCAGCGCCGCACGCTGCAGCTGAACAAGGCCCTGGATGAGGTGCGCACCAGCAATGCCAAGCTGGCTGACTTCGCCGGCCGAGTCAGCCACGACCTGCGGTCCCCCCTGACCGCCATCCTGGGCTACGCCGGGATGAGCGAGGATGATCCCGAGGTCGGCCCCGACCACCCCGCCACGAGGTATTTGCAACTTGTAGACACCGTGGCCCGCCGCATGCTGGCCATGCTCGAGGATGTTCTCAGCTATTCACGTGTTGGCGGCGGCCTGCGCCCCCAACAGACCTCCCTACGGGAGACCGCTGCGGAAGTGGCCGCCGATCTGCGAATCAATTTCGGGCCTGGTGCAGTTCTGGACTGCGAGCACCTGCAGCTTTACGCGGACCCGGGGCAGCTGCGCACGCTGCTGCAGAACCTGCTGGTCAATGCCCTGAACTACCGGAGCCCGGAGCGGGAGCCTGCCATACGGATCAGCGGCATCTGCACTGACCAAGGGGCAACCGTATTCGTGGCCGACAACGGCAAAGGCATTGCTCCGGAGGACCGGCTGCGGGCCCTGGACCCACTGGTCCGGCTGCACCGTGAAGGTGACGGCAAAGGGTCCGGCCTCGGCCTCGCCATTTGCCGGCGGATCGCACAAGCCCACGGCGGCGAGCTGAAGCTCACTGAGACGCCCGGCGGGGGAACCACCGCGGTAATCACTTTCCCTGGCGTCTGACGGCGTCTCCGGGGCAAGCCCGGCGCACTAAGCCGAAGGCAATATTGCCCCGGTGTATCAAGCTTTCATCGAAACCATCGGGTCGGCCCTTGCTCTCTTGGGATCCACCCGTCATACACCGGACACTGCTCCAATACGAGCGTTCCGTGGTGCAGTCCCCATCCCGTAGCGGCACTCTTTCTTTACCGACGCACTACTTCGTTTTGGTGGGACCAGGACCGTCCCGTGGGACTTCCCGGGCTGGCCGACAGACTCCGGAGCCGCGATCGGGTCACGTCGTGACCCACAGGCCGCGTGATGCTTACGACAACCTGAAGATCGTCCGAGTCCGCACCAACACGCAAGTAGGGACCGCCCGTGAGATGGTCCCTACTTGGAGATCTCAAGCGCCGAACTGATGCAGGTTGTTCTTGTAGGCAAGTTCCTTGGAGAACGAGTCCTTGACCCGGTCAAATAGCTTCTCCATAGCCCGATCAACCTGCTCAGGAGAGAGCGAGATGTCGTCACTGACCATGGAGCCTCCCCCGAGGTCGATGCGGATGTCGGTATCCGCACGACTCACCCGAGGGATCTTGCCGCGACGCTTCGGGGACTTGATTGTTGCCATTTCACCCTCCTTCGTTGAAAAGATTCTACGGGGCCTGCCTTTGCTTCAACAGACGCCGCCACACGCTCTGAAATCGATCTTTGACCGCGACACCCAACATTCGAAAGAAACGCCCGGCCCTGATCACGGCTTTCGCGGCTCCGCGTGGCGCGTTCGCCAGATAGACGACGAGGAGCATTAGTATCGCACCGGCAGAGATGGGAACACCAGTCCAAACCACATCCCTCGCCCACTTCTCCAGCGGAAAGGCCACGGCTACGCCGGCTGCAATGAGAACGGTCGTGCAGAAGATCAGAATCCATCTGAGGGGCTGGAGCAGCGTTGCAAGCGTCCTGTGCTCCGGCGCCCTTGCCATCCAAGACAGGAACAGGGCGGGGCCAATGAGAATAAGGGACACGGCTTGGGACGGAAGGGACTTCGTCGCCAAGACTTTCCAGCCCCAGAACTTCTCCCCTGCCACGAACAGCGCGAACACGGCCAGAGCCACGGCGGCGACGACTGTGAACGAGAGGATACCGGCCCCAGCGGGGGCGACCCTGACTCGGACAAAAGCACCCGATGTCGAGCGGAGAGGCGTGAACGCGACGTGGGCGCTTGCACGCGGCTCGTCAGGCGTGTCCACAAGTGGGTCCCTCACAGGCTCACCGGCGAACGTCTCGGTGACCTTGAGCTGTTTGACAATAAGGCCAGCGGGAGCTTCGAATTCCACGTGCTGGCTCCGGGCGAATCCCACGTCCGGCATCGTGAAGTCGATCACTCCGATCCGGTTCCAAGGCGACGGTGTAGGCAAGTCGCGGTCATAGGAGAACTTGAGGACCACTCGCTGGCCGACGAGATCAGAGTCCAGGACAGCGACCAGCAGGAAATGGTCCAGGAAGCCTTTTGCGATCTCCCCGATGAGTTCCGACACGTCCGCGGGGTAGCCCTTGGCTTTGGCCGCATCCGCAATCCCAGCCTCCAGGCGCGTTCTTTCTTCATCGCTGCGGGTTCCGGGCTGGAACGCCACAACCTGCTGAAGGAGGGCGAAAAGCTTCGCGTCGTACCCCGCGGCCAGCCCGCCCGGGGTTGCGTCAAGCATGAAGAGCAGCATCTCGGCCGAGAGCCTTGAGTTGTCTTGGGCACCGAGAATGGGCAACGGGTGACCTGATGGGTCCTTGGCCGTGACCCTGCGCAACGCGCCTTTCTCAATAAGCGCAAGGGGAACGAGGACTTGGACCTGCGCATCTGTCAGGGGAACCTGCAGATCGGTCGGTACAGTCACATCGAATGAGACGGAGCGGCGGGTAGTACCGCTCTGTCCGAGGGCCAGCGAGTCGACGCGGCGGTGCACCCACTGAGCGGAGCCGAGCAAAAGCATCGCCAATGGACCACCGCGAGAGACGTCGTCCTTGATGATGGGCCAGTCGATCACGTCGGTCACCCATCAACACTACTGATCCGCTCTGACACTTTCCGGTAGCGCAGGGCCCGTGTCGAAAAGGCGCGAGGACGGAAAGATACGGGCTGCGCCTGCCGACGGGACCAGGGGCTCGTTTCGGTCAAGTCCGACTGTAAAGCTGACTTGATCCCTGCCGAAGCACTGACGGTCAGGCCGTCGCAATCAGAGGAGGCGGAAAGCACAAAAGAACGCGCAATCTCATTTTTCGCCACGCCCCGCGCCTATGCTGCGTCAACGGTGTTGGATGTTGACGCTTCGTCGGGAGCATCAGCCCACACGAGCCAGCGGATGCAACTCGGAGTCCGACTTTACATTCGGCTGGGTCTGCACCATCTTAAAGAATGTGTCTGACTGCGCTGCGGTCAGATACTGGAAGCTCTGTGGGGGACGAAGGGTCGTGCCGAGTTCAGACAGGGGGACCGGTTCAGGGAATCGGCCGGCTGTCTCCACCAGGATCCCTGTTCCGTGCTCCCGCTGGTCGTAGTACTCAAAGAACCTGCTTCTTGAAATACCACCAACTGCACGGAATGTGGACCAGAGCCCCTTCGGGGACATGGTCTGCTGCCCGCGGACGGCAAACCACCCAAGAAGTGAGCCAACAGGCATCGTGGCATAGATGAGAACGTGGCTGACGTCATCGGCGACGGGCCGCTTACGGAACTCAACAACCTTCTCTCCGGAGAGAATCGCATTGGCAAACTCCGGCCTAATAGACATCAGGGCTACCCTGCCTGGAGCGTTCTTGCCCACTGAATTCCTTCCTCTGATTTGATTTGGGCGATGGATTGCGGGGACTCTTCCATGACTCCCAGCATTTTGAGGTTTTCGCGCGACACTGGCGCGTCGAGCACTTGGTCAAGCCTGAATTTGACCGCCAGTACTTCCTTTGCGCACATCTTCTGGAGTTCCTCGGCACGGTATACGGTGCGTGCTCCGGCGAAACTCAGCACGTCGGCCAGGACGCTGGTGCGTCGTGTTTCTTCAACGACGCCAACAGCGTGCACAGCCCGCCTTTCGTGCGTCCGGAGAAAGAAAAGAGTGTCGCCCGGCTCCAACGTTTTTATACCCGAGTGGCAGATGTATACCTTACGGATTGCGTTTCCATAGGTCGAATCGAAGAAAGACTGCTGTGGTTCGGACGCAGGGAAGAGCATGCTGTGGAATACCGGAATGATAGGGACGAGGAATGCCCTTTTCACACGTCGCTTTCCAGGGCCGTAGCGCCTGTTGTACTCGAGGGGGTGCTCAGGCGGCTCTTGGTCGACGCTGGGCTCCAGGATCTTGCCAAGCATAATTTGTCCGGACGCCCCCGGTTTGGGCCCCAAATCGAAGAAGCCGAATTCCTTCAGCATCGCGAGCAACGGCTCTTTGTCCAAAGAAGCCTCGATGAAGCAGGTGTCAGCCCGCATCGACCGGATGCGGGCTATGACGGCTTCCAGCAGTGTCTCTCCCAGTTTCTTGCCCTGGTTGGCTTCGGCAATCTTGAATGTACAGATCTTCACGCTGTTCCCGGTCAATCCGGACACTTCCGGTTCCTGACGATCGAGGACCGCCAGGCCACGAATGTCCCTGCCGCCCCCTATGACCAGACAGGCCCGTCTTTCGGCAACCACTTTCTCCCACCAGCTGGAAAAGTCCCCATAATCAGCTCGGAGTGAATCAAAGAACGGTTGGACTGGATCTATGGTGTGAGGCTGGACGTCATCGACCGAATAATGAACTGGCAGCTGCCCCGACAGTGCCGTCAACACCCCTTGGGCGTCATCGAGCATCATCACGCGGTCTTGAAGTCCCGCATGACGGGCATGCGTGTGGAGCTTCCGGTCCTCAGTTATCAGCCAGGCGGCGGCGTTACGTTGCAGTGCAAGAAGCAGCGCGGCGTCCACGCCATCGTTACTGCGGGCCCCAAGATCCGATGCATAACGTGCCTCATTCAGGAACCCTGTGGTGAGTTCAACACGTCCCAACCGCGGATACTTCTCCAACTGACGGCGTCGGCGGTCCCTTAGCTGGCGATCCTGAATCCGCGAGATGTCGTCAAATTGATTCTCCACGATGGAGATCTTGCCGCCGGCGTCCAGAACAAGGCGATAAACATTCGACGCCGACTGGTGGTTGACGTGATCTGCCTCCTCGTCACCCTCGATGGCGAGAACAATATTTGTGTCCATCAGGACTCGCAGGTCCCCCATATGCCCGGCGTGGCTTCCCATTTTTCTCCCCAAGCTCTCGAATGCGGCAGACCATCCTGGTTGTCCCTGCTGCCTACGCTACCGACCTGACCTCATGCTGGCCCTTTGCCACGACGGCGGGGCAGAAAGTGACTGTCGAAGCCGGCGACGGCCAGCTGAGCTGCGTTAGTGCCGACAGGACCTAACCCCAGCCGAGCGCGATGTTTGTCCTCGAGAACTGCGCGCTGCATGGCAGGCGGTCCCAAGACCAGTACTGCGCACCCAGACCTCCGAGCGGGATGGCCGCGGATCACTCGGTCCCAGGACGTCCCCGGGGACCGTGTCGACAGCAGATAAGCCTGGTATACGAGGGCATCGTCACCTTCATGGTTAAGGACAGGGACCCGGGGGACTGCACACTTAAGTGTGCATGCGCGCTGACCTACGGTTATGTCTCAAAACGGACACCCCGGCGTGGGAGTTTGAAGGCTCAGCTCTCGTCGAACGGCAGGCGGACGACCTCATCGCCCGGGTCTTCCGGACTTGCTGGCGGAGCCGCGCCCGGGTGGTCCTGGTACAGCGCGTCCGAGGCGCTCTGGTCGTAAGTGTCGGAGAGGCCTGCGCCCTTGGTCCCGAGGACCTGCTCCCAGTTGAATCCCATGCACACGATTTTATCGGCCGGTATCGAACTCGCGAAGGATCGCCTCGACGCGCGCGGTGAGTTCGTCGGCGCGCTTGAGGATCTGCTCTTCCTCCTCATGTGAGATCTGCCGCCGGGGGCTGGCCTGCATCGCAGCCGCAGCAGGCCCGGGCCCAGGTGCGGGCTCCGGACCGTCGAGCAGCAGGGCCGCGGCACTGATGACCGCCGACAGCGAGGACGGGTGCATGGAGCGGTAGGCATCGATCCATCCCCAGCGGTCCACGGCTGGCAGCATGCCGACGCAGAGGTGCCAATCCGGATTGGGATCCGGCCGCAGGTGCCGGTGCGCGGAGCCTAGTTCGTCGCGGCGGTGTCCCAGGACCCGGACGGAACCGTGCGACCACCCGCTGTTGGTGCCGATCACATCAAGCCACGACCAGGTGGCGCACGCTGGGCAGGCGCTCGGGTCCTCGGCGATGCCAATCCACTGGCGCAGCTCGCGCATGCTGTCCGGCCGCAGTCCCAGCGCACCTGACCTGTCCAGTCCGAGGCCTCCGTGGGAGCGCGGTGCCAGCAGCACCGCAGTGAACAGCATCCGGCGCATCCGCAGCCGGAAGACCCAGTGCGTGCCGGGGTGCTGGATGATCGCCGTCCCACGCCGGATCAGCCGCTGCAGGGAGCCGGTGTCCTCCGTGTGCCCGCGCGGCCACGCGGGGGCCGGTGGATCTTTGGGAGCCAGCCGCCGGCGCAGCGCCGCGAGCACAGCTTGGGACGGCTGCGCCTGCTGCGAGAAACACGAGAGCGATACCTCGTCGATCCTCCCGGCGGGCACGCCCGTGACCGAGCACCAGTCGGTCCAGAGGTCGGGAAGCGCCGTCGTCATCCTCACGATTCTCCTACCGCGGCTTGGTTCGACACGAGCGTCGCCTCAGGCGAGGGTCAGGCCTGCTATTCGCGACCGCTCTTGTCCGCATAACTCTTGATGGGCCATCCGCCGATGCTCAGCTATCAAGCCCGAAAGCAGCGGTGACGTGCTCGATCGTGAACTGGTTTCGCAGTCTTGTAGCCGTGTTCTGGTTGGCGAAAAGACCCGTTTTCCGCACGGCCTGGGCTTGCGGAACGGCTCGTATCCATTCAACCGGAACAACCCATTCAGCATTGTCGTCGCTCTCATCGCCCTCGTGGCGATAATTCCCGGAGAGGTCGAGTTCACGCAGCTGTCGCTCGGCCCCGTTCACGAGAAGCGTGCTTTGGTCGTATCGCTGGGCTTCGCCGGCGACGGTACCAACTCCTACATAGCCAATCTTGGGAATGTAGGCGAAGACTCTGGCACCAATCGGCAGATTCTTGAGCGTCTGGGAGTATCTCTTGCCGCCACCGCCCGAGACGAAACCGTACTTCATGCCGTCGACCCATTGCCGGCCTGTTGGTTCTTCACCAAATGAGACGTACCAGTCAGACCCGTTCCAAGGCTCACGTGTCTTATTCTTCCGCGAGATCGCGGAAATGGACGACTTGGCTTGTTCGCTCTGATCGACCAGCCAACTGCGGGCAATGTACGAAGATCCGTTGTCCTGAAAATGTCTGAAGAAGACGACGTTGATGGGCACATCGAAGTCTTCATTGAGGAACCGCACGATGCGCTCGGTAGCGTTGTCAACGCTGGCGGCAACGATTGTGAATTCTTGTGCAGTGTTGACCTCTTCAGGAAGAGTGTCGCCGAAACGATCGGCAAACGCTTCTTCAAGAGCAAGGCCTGGACGGTAGGTGGCGAAGATATTGTCGATATCACTTCGGCCAAGGGTTGCTGCCCAGGAGCCATAATCGAGGGTTTGAGCGGCAACATCGCGGGGAGTCTTGTCGCGTTTGAGTTCGATCACGTGCAGCGACCCTGTTTCGTCCAAAGCAAGCAGGTCTACGAATCCCCCATGTGCCGTCGGAACCTGCCGGCCAATGACGAGAAGCGGCTCGCCAAGCACTGACGGGTCAGACTCGATGTAGCCCTCCAACTGGGATTCCAAGCCGATTGATACCGGCACGATCCGGCTGAGTTGGCCGCCCTCTGCCCGCCACAGGCCCATCTCAACCGCCATTGGTCATTCCCTTTTGCCGTCCGACGAGATTCTTGAGCTGAGCGTCGTAGACATAGTCGGTGATCTCGCCGGACATAATCATCGCAACGGCCTTGTTAATGATCTCCAGCGGCACCACGAACCACTCCGAGGGGTCGTAGTCGCGTCCCTTCCGGTCGACCTGCGTCAGGTCCAGACGCACCTCGGCAAACACGCGGTGCAACAGGTGCTCCAGCCACGATGCACGCACGTTGTAGAGCTGGTAGTCCGCCAGCACCTTCACGGGTGCCATCAGGTAGGTTGGCGAATGCGCCGCGTTCTTGATGCGGGTCTCGACCTTGGTGGTGGAGAAACCGATCTTGTGAAGGTCCTTCATTCCCGCGATCTGGGGGTCGTCGCTGAGCGACTGCAGCACGTAGATATGACCACTCTCTACGTCCGCGTCGAGGACCTCGTCCGCATCGTGGCCCGTCCGCGCCAGGACCTGGCCCTGCGCCTCGTACATACGGGTCATGAGGCTCTGCCTGTACATCGCCGACTCCGTGCCGTTCTCGAAGACGACGCGCAGGCGCTGCTTCTGCCTCGGCCTGCCACCAACGATCAGGTCGACGTCCTCGCCGACCTCTGCAACGAAGCACATGACGCCGCTCAGCACGAAGAACACACCCTCGCGGATGAGATCCATGCCAGTGAAGGGCATCAGCTTGTATGTGCCCTCGGCCAGCTCGGCGTGCTTCGCTTTGAACAGCGGCTCGAACAGGTCGAAGTCCTCGGCCTTCACCCGCTGGGCAACCGAGTCCGGAGACTCGGGACGCTTGATCACGGGCAGATCCGACACGTCGAGGATGCCGGAGTCGTCGCCGAGCAGATCGTCCAGGTCATCGCTCTCAAGAAGATCGTCCAGCGACTCAGGTGCTGCCTCTATTGCCAGCAGCTCGAACTCCGTGTCGAGGTGTTTGAGCGCCGCGATCTTCTCGTCGTTGGCGAGGATGCCCTCGAGCCGGGCCCCAAGCTTCCGCTCGGCGATCTCTCGGGTCGCCGAGCTAGGCAGACGCCCGTGCGTCCGGCGGAACTCCACGATTTCCAGAAACGCCCGCTCGAGCCGGTCGGACGAGGTTATCTTCTTGGGTTTCTCGGGCGCGTCGAGGAGCCCGTCGAGGTCGTTGTCGATGAGGTCCTGCAGGGAGGACGGTGCTGCTTCGACGATGTCGTCGTAATCGCTCATTCGCTCTCCACCATCTCAGTCGCGCGCTTCTGTGCTTCAAGCTTCTGCTTGGCCCGCTGGAGCCACAGCAGTGCGTCTGCATACCGCTTCTCAGTCGGGTCCTCGGCCCTCGGGTCCGGTTTCCGATCGTTGACCTTGATCCAGTTCTTGATCCGGGGAACGAGGGCCAGCGCCTCTTCTTCGGTGAACTCGACTCGGGTGGCCGTGATCTGGTCCTGGATGATCCGGAGTACCGAGGGAGTCACTGACTTGGAGATAACCTCGAAGGCGCGCTGGAAGGGATTCACCGAGTCGATGAGGTTGATGTTTAGCTCGTCGATGTTGACGAACTTCTCGGCCATCTTGATGAACCGCTTGTCCCCTACTGTGCGCACTTCGCCGTTCTTGATCACCGAGTCCACGACAACCTGCTGGCGGACCTCTTCCACCTGCGCCTCGGTGAGGTCCGGGTATTTCTCGCGGATGATTTTCGGAATCAGTACCTTGTTGGTCGTCTCCGCGTCGACTGAGCCGGCGGCGGCCCGCGCGAAGGTGTCGTCCTGGAGGATCGTCGCCTTCAGGTCGTTCAGATCGGTCTCCACGATCTGCTTCACGCGTGCGCTCGATGGCTCCTTGAAGCCCTTGATCTTCAGCTGCCCCGGCACCGCGGAATCGTCGCCGTCGAACTTCTTCGTCTTGAAGGTGAAGTTCTGCGCGAGGACCTGCTCCATGAGGAGCGATGCAGTGATGGCCTTGAGCATGTTGTTGACCGAGACCTTCACTTCGCCCTGCGAGGCGTCGGGCTCGGCGATGAGGTTCGTGAACTGGGCGTGGGATTTGCCGGGGCTGTCGCGGGTGACCCGGCCGATGATCTGGATGACCTCGGTCAGAGAGGCCCGGTACCCGACGGTGAGGGCGTGCTCGGCAAACGGCCAGTCAAAGCCTTCTTTGGCCATGCCCAACGCAATGATGATGTCGACCGCGTCGCGGTTTTTGGAGGCTGTGTGGGCCAGGTAGTGGAGGGTGTCGCCGCGCTTCTTTTGGTCAGTGTCATCGACGAGGTCCGCGACGCGGACGATGGTTCCAGTGTCCTGCCGGCGCACGCTGATGATGCCCGTGTCGGGGTCGGTCTCCTCGACGTGCCCGATGACATCGATGATGCGGCCGATCTCTTCGAGCTTGTCCTTCGTGGATTCACCCGAGTTGACGTTCGGGATGTGCACGATGGTTTTCTTGTCGAGGTCCAGCACTTCGCCGATCGCGTCCGTGTAGCGGCCCTGGTAGAAGTGGTGGCCGATGCCGAGCGAGTGCAGGTGCTCGTATCCGTTGAGCTGGTCGTAGTAGTTGAAGGTGACCGGCATGAACTTCGCCTCGTCCTCCGGCGAGAGCACCGGGACGGAGTCCCCGCGGAAGTAGGAGCCCGTCATCGCGACGATGTGGACGTCGCTGCCGTTCATCACGTCGCGCAGGAGCGCTCCGAGGCGGCTCGACTCGATGTCCGCGGAGACGTGGTGGAACTCGTCGATCGCGAGAACCGTGCCGTTGAACGACTCCGGTGCCAGCCTCTCGAACGCGAAGCGGAGTGTCGCGTGGGTGCACACGAGCGTTGCATCCGGCCCTTCGAGGAAGCTGATGAACGCATCGACCTTGCCCGCTGAAGAGCCTGCATCACAGAGGTTGTGCTCCGGCTTGATCTCCCAGTCCGCGAAGAAGCCATACTTCGACAGCTCAGTCGAGGCGAAGGACGCGCCGATCGATCGCTCCGGGACGGCCACGATGACCTTCTTGCGCCCCTGGTTGTAGAGCTTGTCGAGGGCCACGAACATCAGCGCACGCGACTTGCCCGAAGCGGGCGGGGCCTTGACCAGCAGGTGCTGCGCGTCACGCTTCGCGAAGACCCGCTGCTGCATCTCGCGCATGCCCAGTGCATCCGTGTTCACCGAAGCCTTCGTCTGGGCATAGGTGACGTCGACGATGTTGATTGGCTTCTTGATCGCGTTCACTTCGCGGTCCTCCGGGTCTTCTTCGCTGAGGCCCTTGCGGTCTCGGCGTTTGTCATCTCCTCATACATAGCAAAAAGGTCGGACAATCTTTGCTCGTCAGTCTCGTAGCCGCGCTTGGAGTAGATCGAGTCGACAAGCGCATCGACCTCCGCGTGCGCCTGGCGTAGGTCGACCGGCATCTTTTCAGGGTCATAGAGTCCTGCGAGAGTCTGCTCGCAGTGGTACTCCCGCACGTCGAGCACCCGGAGTGCAGCGACGGTGAGCTTCTCCTTCATCGCGTCGGACAGCGACGGTACGGGGAAGTTGTTGTAGACGATGGTGTTCGAATATTGGTAGTCCTCGCGCATCCGACCTGACACCGCGTTGACCCAGGACATGTGCATTTTCGAAATGAGCAAGGCAAATACCCAGAGCTCAGCGTCGTAGACTGCGAACCCCTTGTTGGAGATAACTGTTTCGGGTCCAAGGTATCCCACAGGGATGTAAGTCCGACGTCCCGACGAGATACTTGGCACAATGATCGAGTCGGTAGGCTTATAGGCGCGCTGAAGAAAACGGTGGGGTTCTGCTGCGTATTTTTTGGAAATACTGCTGGCTTTTTCGGCCATCCGCGCTTTCTGAACCTGGGCCACGCGCTGCTGAATGAATTGAACTTTGCGTGCCTCTTCGACCTCATCGTCGTCGATCCAGAGGCAATACCGTTCACCGCCGTTGATGAATTCCGAAGCACCGATGTACTGCTTGACGAATGCCGCGGATTCGGGGGCCATCGAGAGCAATCTGTCACGGTCCACCTGGTCCAGAATGAGATGACCCCCATCAGTTGGCTTCGAGCCGAACGCCATCGGAGGTAGCCCTGAGATTGGCTTCGTCCGGCGTCCCACGATGATGCTTGGCGCGTCGGCGAGGTAGCCGTTGATGTTGTTGGCTGAGATCTGGAGATCATCCGTATAGATGTACTTCGGAGCTGACGACTCGTTTCGCAGGCTGATCACCGCGACGGTCACACCGGCATTACGCTTGGCGTTGTTTTCCCACTTGAACGACGTGTACGCAAATCCGATCTCGACTCCCATACCGAAGATCGTGGGGAACATGAGGCTGACGTGCTCCCCCTGTGCGACGGAGTTAGTGGTGACGAAAGCCAGCTCTGATCGCGTGCCTTTGATGTAGTCGGCACCCTTGACGAACCACAAGGCGATGTAGTCAAGATTCTTCGAGAACGGGCGAATGCCGAACACCTGCTTGAACTCGGCCTTTTGCTCCGGAGTCTGCATGCTCGACCCAACATACGGCGGGTTGCTGATCAGGTATATCTCGCTGCCGTCGTTCAGGCAGACGTCGTTCCAGTCGACGCGGGCCGCGTTGCCCTGCTTGATCTGACCGGTCTCTTTCAGGGGGATGAGCGGGATCGCAATGTTGAACTTCTCTTTGAATTCTGCGTTCATCTGGTGTTTGGCGATCCAGAGGGAGAGGATCGCGACTTCGACGGCGAAGTCGTCGATCTCGATCCCGAAGAAGTTCTCGATGTTGATTCTGGACTCGGCGAATAGCACTTGGTGCTTGTCGTCCAGCTCAGCAAGGCGTTCGAGGATCGCGTGTTCGAGCTTTCGCAGCTCTTTGTAGGCGATGACCAGGAAGTTGCCTGACCCGCAGGCCGGGTCGAAGACTTTGATGTCGCTGATCCGGTCGAGCAGCGTTTCAAGTTTCTTCACGGAGTCGAAGCTCGCGTCGAGCTCGTCCTTCAAGGCGTTGAGGAAGAGTGGCTCGATCGTCTTGAGGATGTTCGGCACAGAGGTGTAGTGCTGACCGAGGTCGCTGCGCTTGCCCGGAGTGACGATCGCCTGGAACATCGAGCCGAAGATGTCCGGGTTGATCTCGCGCCAGATGAGCTTGCCGGCATTGATGAGCTCTTCGCGTGCCTTCTTGGTGAATCTGGGCACCACGTGGTCCTCGGACATCGTGAACAGCCGGCCGTTGACGTAGGGGAACGCCGCGAGGTGCTTGGGCTTGTCGGCCGGGTCTGCGGTGTCCAGCGCCGTGAACAGGTCTGTGAGGAAGTCCGCGGTGTCCGAGCCGTCGGTTTGTGTATGGGAGCCGACGGCGTTGGTGAACGCGCCTTCCTCGAAGATGCCGGTGTCTTCGGCAAAGAAGCAGAACAAGAGTCTGGTGAAAAACACGTTGAGTGCATGGCGTCCGTGCGCCATGTCGAGCATTCCGGGGTTCGCCGCCAGCAGTTCGTCGAAAAGCTTGCCCATCCGCTCGGCAGCCTTGACGTCGGCGTGCGCCTCGGCGACGTATTGGGCCTTCTCCATGCCGGCCCAGGGCAGGAAGAACGTGAAGTGCTGGTTGATGTCCCGGATCGGGATCATCAGGTTCTCGCCGGTCTTCGTGTCGATGGCCAGCAGTTCCGTGTAGTCGGTGACGATTACGAAGCGGGTGTTGTACCGGACGACCAAGGGTGACGTTTTCAGCTCGTCGATGACTGCGAGCGGATCACCGGTCGTCTCCTTGAAATAGACGACGTTCTTCTGCGCCACTTCAGTGGAGGCGTCAGCGGCAACGTTGAGGGAACCATTGCGCAGCCTGGTCACGTTGCCCTGAGGCTTGCCGTAGGCCAGCAGCAGGCTGAAAATAAACTCCCGGTCGTAGGATTCACGGCCTCCAAGCGGGGCAACGCGTTCCTCGACGGCTTTCAGGTTGAGCTTCACCATGAACCGGATTCCTCCGCGAACGTGTTCTTATCCTGGGCCGTCAGTCTCTTGGTGGTTATGCACGTGCCTCGGGGGCAGGCTGAAAGACCGTCGGTCCACGGTTTACACACGTTGTTACTCCTTACGCGGCAGGGCGGAGGCGCACTGCCTCCTCGTGATCTTATCCGGGACCTGACGGCGGTTGATTTTCCCTCACCGCGTCACGCGACGGCAATGTTCATCCTTGCCCCGATAAGAGCAGTTACCAGAGACCCGGTTCAAAGCCGCGCCGTCGATCGCGGGTATGCGGAATCGCCACTCATAGGCCATTGCGACTTGGATTCTCCGGCCAGTGAGTTGAGACTGGAGTCATGGCAGCACAGGCGAGGCTTGCAGCACTCAGCGCTCCGACGGTCCCGCTGGAGCCGGAGGTGGACGACGAGCTGCGTGAGCTCGAGGAGATCTCGCGGTCTTTGGAAGGACACACGCTGTCTGCTGCCACCCGGCGCGCCTATGCCACTGCGTGGCGTGCCTTTGATGACTTCTGTACCGGCCACGGACTGGAGGCGCTGCCTGCGCATCCGGAAACCGTCCGCTGGTACGTCGCCTGGATGTCCACGCAGCTCGATGACGACGGGCTCCCCCGGTTCTCTGTCGCGACGATCCGCCAGCGTCTGGCCGGTATCGGCGAGAGGCATCTGCGCGGCGGGTTTCTGGATCCCACGGCCCACCGCGGCGTGGTAGATCTCGTGCGCGGGCTGGCCAAGCTGCGGGCCACCAGGCCCCGGCGCAAGCGCCCGCTGCTTCTGGACGACGTGGTCCGGATCATCGCGGTGATGGAGCACGACACATATCCGGCAGGCGTGTCAGCCACCAGGGACGCCCTGGCGGTGTGGCTCGGGTTCGCAGGGGCCCTGCGCAGGAGCGAGGCGGCGGCCCTGACGCTGAACCGCCTCGAGCTGCATCCGGTCGATGGTGTCCACGTTCATGTGGGGGCCTCGAAGGCCGACCCGGAGAACGCGTTGCCGGACGTGGTCGTGCTGCCGTTCGGGGGCTCGCCGGCATCCTGTCCCCCGTGTGCGGTGCACCGTTGGGTCGTGCTGCTCGGGTTCGCCCGGCAGGACGATGCGCGCACACGGCGTCGCGGGATCATGCAGCAGCTGTTCTCGTACGGTCTCGAGGAGCACGTCTGCGGGGCCGCCGGCTCGACGGCGCTCATCAGCAGCGCCGACCTGGCCTCGGGCGCGCCCCTGCTCCGGGCAACGTACCGCAACAGGAAGGACGCCCGGATCCATACACGGGCGGTGAGCGGCGACGCGCTGCACACGATGCTGCTCTCGCGCATGGTCGAGGCGGGGATGAACCCTGCTGCCTACGGCTTCCACTCGCTGCGGGCCGGGCACGTCACCCAGGCGCGGCGCAACGGTGCGAGCACGGAGGAGATCATGCGCGCCGGCCGGTGGAGCCGGGCAGCGACGGTAGACGTCTACGACCGCGAGTTCAATCCTGCGGCACGTAACAGCGTCATGCGTCTGGGGTTGTAGACCCCTCGATGCCGGGGGCAACCGGGTGCCCGTGCTGGTCGTCCTCCTCGACCGGGACGCGGGCGTCGATGCTTTCCAGGAGGCGGAAGTCGACGACACCTTTGAGTTGAGCGCCGCCGCCGAGCACTTGAATGGCCTTGGAGAGCCGCAGCACCTCCAGCCTGTTCTTCTCCCACTCGCGCTGGGCCGCTGCGAGGTCGGCGAGGTACTGCTGCAGCTGGGCCTCGCTCTCTGCCTCCGGATCCTCGGCGACCAGGATTGCCAGGGGGACGTCCAGGGCCTTGGAGGCGGCGACCGCCTCGTCCAGGCGGACGGCGCGGATTTGCTGCTCTATCCGGGTCACCGCCGAAGGGTCGACGTTCGTTCCGAGGATCTCGGCAATCCTGCGGGCCAGCTCAGCCTGGCTGATGCCCAGGCGTTCCCTCTCCTGTCGCAGTCGGCGGGCGAAGAGGTCTCCGGGCAAGGCGTTCATCTGGTTTGGGCTCCTGGTCGGGTACATGGGCGCGAAGGGCTCAGCAAGAAGCGTATGCCGAGCCGTGCCGGAGCCGCACACCGCGCGCCCCGTCATGTGAAATCTACACGTTTTTGAGCAGAACGTCAGTCCTACCGCCGACACCTCGTTTGCGCTCGTCTTCGAGCACATTCCGGACTCGTATCCGACTCGTCACTGATACGACTATGACTGATGACTCGAATGATGTAGATTGGTCACTGAAGATGTGCACGTATACGAGTCCCTAGAGAGGGGTCGGCCGCATGATTGCAGGCATTTCGTCCCGCTCAACGGGGAGTCACGTCGCATCGGGAGAAACCATTGATAGGGCGCTGTGCTCTGTCTAGGCGAATCGGTTGTGCCAGTTCGCCTCGTGACACATGTCATGCAAGCGACCATTCGATAGGCGAGAGGAAAGAACCATGACGAAGATTTACGAGGCGGCACTCGAGCGGGTCGCCCTGCCCACCGCGGCCTGGGACCTGACGAGCTTCCTGGAGAACGCGAAGTCCCAGATCCAGCTCTGGGGCGGGCTGCTGCTCATGCTCCTGGGTGCGGTCGGACTGGTCTGGGGCGGCGTGCTCCTGATCAAGAAGCTGATGGCTACCCCGCAGTCCGCGGGCCAGCAGCAGGGCTGGGGCACCATCGCCCTGCTCATCCTGGTCGGCGGCGCGCTCGGCACCGGCGGGTGGTCGCTGATCAACACCATCGGCTCCGGCGGCCAGAAGACCCTCGAGGACCTCGGCGGCGGCTCGGTCCTCGTGCAGACGGTCAGCCACGTACTGACCAGCGGCGTCCTGGGCTAAGCCCGGCGCGGCAGGAATCAACGGCCGGGCACACAAAGCGTCGACGGACCGCACCGGGTCGGTTGAGGTCACCAGGCCTCAACCGGCCCGGTGCGTCGTTTCCGGGGTCGGACGACGGCGCTGACGACGAGCAGGACAGGCAGAGCAAGGAACAGGACGAACGGGAACGGACATGGGGATCAAGGACAAGGCGCTGGCCTTCGGCAAGCGGTTCAAGCTCGACTCGCACCACGCAATCGAGCGCTTCGGGGTGTTCTTCGGCATCTTCGCTGTGATGGGGCTGGTCGTGGTGGCCGGCTCGGGTGCCGCCGCCTTCAAGGCGGGCAGCGACGCGGTGTCGCACACCGCGCTCTACAACACCGAGTTCACCTCCTCGAAGACCCAGCTCAAGGGCACGGTCGACGGGGTCTACACCAATCACACCGGCAACAGGGCACTGGTCATGATGCACTTCCCCGCCAGCGCGGCGATCTCGTACAACGCGGCGGACTACCAGGCCTTCCTGCTGGGCACCAACGACAAGCTGCAGACCGAGAAGGTCAGTACCAGCGGAATCAGGGGCACCTTCCACGTCTTCGGCTCGACCGGTTACGTCGGGGTCCTCCTGGACGCGGACCGGCCCTTCGACCGGCAGGTGCTCAACCTGACCGTCCGCGCGAACGCCGAGCTGACCTACGACGAGCGGCAGCAGAGCAGGGATGACCAGGTCGTGGGCGACTCGAGCTTCAAGAAGTACGACCAGTGGCGCGTGATCATCAACCCGGGTGCGTCGGGCACCACCGACATCCCGGCCCTGGACGCGGCCAGCTTCGACCCGGCCCGGGCCTATTACGACGTCGTGCTGAAGACCCAGGAGCAGCAGACGCGGGACAAGCTCGACCAGAAGCTGCTCGCGATGCGCACGAGCCTGAAGCAGGTCGAGTCGTACACCTCCGATCTGGCGACCACCAAGGTCGATGGGCTTTTCCTCCGTCCGCCGGCCGTTCCGACCTCCATCGCAGGTGATCAGGTGGCTGGTGCCTCGGCGGCCGAGGCCAAGGACGGGAAGGCGACGCTCGAGCTGAAGACGGGCCATGTCGTGCCCGGCGGATTCGACTTCAACTGGCGCGCGGGCAACGTCTATGCCGGCTACCTCGACACGCTCGTGCCCGCCGGTAAGGGCTATGTGCAGTTCCTCGCCGACAAGCGCGCCGAGGGCAGCGACAGCACGAGCCAGCAGGTCTCGGACATGAAGTGGGTCCTCTCCGACGGCACCGACCTGAAGAAGGACTACCGGTCCTCCGATGTGACGATGCGCCCGCTCACGAATGTGATGAACAACCTCTCCCAGGCCTACCAGGACTACGGCAAGGCCAAGTCGGAGTACCAGTCCGGGCTCCTGCTCGAGCTGCTCGGCCTGGACGTGAAGCTGCGCGATGTGCAGTCCAACAGCACTGCGAACTCGGCCGGGGACTTCCTGACCGTCTATCACTGAGCGCGCTCCACGGAGCGGGCAGTCACCACCCAGGCATCGAGCCGGAAAGGACAAGCTCATGGCCATCGACAAGCCGACGCGGCGGGATGACCCGGCACGGCGCGCTGCATCGCCCCGCGGGGACCGCAGGTCCGCCGACGGGGGTGCGAAGGAGGAGTCGCAGCCCCCTCGTCGTGAGGGGTCCGGCGAACGCCGCGCCGGGCCCCGTACCGGAGCGGCCTCCGCTCCTTCCCCGTCCGGGGATGCAGCCAAGGGCCTGCCGAAAACCCTGGGGGCCTCCCCCGCGCCGCAGCCCGTGGACCCGACGCCTGCGGGCCGCGGGTCGAAGCACCTGGGAGCCGCACCGGCCCCGGACGCAGGGGCTGCCGCTGGCAAGGCCGCACGTGCGGCCGACACAGCCAGCAAGACCAGCAAGGCTGCCAAGAGCCTCGACGGTGTCGCCGCCGGGGCGGCCGGGGGAGCTGCCCGCAAGGCGGTCGAGGGTGACGGCAGCAGCGCGGTCCGCCGCGGTGCCGGCCGGTACGCGGGAGCGGCTGCCTCGGGAGCTGTCGCCGGGGCCCAGGCCGGAGCCGCCGCCGGCGGTGTCGGCGCGCTGCCCGGGGCAGCGGTCGGCGCTGCTAAGAATGTGGGCCTGGAGACCGGCAAGGATGTTATCGATGGTGCGTCCAAGGTCACCGGCAGAGGTCCGGACGCCGAGCCTGCCGACAAGCGGCTTGGTGCCGGGGGCACCGGCTACGAGCTGACCTCGCAGAAGGAGAAGGACGGCCAGCTGCTGTCCAAGACCGCTAAGGGTGTCGCCGTCGGCGGCACCGCGGCGGCCGCTCCCCCGGCTGCGGGGCTTCTCATGGTCATGGCCTTTCTGAAGTGGCTCAAGACCATGTTCTTCGCAATGCTCGCGATGGCCGCCAACGCGGCCAGCATGATCTGGGGTTTCATCCTCGGGATCGCCAAGGCGGTGGGGCACACGATCGCCGCACCGTTCATCGCACTGGGCGGGCTGGTCGGCAAGGTGGCAGGAGCCGTGCTCGGGGTCACCGTGACGGCCACCGTCGCCCCCGTGGCCACGGCCGCATCCGGGGTGGCTGCGACCGTTGCCGCGGTGGCTGTGCTCAGCACGGTCCTCACGGGTGTGCTCGACCAGGCCGGCCTCGATGGCGGCCGCGGCTCGACCATGACCAACTGCATCGTCAATGTCAGCCGCAACGGCCCCGGCGCTGACGTCCCGGCGAACACCGAGGCGAACGCCCGGGCGGTCTACTCCGTGCTGAAGACCTGGGGTATGCCCGAGGAGAACATCGCGGGCATCCTGGGCAACTGGTCGCAGGAGTCGGGCGTGGACCCCACCAGCGTGGAGGGCATCTACAACGAGCCCTACCAGATCGGCCCGCGCAAGCAGACCGCCTGGGACGGGAACTTCACCCACATCCCCGGCCAGTCGCACGGCGGCATCGGTCTGGGCCAGTGGTCAAACGGGCGCACCACGATGCTCCTGGACTATGCCAAGTCCAAGAACCTGGACTGGTACACCATCAAGGCCCAGCTGGCATTCATGGCGGAGGGCGACAGCCCGGGGGACGTGGCCGTGTTCAAGGACATCATCAAGACCTCGCAGGGCTCTCCCTCGGCTGCTGCACTGCACTTCCACGACAAGTGGGAGCGTTCGGCCGACAACGCCTCACAGCTGCAGGAGCGTAAGGCCGACGCCGAGATGTGGTTTGGCAAGATGAGCGGCTGGACCGTCGACACCTCGGTCGTGGGCGGGGTCCAGGACATCGTGGGCGGCATTGTCGACACGGTCGGCAGCGGGATCCGCTCCATCTTCGGCAACTGCGACAGCGACACCAAGGTGCGCCCGGGCAGCCTCGTCGACGGCGGCATGAACGAGGAGCAGGCCCGGCAGCTGATCGACCTGTACAACCAGGAGGGCGACAAGTTCCTGGACGACAAGTACGGCGCTGGCGGACCGGGCTCCTGCGGCGACAACCACGCCATGAACTGCGTGTCGTTCTCGGTCTACTTCATGAACAAGTACACCTCGTTCCAGCAGTACCCGCCGGGCGACGGCATCCAGACAGCCCACGCGATCGCGTCCATGACGGGCAAGCAGGTCTCGAGTACGCCGACGGCGTACTCGGTCGGTTCCGGGCCGGGTACGGGGTCCGCGGGCCACACCCTCGTGGTGCTGGGCGTGCAGGGCGACAAGGTCATCCTCGGTGAGGCCGGCTATTGCGCGTTCATGGGCCGCGTTCGCGTTGACAGTGCGGAGCGGATGAAGTCCGAGGGGTGGGTGTTCGTCGACGTCACGGACCTCATCACCACGGGCGGCAACCTGCCGGCGTAGCCGGCGGAAGCAGGGCCGGTGTCCGGACCATCCGGGCACCGGCCCTTTCTGCGTCCCGATCCGTGCGCAGTGACCTGTCGAATGGGGCAGACTCGTTATTGAATGACCATTGAAGATAGACTTGGGAGTCATATATGAGGACAACGCGAGAAAGGGCGGGCATCGTGACGAGTGCGGATGATGATGCGCATGGCAGGGCCGGGGACACGGTCAAGGACGAGGACGGCGCGCCGAAGAAGCTGAAGGCCCCTGCCACCCGCAGGCGGGTCAGCGGGGTCGAACTCGAGGCCCGCTTCGAGGGCTGGCGCTCCGAGCGGCGCGGAGAGCGGCAGGCACGCACTCCCGAGGAGTCGGCGCGGCGGACGCGCCTGGTCTTGAGCGCCGCAATGGGCATGGCGATCCTCGGGCTGGCGGCGGCCGCGGGAGTGAGCGGCAAGGGATTCGAGGCGGAGCACGCGGCCAACGCCGACCGGATCTCCGCGCTCCAGGTCCAGATCGAGGATGCCAGGAGCACTCCGGTCGCCCCGGATCTGCCCGGAAAGATGACGCGGCTGATGGAGGCAGCCGCAAAGGACGCCCAGAAGGTCGCGGAGGCCCAGCAGCGCTTCGCGCAGCTGCACCACGAGGCGGCGACACAGCCCAATGCGGGCAACGGTACGCCGAACGCGGCGACACTGCAGATCGCCGAGCACCGCCGGACGCTGGCACCCCTGTTCAGCCCGCGCTCGTTCCTGGCCGACGAAAAGGGGGCCTACTCCTGGACCTCTGTAACGCCGTTCGACCCGAGCACGCAGATCGACCCGCGGTTCCCCTGGTACGTGCGCTACGAGGGTTTGAAGGCTTCCTCGCCCGGAGCATACGCCTGGTCGGTCGAGTCGGTGATGCCGGACCTCGCCACCCAGGACGCCACGGGCACCACGCGCACGGCGCGGGTGATCTGGCTGTGCCGGGACACCGCGGGTGGACAGGTGCTGGCGTGGGCGAACGCGGCCTACTCCTCTGACGGGAAGGCCGGGACTTTCGCCGATCTCAAGGTCGTGGTGACCGCCGCCGGCGCGGAGCACCGGCAGGGCGCATCGACGACGGGCAACGCAAGCGGAGAGGGCTGATGATGCAGGAGCAGCAGATTGACGGCACGGACGAAACGGCAGCGCCGGGATCGGGCTTCATGCGGCGCAACGCCCTGGTGGTCGGGGTCGCGGTACTGCTGGTTACCGCCGTGACGGTGACCGGTCTGACATGGGGGTCCCAGCGCAGTGCACTGGATCAGCAGCAGCAGACAATCACGGGCCTTCAGGGTCAGCTTGCCTCGTTCGGGACCGCGAAGTCCGAGCAGGTCGAGCAGGATGTCATGCAGTCGCTCGGCGTGAGCCAGAGCCGGATCCACGACGACACGCAGATCGTGGACCGCCTGGTGAAGACGGCATTCACCTGGGACTCCGGCCAGGCCTACGAGGCCGCTCGCCGGGACCTGAAAGAGCGCTACCACCTGTCCGAGGACGAGCAGTTCCTGAAGCAGTTCATGCCGCCGGCGCGCTTCAACGAAGACGCCTCGGGCAAGCGCTACTACTACATCGACACGCAAGGGCTGAACTCGGCGGTCAATGCCGACGCGGACCTCGAGGTCGTGAAGGTCACCGCGGACGAGTACACGTATGCCGTGCAGGTCGAGGTGGCGGTTACCTCCGATGCGGTGTCCCAGAACAAGGTGGCACCGGACCGGGTCAAGTCGTACCGGACCGTGCTGGTGTACCTCACCGTCGACGCGCAAGGGAAGGTCTCTGGTCTGTCCGCCATTCCCGCTGGCGGTTCGACTCGTCATTCCAGATGATCCGACTCCCTTTCGACTCATCTTCTTGATAGAGTTGTACTAGTATTCGAGACGAAGAGCGAGTCGAGGGGCAATGGCATCGACAAAGAGCGGCGAGTCGGGTGTGCAGGCTGACAAGCCTGTCCGCAAGACCCGCTTCGTGGCCGCGCCGGACGCCGGTGCGGCACCGGGCGACGCCGACCCCACTGGGGACGGAAATGTCCCGGGTGCGCTGATGAGCCGCCGGGCGGCCATCGGCGGGGGGTGCATGGGGGCAGCTGCGCTGCTCTGCTTCCTGGTCGGCGCAGGTTTCTCTGGTGGCGAGGCCACCGTCAGCCACGACAAGGCTCAGCAGATCGTCTCCCTGCGCGAGCAGATCCGCACCGCCGAGGTGCGCACGGACGCCCTCCCGGAGGCCACGGACGCTGACCGCGCCCTGGTCACGGCACAGGGAGCTGCGGAACAGATCGCCCGGTTGCAGAACGAGTACCGCTACCTGACACCCTCGGTGGCGGACTCGGGCGGGACGCTGGACCAGGCTGCCGCCGAGCCGACGCGCCGGAACCTCACCCCGTACTTCGCTCCCGACGTCGGGCAGGCCACTCTCCAACCCTGGTACCTGCTGGCCTCCGACAAGGACGTCGCCGCGGGCAACGAGATTCCGATGAGCTTCGACTCCGGCTTCAAGTGGGTCGCCCAGCGCCCTTACTCGGTCGAGGTGGACGGCACTATCCGGGTCACCTGGTTGGCGGTGCAGACCCGTCCGGCGGCTGGGCACGCCCCGGCGGTACTGGCCTGGGCCCGGGCTGACTACGACATGACCCGCAAGAGCTTCTCCGGGGTCCAGACCGGAACGACGACCACGGGCGAGGCCCTGCGGCAGGAGGTGAAGGCACCGTGATCGAGGACGTGAAGGACTGGGTGCGAGCGAGGGCCGGGAAGGTCCTGGTCTGCAGCACCGGAACGCTGCTGGCGCTGTCGCTGCTCTCTCTGGCCCCGGCGCTGCTGGCCGACGGTTCGGCGGACGCCGACGCCAAGGCCGACCAGCTCATCGTCCAGCTCCAGGCCAAGCAGGAGGACGCGCAGGCGGCACTTGAGACCAAGCACGCCCGGTTGCTGGCTGCCCTGCCGGGGATGGATGCCGAGCGGGCCGACCGGGACCGGGCCGCAGCGCGCTCGGTGCTGCTGAGCCTGACGGATTCTTCGGCCGCCTCGCGGACCGTCAAGGAGACGCAGGCCGCCCTCGACGCCCGGTACGGGTTTCTCGGGACCTCGTCCCGGACCCTCACCGAGTTCATCCCGGAGTGGATGGCAGCGACCGGTGCCGGAAAGGGCGCGGGGACGGCGTACCAGCTGGCCGACTTCGACGTCGACGTTGCCGCGGTGAAGGGCCTGGACTACTCCTACATCGGAGTGGCGCGCCTGGACCCGGTGTCCGCCGACGGCAAGTCCACGGCCAAAAGTGAGTACGTGGTCTTCACCTTCGCCACCGGACAGGACGGCACGGTCGCCTCGTTCGAAGCGTACCGGGCCTCGGGCCGGACGCGGGACCAGCTTGCCGCGCAGAGGCCACCTGCCTCTGCTTCACCGGCCGAGACCGCCAGCCCCGGACCCAGCCACAGCGGCTGACCGGCGGGACACCCGCACAGACACGACACGACAACAACGAAGGACGAGACAAATGACGATCCAGACTCTGGACAAGACCGGCAGCGCGACCGAGCACGAAGCCCGGGTGGAGGCTGCCACTGCAGTCCCCGTCGAGAGGGCCCCGGCCAAGCCGAAGGCCGGGCGTGGCCCTTCGAAGCTGGCCGGCGCGCTGCGCCGCCTGGCCCCCGGGAAGGGCTCCGGCGGTCGCCGGTGCTGATCTGGGCGGTGTTCTTCCGCTCGGTCGTGCTCATCGCCGACTACGTGCTGGCCTCGATGACTGCGATGGTCGTGATCCCGATGCTCGGCGCGTGGCTGCACCGGCAGTCGGGCGCAGCAAGCGGCGACCTGACCATGGCCGGGACCGTCGCGATGTGGATCGCCCCGCTGCTGTTTGTGGTCCTGTTGCTGGCCGCCGCGGAGATCGCCGCGATGCGCGGGATGTGGCGCTGGTCCACCCGCCGGATCCAGGCTGTGCGCGACGCCCGCACCCCGGCGCTGACCCCGGCCACCGCCGCCCCCAGGACCACCCGCCCGAGCCAGAAGACCAACCGGAAGAGGAGCAACTGATGCGCACTGCTGGACTGATGATGAATGACGTGTGGGCCGACCGGGCCCTGCGGGAGCGTGGCGTGCAGGCGCACCGCTACGACGGCCTCGATGCCCAGATCGGGGTGCTGGTCGACTCTGTCGAGCTCAAGCACCGCGGCAAGGAGGAGAACTACCGGCCCTATCTGCACGTCGTGGGCGAGCTGCGCTCGATCACTCCCGCCGAGCCGCTTCCGTACGGGATCACCCAGGTGACCTACTCGCACGGCCAGGGCGAGAAGGTCGACGCCTTCTACGAGTTCGACGACGAGCAGCTGGTCGCACTGGCGGCCAAGGGCTACTTCAGCCCTTCGTTCACCGTGCCCGACCAGCTCACGGGGATCGAGTGGGAGCTGCCCGCCAGGGTGGATGCCCTCGTGCTCACCCCGTCCGGGGACCAGGCCGATGCCCCCGTGGTCTTCATGAACGTGCACCGCATCGCCGATCTCGAGATCGACCTGGCCTCCACCGAGTACGACCTGGCGGCCTACTTCGCTGATCGCTCCAAGGATGGTCATGGTTCGGTTGAGTCCGTCGTCGACCAGCGGGGCCTGCGGGCCCGCTCCGACGCGATCAACTCGCTGTTCAGCGAGGACGAGCTTGACTTGTTCGCGCAGGCGGAGAACCTCCAGCGGCCGGAGGCGCAGCAGCCGGCTGCCGAGGGCGTCACCGCGCAGTTGCTGGCGGTCGAGGCCGAGATCACCGCGGAGCGCGAGCGGTATCAGGCTGAGCTGGAGCGCACTGAGGGCACGCCCGAGCACCTGTATCACCAGCGTGTGGCCCCGGCCCTGCACCTGGACGGACCGGAGGATCCTGCCGTCCCTGCGGACGCGGAGCCGGATGCCAGCGCGACCCACGATCTGGACTTTGGTCTGGATGAGGAGGCCACCGGGCAGGAGGTGCCCGCGCCGACGCTCGAGGAGCGCAAGCGCGAGGCCTCCCGCCGCGCCGCCGACCTTGACTTCGGCGAGGAAGACGGGCACGGCCTGGGCCACTGAGGCCGAGGCGGGCAGAGCAGTCAGGACGGGCCCGGTCGCTGGAGGACAGCGGCCGGGGTTCTGTGCATTCACACGACGGAGGGATGAAGCGGGATGGGCCTGAAGCAGTCAGTGGTCATCGTCAACGAGTTCAGTGTGCCGCTGCCCGGCGGCAAGGGGTCCCGGGGCGGCACCCCCGGCGACTACGTCACCCGGTACATGGCGCGCGAGCAGGCGACTGAGTCGCTCGCGCCGATCCAGCGGCTGCGCACGGACGACTTCATCCTGCGCTACATGGCCCGCGAGAGCGCGGTCGAGCGCGCCGGGACGAGCAGGGTCGAGGCCAAGACGATAATGCGCCAGGCCCAGGGCGATGGCGGCGTGGCTTTCGGCTACGGCTCAGTGTCGCTCTCCGACGAGCAGCTGCGGGCTGCGTCCCGGGACATCCAGAAACACTTCGAGAGCGGCAAGACGGTGCTGAAGACCGTGCTCTCCTTCGATGAGGAATACCTGAAACGGCACCGCATCGTCGGCGAGGACTTTCACTGCGAAGGCCGCGGGGACTACCGCGGCCACATCGACCAGATGAAGCTGCGGATGGCGATCATGCACGGGCTGGAGCGGATGAGCTCGGGCACGAGCGGTTTCGACGACCTGCGCTACGTCGGCGTGATCCAGGTCGACACCGAGCACGTCCACTGCCACCTGGCGATGGTCGACGCCGGACACGGCCACCTGGCCAAGGACGGCACCCAGCGGGGCAAGCTTCTGGACCGGCACAAGTCCCGGTTGCGGCGCGGCGTGGACGCCTGGCTGGACGAGAAGCAGGCCGTGACGCACCTGTCCAGCGCCGTCGGTTACGAGCGCAGGAACGTGACGACCTTCATCAAGCGCTGGGCACACGAGCGCATGCGCTCAGAGGCCCTCCCCCAGTTCCTGCTGGCCTGCCTGCCCGCCGACCGCTCGCTGTGGCGCGCCGGAACCAACGATCTGCGGATGCGCAAAGCCAACCGTCTGGTCTCCGAGCTGGTGGCCGAGCAGCTGGAGCGGCCGGGCTCTCCGCTGCCGGCGGCAATGGAGAGGGTCGTGGAGTACGCCAATCAGCGTCGCAAGGTCGAGGGCCTGCCCACCGACGCGTGGCAGCGCCTGGTCGACGCGGGTCGCAGCCAGATCACCGAGCGGGCGGTCAACGGCGTCTACCAGATGCTGCGCGCCCTGCCCGAGGAGGAGCTGCGGGTGCGTACGCCGATGCTTGAGGTGATGGGTATGGACTACGCCGAGATGGCCGCCCTGGCCGCAGAGCGCCAGCAGCAGCACGGCAGCTCGGAGGACGATGTCGTCTCCTTCGGCTTCCAGCTGCGCAGCTATGCCTCCCGCCTGCAGCATCACAAGTCCAAGGCCAGCGCCTACCGGGACCTGGCACGGCAATGGGAGCGTGCCGAGAAGGCCGAAGTGGCCGTAGAGGACTCCCGGCCGCTCTACGACTTCTACCGCTACGAAGAGGACTGGCACCGGCGGGTGATGAGCAAGTACCAGCACTTCCTGCCGTTTGTCGGCGACGCCAGCCAGTGGTACGCCCAGCAGCAGGAGGTCGCCGCGTACGGCCAGCGCCTGCTCTCGCTGATGGCGCTCCGCCAGGACGCCTCGCTGCAGCGGATGAAGGACGCCGACCAGGCCGAGGAGATGGGCCGCGAAATCTACGGCCAGCCCGGCGGACGGCACCTGACCGCGGGCAAGGCCGGACGGGCGGTGCTGGACGCGCGCATCGAGACGATGAAGCAGGTCTACGACGAACGGCTCCAGGAGCTGCGCACCGACCTGGCCGACTCGGGGCTGGTGCTCGTCGCCGGTCCTGCTGACCAGCGCAGCGCCGTCGCCGGCGGGGATCCGGCGCTCTCCACCCAGCTGTCGATCGAGACCGGGACGGTACACCCCTTCGACGAGGTCAAGGCACTGGACCTGCATCACCTGGGCTACGACTTCGTGGCCGATGTCGAGATCGGCGAGCGGGCCCGGCGGGAGTTCACCGCAGCCGCGGCCGAACGCCGCCGGCTGCTGCTGGCGGCCATGGAGTACCTCGACCAGTCAGGCCAGTCCGAGGCGATCGCCGACCTCCCGGTCGACGACATCGCCGCGATGACCCGGGTCTCGCGGGAACTGGTTCCGGTGGAGGACGGCTCCACGCGGCCGGTTCTGCGTTCGAGGATCGCGGCGCTGCGCGAAGAGCAGGAACAGGCGGCCCGGATGCGCCGTTCGAAGGCCTCCTCGCTCGACGCCGGCCTGGTGGTGCGTGTCCAGCAGCGGGTCGACGCCGCGGTGGCTGGTGCCGGGGTCCTCCCCGGCCCCGAGCAGGAGCCGGCAGGCCGGTCCGACGATATCCAGCACGAGTAGGGACACGAGTCGAAAGATCATTCGAATGGTTGCGGAATGCTCTATAGGAGTATTAGTGTATAGAGCAGTTCGGCACTGCACTTCGGGGCTTTGCTCGGACGACGTGAATGATCAAGGCCGTTCTGCCGAGTGGCGGACGGAACGACGAAAGGACGAGATCATGGCACTTCTCAAGGGCAAGGGCGCAATGACCGGGGTCAACCTCATCGCCAAGGTCTATGACAACGGCGCGACCAAGGACGGCAAGTCGCACTACGCCGACATCCAGGTCGACGCCCGCGACTCGCGCGGACCGGAGCAGAGCAACCTGCACCTGAAGTCCGAGCGCGTGAAGGGCCCGGACGGCAAGGAGCGCTTCGCCAACACCGCCCCCTACTCGGTGGGCCAGCTGGAGGAGATCGTCAAGGCCGCGGGCCCGAATACGGAGCCGCTGCTCAACAAGGACGGCGAGAAGGTCGGCACCGTCTACGGCTTCAAGGGCAACGTGATGCCGGCCTCGCGCGGCACCGGTCTGGTGGTCAACACCAAGTCCGTGGAGGCCAGCGACTTCAAGGTCGACGCCAAGACCCTGGACAACCAGTTCGCCTCCATGAAGGCGGCCAAGGAGGCCCAGGCGGCTGCCAAGCAGAGCCAGGCCGGTCCGGAGCAGACCGCCCAGGCCGAGCAGGTCGTCGAGGCCGAGGCCCCCGCGGTCGGCTGACACCGATCCACGGCTCAGCAGAACTCATTGAAAGGCCCCCGGAGAGACCTCTCCGGGGGCCTTTCGCATAGAGAGGAACGAATCACCATGGCAGATCTCAGTAAAGGTTCCCAGGGCCGACCGGAGCACGGCCAGCGCCCGACGTCGTACACGCCCGAGCAGCTGGCGGCGATCCGCGGGGCCAGCCCCGATACCGGAGAGCAGCGGGGCCCGAGCTCGCAGGCGGGCCTCGGCGCGGTGCGGGGTCCCCGATACAGCGTGCCCTCCTCCCCCGCCCCCGGCCAGCCGGGCTCGAGGTTCAACCCCAACGTGGTCGAGCGGCGGCCGCGCCCGCAGGCTGAGCCGGCACCGGGGATGATCACTTCAGCGGATGTGCCGAAGCCGGAATCGTCCCGGCAGGAGCAGCCCCAGGCGAAGCAGGCCCATGCCGGCGGCACGGTTCAGGGTCCGGTGAAGGTCCCGCTCACCCAGCGGGCCGCCGGGTCGAAGCTCGGACAGGCCGTGCAGTCCGCGGGCCTCCGCGAGGGAGCCAGGCGGCTCGGCACCGAGGCCATGCAGGATGCCGCGGCCCACGCCCAACGTGCCCAGCAGTCTGGTGCATCGACCAGGGGCGTCGCCGCCAGCGCCGCCAGGGGAGCTGCCTTGGGTGCAGCCCGCGGGCTGCACACGGAGCTGGCCGGACATGGCGGACAGAAGGCCCCCCAGGGCTCCGCTGCCGGGGCGGACCTGGTCGGGCGGATGGGCTCGGTTGTCGGCCGTGGTGCTCAGGAGCAGCTGCCGGGCACCTCGCCGCAGGGACGGAAGCCGGTCAGCGAGAGGTACGACTATCAGTTCGAGGACCAGGGCGGGCCCGTGGGCACCGAGCAGCAGCGCGGGGCCTGAGACAGGCACGGAGGAGGAGAAGGCTATGGCGACGAACCATCCCAGCCCACTGAGCGGCACGAGCCTGCTGGAGCTGGGCCTGGACGAGATCACGGCCCCGGACGAGGGCAAGGACATGTGGGCGGAGGCCGGGCGCGCCCTGGTCGACCGCGTGGGTGCCTCGATGCGTCAGCAGCGCGAGGCGAACGAGCGGGCACGGTGCGACCGGGAGTCCAGCAGGCCGCTGAGCGAGCGGTACGACTACCAGTTCGAGCAGGGTGGGGCTTCGTCCCAGGAGGACCGCCTGCAGGGGCTGTGACAGCACCCCTACGGAGTGAATGGCCAGGAGGCCCCCGGATATGAGTCTGGGGGCCTTTCACTGTCCTATCACAGTCGAGCCGAATGGTGTCATGATAGACTTTCGACTGATCTATCAAATGAATTCAAGTCTTGGCGAGAGGTCTTCCACGGCATGTTCCATGAAGTGCACCTGAATGAGGGCTATCCGCTCCTGTCGAAGCTGTCGGACCCGCTCAAGAGGGCCGAGCGCGAGATCGTCGGCCGCGAGCACGAGAAGCTCCAGCTGCTGGCCTCGATGAGCAGGCCGGAGCTGTGCAACGCCCTGCTCCTGGCCGAGGCAGGTACGGGTAAGACCGCTCTCGTCCAGGCCACGATGGCCGCTGACGCCGAGCGGCTCTATCTCGAGGTCGATCCGTCCCGGATGATCTCCGAGGCCGGTGACTCGGACCGCATGGCCGCCATGCTCAAGGGCTTCTTCGACGAGGCCGAGCACTTCGTGGCGGACGAGAAGCAGGAGCTGGTCCTGTTCATCGACGAGTTCCACCAGATCATCCAGCTTTCCGATGCTGCGGTTGAGGCGATCAAGCCGGTGCTGGCCGCCTCCGGGGCACGCGGCATCCGAATCATCGCCGCGACGACCTATGACGAGTTCCACAGGCACATTGCGCCGAATCAGCCGCTGGTTGAACGGCTGCAGCGCATCAACCTGACGCCGCCGGACCAGGAGACGACGATCCGGATTCTGCAGGGCATGGCCGAGCACTACGACGTCGCCGACCAGTTCTACGACGACCACATCTACCGGCAGATCTATGAGTACACCGAGCGCTACATGCCGGCGAGCTCGCAGCCGCGCAAGTCGATCCTGGTGCTGGACAGCATGGTTGGCTGGCACCGCCTCACCAAGCGGGCGCTGGACCGCGATCTGCTCTCGGACGTGCTCCAGGAGTCTCTGGGCGTCAACGTTGCCTTCAAGGTCGACGGCGCGAAGATCAAGGAGCAGCTGGACTCGAAGGTGTTCAGCCAGGACCTGGCCACGCGTGCGGTCGCGCGGCGGCTGCAGCTGTCGGTCGCGGACCTGAACGACAAGGGCCGGCCGGAGGCCTCGCTGCTGTTCACGGGGTCGACCGGCGTGGGTAAGACCGAGCTTGCCAAGCAGCTGGCACGGCTGCTCTTCGGTGACGACCAGCGCCACCTGATCCGCTTCGACATGTCCGAGTACGCCCAGGACTCCTCGATGGACCTGTTCCGCTCCGAGCTGACGAAGCGGGTCTGGGACCTCTCGCACGCCGTACTGCTGTTCGACGAGGTCGAAAAGGCCTCGGCGATGGTCACCCGCCTGCTGCTGCAGGTGCTCGACGACGGCCGGCTCTCCGACGACAACAACCGCGAGGTCAGCTTCCTGAACACCTACATCGTCATGACGACGAACGCAGGCTCGGAGATTTACAAGACCATCGCGCAGTATGCGGCCGACGACACGGGCTCGGGCGAGCAGCTGCTGAAGTACGACAAGCTCATCCGCCGCTCGATCACCGAAACCTCGGCGGATAACCGCTTCCCGCCCGAGCTGCTGGGCCGTATCGACGCCATCGTCCCGTTCCAGCCGCTCTCGGAGGACACGCAGCGCAAGATCGTGCGCAACAAGCTGCGACACATGGTGCAGGAGGTCCTCATCAAGCACAACGTGCGGGTGGACATCGACCAGAGGGTCCTGCAGTACCTCATCGACGACAAGGGCGACACCGACTCCAATGCCGGCGGTGCCCGTGGCGCGGTGGCGAAGATGACCGACGAGGTCACCACCGGAGTGGCGACGTTCATCAACGAGCATCCCTCTGAGCGGCGGATCCGGATCGACGTCGTCGGCGAGTTGGCGAGCGACCACAAGGACATGCTCACCTCCGATGCGTGCATCGAGGTGAGCGCCGTGCGCTGATCTGCGCCAGCGGCCATTGCGGGCCATTCGGCGTCGTGTCGGATTGCCTATCATTGCACCTATCGACTCATAGGCGATAGGATACTCATATACCAGGCGAACTGCGTTTCATCATCGAAGGGATCGACACCAATGGGCATTCTGGGCACGGCTGCGGGAAGCCGGAACAAGGAGCGGAAGAAGAAGCCTGACGAGCTGCTGTCGTCTGTGGTCAGGGAGACGGCGATCCCCGCAGCAGTCGAACTGCTGCGGTCGAACGCGAAGTTCGTCTTCCCCAGCGGCACGGCGTGGGTCATGCTCGTGCTGGCCGCCGAGTCCATCGGCGGGCTGAGCA